>NZ_JANPJP010000054.1:0-25854 GCF_031425575.1 Phenylobacterium sp.
GTGCCGGTCCGCAGCCGTCCCTCGGCCGCGATCTCGCGCACCGCGCCGCTGAAGATTTCGTAGCATCGCGCGCTCATGTCCGCCGTGCCTTCGTGCCAGATGGTCGATACGGGGTGAACCCCGGCGAACACAAGCAGATAGGCGTTCGGGTGCTCGAAACCCCAGCGCATATAGGAATCCAGCATCTGCTTGACGCGGGTGACGGCGTCCAGCGGCTTGGCGGCGATGGCGGCGTTGCGTTCCAGGAGCTGAATGATCGTCCGCTCGCAGATCTCCAGCAGAATCGCGCCCTTGTCGGGGAAGTGCATATAGAGCGCGGTGGACGAGACCCCGACCTCATCGGCGATCTTCCGGATGGTGGCGCCCTCATAGCCCTGGGCCACGAAGATGCGTTCCGCGGCCTCAAGGATTTCCGCCCTGCGAAGGTGGCCATCGCCCTTGGGCTTGCGCGCCGAGCGCCTAGTGGTCACTGCCGTCGTCACGGGAATCCTTTCGTCATCCGAACAGCTTGCAGCGGAAAGCAAAAGCCCACCCCGCGCAAGTCAGACCTGTGACAATGCGGCATCAAGGCCTCGTGCGCCATACCCGAGCTTCCATACCGGGGGCCCCGACAGGCCACCGCCCGACTGGACGCCGCGAGCCCGGAACGGGTAAGGCCAGGGCATGAGCAAGCCTGCCCCCACCGTGGCCGAAGCCCCCGGCGTCATGCGCACCACCGGCTGGGCCGACTACGCCCTGCTGGACTCAGGCAATGGGCGCAAGCTGGAGCGCTACGGGCGCTATTCCGTCGTGCGGCCCGAGCCGCAGTGCCTGTGGACGCCCTCGCTCGGCGAGGATGTCTGGGCCAACGCCGACGCGGTGTTTGATCCGACCGACGAGGAGGACGCCGGCCGCTGGCGGTTCCGCGAGCAGCCGAAGGACACCTGGCCGCTGTCCTGGCAGGAGGTGAGCTTCAAGGCCCGCTTCACCGCCTTCCGCCACCTGGCCTTTTTCCCCGAGCAGGCGGCCAACTGGGCGTGGCTGGACCAGAAGGTGCGCGCCGCAGAAGGCCAGCCCAAGGTGTTGAACCTGTTCAGCTATACCGGCGTCGCCAGCCTGGTCTGCGCGGCGGCGGGTGCGGCGGTGACCCATGTCGACGCCTCGAAGAAGGCCATCGGCTGGGCGCGCGAGAACGCCGAGGCCTCCGGCCTCGCCGACCGACCGATCCGCTGGATCTGTGAGGACGCCCGCCGCTACGTCCAGCGCGAGGTGCGGCGCGGCTCGAAGTACGAGGGCATCATCCTCGATCCGCCGAAGTACGGCCGCGGGCCGGACGGCGAGGTCTGGAAACTCTTTGAGAACCTGCCTGAGCTTTCCACCCTATGCGCCGAACTTCTTTCAGATAAGGCGGAGTTCCTGCTGCTGAACGCCTATGCCGAGCGCATCTCCGGCGCGGCGCTGGCGGGTCTGCTCTCCGAGAAGCTCAAGGATCGCGGCGGTTCCATCGAGTGGGGTGAACTGGCCCTGGTTCAGCAGGACGGCGAACGCCAGATCGGCATGTCCTTCTACGCCCGGTGGGCGCCGTGAGCGACCGCACCGTCACCTCCCTGACCAACCCGACGGTCAAGGCGGTTCGCGCCCTGCACCTGCGAAAGACGCGCGACGAGACCGGCCTGTTCGTGGCCGAGGGGCTGAAGATTGTCACCGAGGCCATCGAGACGGGGCATGCCCCGGCGATCCTGATGTACGGCGCCGAGGCGGGCGGCCATCCCCTGCTGCGCCAGGCCATGACCACCACGCGCGATGGCGGCGGCGAGGTCATCGAAGTCACGCAGGAGATCCTGGCCAAGGTGTCGCGCCGCGACAATCCGCAGGCCGTGGTCGGCGTGTTCCATCAGGTCTTCATGCCGCTGGAGGCCCTGGCCCCCTCATCGGCGTCCTGCTTTGTCGCCCTGCACCGGGTGCGAGACCCCGGCAACCTGGGGACCATCGTGCGCACCGCCGACGCGGCGGGGTGCGGGGCGGTGATCCTGGTGGGCGAATGCTGCGATCCGTTCTCGGTGGAGGCCGTGCGGGCCACCATGGGCTCCGTCTTCGCCGTGCCGATCGTGCGCGCCACCGAAGACGCCTTCGCCGACTGGCGCGCCAAGTGGCCCGGCTCGGTGATCGGCACCCTGCTGACCGCGACCGTCGCCCACCACGAGGCGACCTACGCAAAGCCCGCCCTGGTCTTCATGGGCAACGAGCAGCAGGGCCTTACGCCAGAGATGGCCGCCCTGTGCGACGTCAACGTCAAGATCCCCATGCGCGGCCGGGCTGACAGCCTGAACCTGTCGGTGGCGACAGGGGTGATGATCTACGCGGCCACGGCCTAGCCGCGGTCAGGTTCCACGAGGCTTGGCCCGCGCGGTGGGCGCGGTATTGGCCGGGTCCTCGGGCCAGACGTGCTTGGGATAGCGCCCGCGCATGTCGGAGCGGACATCCTTCCAGGAGCCCTTCCAGAATCCCGGCAAGTCCTTGGTGGTCTGGACCGGGCGGTGGCCGGGGGACAGCAGGGACAGGGTGAGTGGAACGCCGCCGGCGACGGTGGGGTGCTGCGTCAGGCCAAACACCTCCTGCACGCGGACATCCACGCGGGGTCCGCCCTCGGCGGTATAGTCGATGGTGAAGGCGTTACCGGTCGGCGCCGTCCAGCGCAGGGGCGCGGCGGCGTCGAGGCGGCGCTGCTGGTCCCAGGAGATCAGGGATCGCAGGGCGCCGTCGAGGGCGTCGGGCTTCAGGGCGGCCAAGGAACGGAGACCCGCCAGCAGGGGTAGGAGCCAGTCGTCCAGCCTGTCGATGAGCGCGGCGTCGGCGAGGTCGGGCCAGTCGCCGCCGCCCGCGCGCAGGAAGCCGACGCGCGCCCTCAGGGCCTCGGCGGCGGGACCCCAGGTGAGGATGCTCAAGCCTTCGTTGCGCACCCGATCGGCCAGGGCCGCGGCGATCAGCTTTGGGTCCGGGTTTTCGTCGATCTGTTCGCGCACAGTCAGGCGGCCCAGGCGGGTGATCTGCTTGGCGCGCAGGCGCCCCGCCCCGCTCTCTTCCAACCGGCTCTCGACAATGAGGTGGCCGGCGAAGGCGGCGATCAGCTCGGCCTCGTCCAGGGGAGCGGCCAGCAGGATGCGGTCGCGCCGGTCGCCGCCGCCCAGTTCGGCGATGGCCAGCCACTTCTCTCTGGCCAGGGCGTCGGTGGGCTCCACGAAGGCGCCCCGGCCGCTGACCAGCTGGAACTCGCCGGTGGGGCCGCGGGCCTTGGCGATGCGTTCGGGATAGGCGAAGGCCAGGAGCAGTCCGTCCTCGAGGGGCTCGCCCTTCCCCGCCCTGCCGGCCATGCCCGCCCAGCGATCGGCCAGAGCCTTGGCGTCGCGGGCGCGAGGCGAACGATCACGCTCGAAGGCCTCCAGCCGATGGCGCAGGTCGGCGTCGCGGCCGCCGAGGTTGCGCTCGGTGACCAGGGCGGCGATACGGGCGGCGCGGGAAGCCTGGCCGGTCTGCGCGGCCTTGAGGATCATGTGGGCCAGGCGTGGGGCGAGCGGCATTCCGCTCAGCGCCTCGCCGTGCGGGGTCAGAACCCCGTCCTCGCTCAGGGCTTCCAGGCGTCTCAGCAGGGTCCGGGCTTCCGTGAAGGCGGCGGCCGGCGGGGCGTCCAGGAAGGCCATGGCCCCCACGTCCTTGGCCCCCCAGCGGGCGAGGTCGAGGGCGAGGCCCGAGAGGTCGGCGTCGAGGATTTCCGGGTCTGCATAGGCCGGCAAGGCGCGGGTCTCGGCCTCGTCCCACAGGCGGTAGGCGACCCCGGGCTCGGTGCGGCCCGCCCGGCCCCGGCGCTGGTCGGCGGCCGCGCGGCTGACGCGGACGGTGGCCAGGCGGGTCAGGCCGCTGGCCGGGTCGAAGCGCGGCACGCGGGCGACGCCTGAGTCGATCACGACGCGGACGCCCTCGATGGTCAGGCTGGTTTCGGCGATGGAGGTGGCGAGCACGACCTTGCGCACGCCCGCCGGCGCCGGGGAAATGGCGCGGTCCTGCTCGGCGGGATCCAGGGCTCCATAGAGCGGGCAGACCTGCACGTCGGGGCAGCGGATGCGCTCAGTCAGCAGGTCGGCGGTCCGGCGGATCTCGCCCTGGCCCGGCAGGAAGACCAGTATGCTACCGGTTTCCTCGGCGAGCGCCCGCTCCACGGCGCGGACCGCGCGGTCCTCCAGACGCTGGCGGTCGTCGCGGCCGAGATAGCGGGTTTCGACGGGATAGGCCCGGCCCTGGCTCTCCACCACAGGCGCGTCCAGCAGGCGGGCGACGGCCGCCCCGTCCAGGGTCGCCGACATCACCAGCAGTCGCAGGTCGTCGCGCAGCAAGTCCTGCGCGTCGCGGGCCAGGGCGAGGCCCAGGTCCGCGTCCAGGCTGCGCTCGTGGAACTCGTCGAAGATGACGAGGCCGACGCCCTCCAGCGTGGGGTCGCCGAGAATCATACGGCTGAAGACGCCCTCGGTGACCACCTCGATGCGGGTCCGGGCCGAGACCCGGGACTGCATGCGCACCCGGTAGCCGACGGTCTCGCCGACCCGCTCGCCCAGGGTCTTGGCCATGCGGTCGGCGGCGGCGCGGGCGGCCAGGCGGCGGGGCTCCAGCATGATGATCTTGGCGCCAGCCAGCCAGGGCGCGTCCAGCAGGCGCAGGGGGACCAGCGTCGTCTTGCCCGCCCCGGGCGGCGCCACCAGCACGGCGGCGGTGTTTTCCACCAGGGCCGCCTGCAGGGCAGGCAGGATTTCCTCAACAGGCAGCATGCAGGGGGTCTATCCGCGCCCAGGGGCCGCGCCAAGCCTTGCCGCTTGACCGCCGGGTGAGCAGACCGCAGGTTCCGCGCAAGCTTAATTCGCGCGGCGGGGGGCCCGCCGCGACTGGGAGGGAACATGTGGCGTGTAAAGCCGCTCGACGCGATCCTCGCGACCGCTGAGAAGAAATCACTGCATCGCTCCCTGGGGGCGTTCCAGCTGACCATGCTGGGCATCGGGGCCATCATCGGCACCGGCATCTTCGTCCTCACCGCCGAGGCCGCCCAGAAGGCGGGCCCCGGCATGATCGCAGCCTTCATCATCGCCGGCTTCGTCTGCGCGGTGGCCGCCCTCTGCTACTCCGAGATGTCGGCCATGGTGCCGGTCTCGGGCTCCGCCTACACCTACAGCTACGCCGTGATGGGCGAGATGATGGCCTGGATGGTGGGCTGGGCGCTGATCCTGGAATACGCCGTCGCCGCCGGCGCGGTCTCCGTCGGCTGGTCGGGCTATGTGGTCGGCCTGATCGAGAACGCCTTCGCCGTCGACATCCCCAACGCCCTGGTGCTGGGACCGATGGACGGCGGGATCGTCAACCTGCCCGCCGCCGGCGTCGCCCTGCTGGTGACCTGGCTGCTGGTGATCGGCACCCGGGAATCGGCGGCGGTGAACGCCGTCCTGGTGCTGGTGAAGGTCTCCGCCCTGACCCTGTTCTGCGTCCTGGCCCTGCCGGTGATGAAGATGGAAAACTTCACCCCCTTCGCCCCTCTGGGGTTCTCGGGGGTGGCGGCGGCGGCCGCCTCGATCTTCTTCGCCTATGTGGGTTTTGTCGCGGTCTCGACGGCCGCCGAGGAAACCAAGAACCCCCAGCGCAACATGCCCATCGGCCTCATCGGCTCGCTCGCCGTCTGCACGGTCTTCTACATCCTGGTGGCGTCTGGCGTGATCGGCACGGTGGGCGCCCAACCGGTGATGGACGCCGCCGGCGTCGGCCTGCGCCCCGGCAGTCCCGAGCTGACCGCGGCCTGTCAGTCCCTGGCTGACACCCACGTGGTGTGCTCCAAGGAGGCTCTCGCCTGGACCCTGCGCGAGATTGGCTGGGTCCAGATCGGGAACCTGCTCGGCCTCGCCGCCGGCCTGGCCCTGCCCTCGGTGATCCTGATGATGATGTTCGGTCAGACCCGCATCTTCTTCGTGATGAGCCGTGACGGCCTGCTGCCCACCGGCCTATCCAAGATCCACCCGAGGTTCCACACCCCCCACGTGATCACCATCATCACCGGGGTCTGCGTCTCGGCCTTCGCGGCGTTCTTCCCGGTTGGGGTGCTGGCCGATATCTCCAACTCCGGGACGCTCTTCGCCTTCGCCATGGTGGCGATCGCGGTGATGGTGCTGCGCAAGACCGATCCCAGCCGGAAGCGTCCGTTCCGCACCCCGCTGGTCTGGATTGTGGCCCCCGTCGCCATCCTCGGCTGCGGCTTCCTGTTCTTCAGCCTCGGGACGGACACCAAGATGATGTTCCTGATCTGGGCGGCGATCGGGCTGGTGGTCTATTTCGCCTACGGCTTCCGCAACAGCCATCTGGGCCGCGGCATCATCGACGTGCCCGAACTGTCGCCCGACGCGCCGCCGGACTCGGTGCCCCCGATGCCCGGCGCGCAGTAGCCGACAAGGACAGGCCCGGGATCACATCCCGGGCCTTTTCTTATGGGTCGCGAGCGCCGATGCTGGCGCCATGTCCGAGACAGCCTCCCCCATCCGCGCGATCATAGCCCCGGTCACTCCGCTGGCGCAGAACTGCACCATCGTGTGGTGCATGAAGACCAAGAAAGCGGCGATCATCGATCCGGGCGGCGAGGTTCCGCGCCTGTTGGCGGCGTTGGAGGCCCACGACCTCACTCTCGAGAAGATCTGGATCACCCACGGTCACCTCGACCACGCTGGCGGGACGGCGGCCCTGAAAGCGATCACCGGCGTCCCCATTGAAGGACCGCACCGGGACGACGCCTTCTGGATCGACCAGATGGAAGCCAGCGGGGCCAAGTGGGGCATGCCCGAGGCCACGGGCTTCACCCCAGACCGCTGGCTGGAAGACGGCGACACGGTCACCCTCGGAGAGACCAGCTTCGAGGTCTACCACTGCCCGGGGCACACGCCGGGCCATGTGGTCTTCTTCCATCGCGAGGCCCGCTTCGCCCAGGTGGGGGACGTCTTGTTCCAGGGGTCGATCGGCCGCACCGACTTTCCGCGCGGCGATTTCCAGCAACTGATCGCCTCGATCACCGGCAAGCTCTGGCCGCTCGGCGATGACGTGGCCTTCGTCTCGGGCCACGGCCCCATGTCCCGGTTTGGCGTTGAGCGGAAGACCAATGGCTATGTCGCCGACGATGTCCTGGCCGCGAATTGAGGCGGGTTGACGCAGTTTCGGCCGTGAAATCTGTGCGTTACGGGAGGGGCTGAAAATGGCGCGAATGGAACCCAGCACCGAACAGGTCCCCGCGACGGCCCGAATCCTGATGGTCGATGACGATCCGGGCATCCTCGACGTCGTCTCCGATTTCCTGGGCAAGCACGGCTACCTCGTCGAGACCGCCGGAGACGCCCGCGAGATGGAGCAGGCGCTGGAGCGCGGCCCCGTTGACCTGATTGTGCTCGACGTCATGCTACCCGGCGAGGACGGGCTGTCCATCGCTCGGCGGCTCAGCGGCGAAGGCCCTCCCATCATCATGCTGTCGGCGATGGGCGAGGACACCGACCGCATTGTCGGCCTGGAGCTGGGCGCCGACGACTACCTGGCCAAGCCCTGCAATCCCCGGGAGCTGCTGGCCCGGGTGCGCGCCGTCCTGCGCCGGGCCGAACAGCGTGGCCAGGCCAGCAACATCGGCGCGGGCTGCGAATTCGCGGGCTGGCGGCTCGACCTCGTCCGGCGCGAGCTGCGCTCACCTCCGGGCGTGGTGGTGAACCTGTCCTCGGGCGAGTTCTCCCTGCTGCGCGCCTTTGTGGAGCGGCCGCAGCGGGTGCTGACCCGCGACCAGCTTCTGGACTTCGCTCGGGGGCCCGCTTCCGACGCCTTTGACCGCGCCATCGATGTGCAGATCAGCCGTCTGCGTCGCAAGCTTGACGACGGCGGCGGGAGCACTGACCTGATCCGCACCATCCGCAATGAAGGCTACATGTTCACCGCCAAGGTGAAGCGCGTATGAGGCCGCCCTGGTCGGGCCGGCCGACCGCGTCGCTGTTCGCCCGCCTGCTGACCCTGATCGGCATCACCCTGGTGGCCTCGCAGGCGATCATCCTGGCGATGATCTTCATCCTGCCGCCGCCGGCCCCGGACTTCTATAGGCTGAGCGAGGTGGCGCAGACCTTCAAGGGCCGCCCCCCGAACCTGATTGAGCGGCGGCCGCTGGAACTGAAGATCGTCGACAGCCCCTCCTCCCCCACCATGGAAGGCCGCATGGTGCCCAAGATGCGGGCCGAGCTCGCCCGGGAGCTGGGGGTCAACACCGGCCAGGTGGTCTTCGCGGCCCCATCGCGCCTGCCTGTGTCTGACCGTCGGGTTTTCCGTATCATCCGCGACCGCATCGCCCGCGATGGCGGCGAACAGGAGGATCATTTCCTGATCGCGCCCTTCGAAGTCACCGTGCAGCGGGCTGATGGCCGCTGGGACATGGTCCGCCCGGCGCCGCGTCTGGGGCTAGACCCCTGGCAAGTCCGCATCGTGCTGTGGCTGCTGCTGTCGGCCGCCCTGCTGGCGCCGGTGGCCTACATCTTCGCGCGACGGCTGGCCCATCCCTTCCAGCTGTTCGCCGAGGCTGCCGAGCAGCTGGGCCGCGATCCGCGCGGCGCTCGTCTGCCCGTCTCCCTGAAGGGCACAGCTGAGATCAATGTGGCGGTCACCGCCTTCAATGACATGCAGGATCGGCTGCGCCGCTATGTTGAGGACCGCACCGCCATGGTGGGCGCCATCGCCCACGATCTGCGCACCCCCCTCACCCGCCTCCGCTTCCGGATCGAGAACGTGCCCGAGGAGAGCCGCGCCAAGATGGCGGGCGATCTGGACCAGATGGAGGAGATGATCTCCGCGGCCCTGACCTTCGTGCGCGACGCCAGCGGCCCGGCGGAGCGCACGCCCCTGGAACTGTCCTCCTTGCTGGAGAGCGTCTGCGACGAGATGGCCGAAACCGGCAGCGACACCCAGGTGGCGCGGGGCGACAAGGTGATCATCGAAGGCGACCCGGTCGCCCTGCGCCGCCTGTTCAGCAACCTGCTGGAGAACGCCGTGAAGTTCGGCGGCCGCGCCCGCGCCCGGGTCTATCGCGATGCGACCAGCGCTTATGTGGAGATCGAGGACGACGGCCCCGGCATTCCTGTCGAGGACGCCGAGCGGGTGTTCGAGCCCTTCTACCGCCGCGAACCTTCCCGCAGTCGGCAGACCGGGGGCATCGGGTTGGGCCTGGCGGTGGTGCGCTCTGTCGCGCGCGGCCACGGGGGCGATGTGGTGATGCTCAACCGCGACGGCGGCGGGCTGACGGCGCGGGTCCAACTGCCGCTCTAGAAGCAGCACGTCGCGAAATAGTCCGCAGCCCGCGCGCCCCGTCGCCTGGGCCCACGGCGCCCTAGCAATCTGATTCGTTTGGATGAATGCGAACGGCTGGCAACTTTCCGCGCAACCTCTGCGGCGTCTTGAGGGTTGTCTGAGCGGAACCGTAGTTGATGCAGCCCCCCGCATCCTCAAGGCACGCATAGTAGGAGCAACCCCATGGACCTCGATCCCAACGCCAAGCCGAAGTCCCGTCGCGGATTCGCCGCCATGAACCCCGAGCGCCGGCGCGAGATCGCCCGCAAGGGCGGCGCCAGCGTGCCCGGCGAAAAACGCAGCTTCGCCAAAGACCGCGATCTCGCGGCCTCGGCTGGCCGCAAGGGCGGAGAATCCTCCCGCGGCGGCGGTCGTACCCGCGGACCGCTCGAAGACTGAGCGCCCCGCGACTCGACGAACTAAGCCACGGCCCCGATCTTTTCGGGGCCGTTTGCTTGCGTGCTGTTAGGCGCGGAGCAACACCATGGCGAAGCTGGGCTGGGTGCTTTCCCACTGCCGCTCGAGGCGCCAGCCGGCCGCCGCCGCCAGCTTGCCGAAACCTTCCAGCGTGAACTTGTAGGAATTCTCGGTGTGCAGGCTCTCGCCGGCCGCGAAGTGGAACAGGCGGCCAGCGACGCATACGGTCTGGTCATGCTTGCTGACCAAGTGCATCTCCATCCGGCTCTCAACCGCGTTCCACACCGCGCGGTGCTGGAAGGCGGCAAGGTCGAAGTCGCCGTCGAGCTCACGGTTGATGCGGGTGAGCAGGTTGAGATTGAAGGCGGCCGTTACGCCCTGGGCGTCGTCGTAGGCCGCCACCAAGACCGCCTCGTCCTTCACGATGTCCATCCCCACCAGGAAGGCCGAGCCGTGGCCCAGGAGCCGCCGGGCGCTGGCGAGGAAGGTCACCGCCTCGTCCGGGCGGAAATTGCCGATTGTGGAGCCTGGGAAGAAGCCCACGCTGGTCAGACCACTGACCTCGGCCGGCAGGCTGAGCGCCGTGGTGAAATCGTCCACCAGGGACGCCACCCGCAGGCTGGGGTAGTCACGGCTGATCGCCCGCGCGGCGTCGTCCAGGGCTGATTTGCTGATGTCGATGGGAACATAGGCGGCCAGTTGCGGGGCGGCGTCGAGCAACAGCCGGGTCTTGGTACTGGCGCCGCTGCCGAACTCCACCAGAGCCGCGCCGGCCGGAATGGCGGTCGCCATCTCGCCGGCCTTGTCGCGCAGCAGGGCGGCCTCCGTGCGGGTCGGGTAGTATTCCGGCAGGTCGCAGATCTCCTCGAACAGGCGCGACCCCTCGGCATCGTAGAAGTATTTGGCCGGAATGGTCTTCTGCGGCCGGCCGAGGCCCGCCAGGACATCGGCGGCGAAGCTGTTGTCGACCTGGGCGCGGGCGCGGGGCTCGCCGTCCCAGGCCAGGCGCAGGCCCGAGAACATCCAGCGTTTGTCCGGGTGGAAGAAGTTGCGGTAGGTGGCCCGGGTATGGGCCGCCGGCGTCGCATGACAGCCGCCGCGCAGCACCATCTGACCGCTCATGAACTTGCCGTTGTACTCGCCCACGGCGCCGGCCGCCGGGCTGAAGCCGGGATAGGGACAATAGGCGCTGCGGGTCCATTCCCAGACATCGCCGAACATCTGGCGCAGCCCTTCGCCACCCGCGGCCGCGGCGGGGCCAAGCTGCCCCGAGCCCATGAAGTTGCCGCTCACCGGCAGGCCCGCGGCGGCATGCTCCCACTCGGCTTCGGTGGGCAGGCGCGCACCGGCCCAGGTGGCATAGGCGTCGGCCTCGTAGAAACTGATGTGGGCGACGGGCGCGTGGGGCGCGATGGCGCGCAGACCCTGCAGCGTCATCGCCAACCAGCCATGGTCGCCCTTTTGCCAGTAGAGCGGCGCGTTCCAGCCGGCCTCATTGACCTGAGCCCAGCCCTCGGCGAGCCACAGCTCGGGCTTGGCGTAGCCGCCGTCGGCCATGAAGGCCAGCCACTCGCCATTGGTCACCAGCCGGTCAGCCAGCTTGAAGGGGGCGACAAAGACCTGGTGACGCGGGCCCTCGTTGTCGAAGGCGAAGCCTTCCCCAGAGTGACCGATTTCCACGAGGCCGCCGTCGAAGCCGGCCACACCTGCCGGGCCAGGATCAGCGCTCACGGGCAGGGCGGTGGTGGGGGAATAGGCGGGCTTCAGCGGCGACTGCGCGAAGAGGTGCAGGATATCCATCAGGATCAGCTCCTGATGCTGCTCCTCATGCGCTAGGCCCAGGTCCAGCAGATCGGCGAGACTCTCGACGCGCGAGGACAGCAGGTGGTGCATGGCCTCGTCGACATGGGCGCGATAGGCCAAGACCTCGTCGCGGGAAGGTCTGGTCAGCAGGCCGCGCTCCGGGCGCGGCTGACGGGGCCCGAGCGCCTCGTAGTAGGAGTTGAACAGGTAAGCGTAGCGCTCGTCGAAGGCGCGGTAGCCCGGCAGGTTCGGCTTCAGCAGGAAGGTCTCGAAGAACCAGCTGGTATGGGCCAGGTGCCACTTGGCGGGACTGGCGTCGGGCATCGACTGGGCGGCCATGTCCTCCGGCGAAAGGTGTCGCACGAGGTCCTCGGTGGCCTGGCGGATACGATGAAAGCGAGCCGCCGGCTGGCCCAGGGCGCTGCGAAGCGGTGCGGGCACAGGCCCTGCGTCGTCGAAACGCGCCATTGGATACTCCTGGAAACTCTAAGGCGTCCGACAGGCAAGCCGAAGCCACGGCGGAACTCGGGATAAGTGAAATCGAACTCGGAACGCCGTTTTTCGTTCCCAAAATTGGGTCTCGAGCCTGCAACCGCAAGTGGGAACAGATGCACTATGCCGGCGTTGGATCACCAATGAATGACGGCTGCGGCCGTCATCGAACGCGGCGGGCGGACGAGGAACCCATGACCGGCGATGATGATTGGCGCGACGATGTCGTGCGCATGATCCCGACGCTCAGGGCCTTTGCATGGTCCCTTTGCCATAACGGGTCAGACGCCGATGATCTGGTGCAGGACACCCTGATTAAGGCCTGGTCCAATCGCGACAAGTTTGAGTCCGGCACCAACCTGAGGGCCTGGCTGTTCACGATCCTGCGCAACACCTACTACACCCAGGTCATCCGCCGTCGGCGGGAGGTGCGCGATGAGCAGGGCGAATATGCCGGCGCCCTGAAGACGCCGCCCACCCAGGACTGGAGCGTGGCCATGCACGCCATGCAGGATGCGCTGCAGCACCTGCCCGCGGAACACCGCGAGGCGCTGATCCTGGTGGGCGCCGCAGGCCTTTCTTACGAGGAGGCCGCGGAGATCTGCGGCTGCGCGGTGGGCACGATCAAGAGCCGGGTAAACCGCGCCAGGGCCCGGCTGCTGAAGATCATGGACGTTGACGATCCCTCCGACGTCATGGCCCACGAGACCATGGTGGCGGCCAACCGAGCCTAGGGCCTCAGCCCACAGTCTTGCGCAACCAAGCCAGCAGATCGGCCACCACCTCGTCACGGTTGGTCTCATTCAGCATTTCGTGGCGCCCGCCCTCATAGACCTTCACTTCCATGCGGGTGAGGCCCGCGTCGCGATAGCGGTTCACCAGGGGGTGCAGCAGTTCTAAGTCCCGGTTGATAGGGTCCTTGTCGCCTACGAAGATGTAGAGCGGCAGGTCCTTGGGGATCTTGGCGATCTCGGCGGGGTCGCGCAGGCGAGCGCCGACCCGGGCGAAGCTGTCGGCGGCGCTGGGCTGGCGGGAGAAGCCGCACAGCGGGTCGGCGATGTACTTGTCCACCTCGGCGTCGTCGCGCGACAGCCAGTCATAGGGGGTGCGCGGCTTGGCGCCGTCGGCGTTCATCTCGTCCAGCTTCTTCGCCGGGCCGGTGCGGTCACCGAAGGCCGCGGTGCCTGACAGCACCAGGCCGTCCAGCTTGCCGGCATGGTCGAAGGCGTAGGCCTGGGAGAAGAACGAACCCAGGCTGTGCCCCAGCAGGATCAGCGGCAGGCCAGGGTTCTCGGCGCGGGCCAGATCGGTCAGTCGGGCGATGTCCTCCACCACCAGTTCGGCGCCATTCTCGCCGAAGTCCCCCAGCGCCGCCTTGGAGGGCGCTGTGTAGCCGTGGCCGCGGTGGTCATCGGCGTAGAGGACGAAACCGTCGGCCATGATCGGGATCAGGGGCTCGGGGTAGCGGCGGGCGTGCTCCCCCATTCCGTGGGCGATCTGCAGGACCGCACGCGGGGCGGCCGCCTCATCGGCCCAGCGAAAGCCAGCGATGGGAGCGCCGTCGGCGCCGTCAAACCGGAACTGCTTTTCGGAATAGCCCATGATCCCCTCCATACGCTCTGGCGGCGCGATGGCTCCGACATAGCGCGCGCAGGCGGCGATGCACGCGGTTTTTTGCAGGCCTTCCGCCAAGCCTCGACAGGGCGCGCGGGCGGTGGGACGACTAGGCCATGGCGTTGAAGAGTCTAAGTCCCATCCTGCTCGCCGGCCTCGGAGCCGCGGCGTTCGTGCTGGCCGGATGCCAGGCCAAGGTGAGCCGCCCCCCCTGCCCGTCTGGCGAGGTCTGTCTGGCCTATGGCAGCAGCCAGGAGCCTGGGTCTCTCGACCCTCAGACCTCAAACCTGGTGGACGAGTTCACCATCATCGCCGATCTGATTTTCGGCCTGACCACCGACTCGCCGGAGGGGACCCCGATCCCGGCCATGGCCACGTCCTGGGAGACCAGCCCCGACGGCCTGACCTGGACCTTCCATCTGCGCGAAGCCAAGTGGTCAGACGGAGTTCCAGTGACCGCTGACGACTTCGTCTTCGCCTATCGACGCATCCTCGATCCGAAGACCGCCTCGATCTACGCCTACCTGATCTATCTGCTGAAGAACGGTCAGGCGGTGAACGAGGGCAAGGCGCCGTTGAGCGCCGTGGGCGCGCGGGCCCTCGACGCTCGGACGCTGGAACTGACCCTGGAGCATCCAGCCCCCTACCTGCCGGAACTGCTCAAGCACCAGAGCTTCTTCCCCGTGCCCAAGCATGCGGTGGAAAAGTGGGGCGATGACTGGGTGAAACCCGGCCGGTACGTCGGCAATGGCCCCTACAGGCTGACTCGCTGGGCGCTGGGCGACCATATCGAGGTGGTCAAGAATCCTCACTTCTACGACGCTGCGAACGTCTGCGTGGATCGCATCCACTATTTCCCGACGCCCGACTCCGTCATGGGTGAACGCCGCGTCCAGCGCGGCGAGCTGGATGTGAACACCTCGTTCCAGTCCAATCGGTTCACCCGCCTGAAGCAGACCATGCCCGAATTCGTGCGGGCCAAGAACTCGCTGGCCACCGCCTATCTGTCCTTCAACACCCGCGACATCCCGGCCTTCCGCGACATCCGCGTGCGCCGCGCCCTGTCGCAATCCGTCGATCGCGAGTTCATCACCGGAAAGCTGATGCGGGCCGGCCAGCTGCCCGCCTACGGCTTCGTCCCGCCCGGCACCGCCGGCTACACCCAGGGGGCCAGAACCGTCTGGGCCGGCAAACCGCTGGCCGCGCGACAGGCGGAGGCCCGGCAATTGCTCAAGGCGGCCGGCCACGGGCCCGACAACCCCCTCAGCTTTGAACTGAAGATCGCCAACAGCCCTGACACCATCCTGCTGGCCAGCGCCGTGCAGGCCGACTGGGCCGCCATCGGTGTGGACGCCAGGATCGTGCAAAACGAGGGCCAGATCGCCTTCGCCGCCTATCGCAACCGCGACTTCGGCATCGGCGCCATGAGCTGGTACGCCGACTTCAACGACCCAGTCACCTTCCTGGGCCTGCTGAAATCCGACACCGGGGGGCAGAACTACGGGGACTACAAGAACCCGGCCTATGACGCCCTGTTGGACGCCGCCGACCGCGAGCCGGACGCCGTCAAGCGCGCCGACATCCTGCGGCGGGCCGAACAGGCGGCGCTGAATGACGAAGCCCTGATCCCGATCTACTACGTCGTCAACCGCAACCTGGTGAGCCCGAAGATCACCGGCTGGGTGGACAATGTCGGCAACTTCCACCGGGCGCGGTGGCTGTGCCTCAAGAAGTAGGGAAAGGGTCTTGGCGGTGACGCAGGGATTCGAACCCTGGATACGCTTTCACGTATGACGATTTAGCAAACCGTTGCCTTAAGCCACTCGGCCACGTCACCATCAAGGGCGGGACCGATAGCCGTTTCGAATGCGGCTGGCAATCAAGGTCGCGAGGTTTCGTCCGGGCAGCACCGAAAGCGCGCAGTTCGGGGAACGCGCCGCGCCGTTAACCCGACGATCAGACCCCTGCGGCACATTGCAGCTTCCCATCTGTGTGTCCGCGGCGCCCTTCCCCATGTCTTCCGTCGTCCAGTTTCAACGCAAGGAAAGCCAGGCGCCCGACACTGAGTCGCCGGCGCGCGAGGCCGAGCCCCGCGTGACGACGGAGGATCTGCCCCCCGCCGAGCGCAACGCGACCGAAGACCGGCGGGGCCCCTTTCGGCCCCAGGCCCTGATCCCCACCCGGGCCCGGCTGCAGGGCCGAGTGGTGGCCCGCATGTTCCAACTCGGCGACGTCATCATATTGATGGCGACCGGCGTGATCGGTCACGCCATCGGAGCGGTGGGGGTGGCGGGTCTGTCGGCAGCCTGCGCCGGGGCGATCACCGTCTTGCTCAGCCTGTCGATCTTCCGCGCCTATGGCTTCAACCGCCGCGAGGAGCTCGCCTTCCACCTCACGCGCGTGACCGGGGCGTTCGCGGTGGGCGCCGGAGCCGCCTTCGCCCTGCTGTCGCCCTTCATTCCGATGGCCTCGCTGGGCCAGGCCATGGCCTTCTGGGCGCCCGGGGCCTTCGCGGCGACCTATGTGCTGCATATCGCCTGGTGGCTTTGCGTGCGCCGTTGGCGCGCCAGCGGCCGCCTGACCCCCAATATCGTCGTGGTGGGCGCCACGGGCGCGGCTGAACGCCTGATCGTCGCCACTCTTCTGAGCCGCGAGGCCAACATCCTCGGCGTCTTCGACGACCGCGCCGCCCGCAGCCCCGCGGGCATCCGCGGCGTGCCGGTGCTGGGCGACACCAACGCCCTGCTGGCTCACCGGATCATGCCCTATGTGGACCGCATCGTGATCACGGTGCCCTCCCAGGCGCGCGCCCGCGTCGGTCAGATGATCGAGCGCCTGGGCGTCCTGCCCAACGAGGTCAGCCTGCTGCTGGACGGCGAGGACGCCGCCCACGAAGCCGCCGCCATCAGCCGCATCGCAGATGTGCCGCTCGCCCACATCTCGGGCGCGCCGATGGACGAGCGCCGGGCGATCGTCAAACGCGCCCAGGACCTGCTGATCGGTCTCGCGGCCCTGACCGTCGCCGCCCCCGTCATGCTGCTGGTGGCCATGGCCATCAAGCTGGACAGCCCCGGCCCGGCCCTGTTCCGCCAGCGCCGTCACGGCTTCAACAACGAAGAGATCGTGGTCTGGAAGTTCCGCTCCATGCGGGTCCAGTCCGCCCCCCAGACCAAGGTCCGCCAGACCCAGGCTGATGACGACCGCGTCACGCGGGTGGGCCGCTTCATCCGCAAGACCTCGCTGGACGAGCTGCCCCAGATTTTCAATGTGCTGACCGGGGAAATGTCCTTGGTCGGGCCCCGTCCCCACCCGGTGGGCATGATGACCGGCGACATCGAGTCCGCGCGCCTGGTGGCCGAGTACGCCCACCGGCACCGCATGAAGCCCGGCATGACCGGCTGGGCGGCCATCCACGGCTCGCGCGGTCCCGTCGACACCCCCGAGCTGGTCAAGCGCCGGGTGGCCCTGGATGTCGAATACATTGAACGCCAGTCCTTCCTGCTCGACCTCTACATCATCGTCATGACCCTGCCCTGCCTGCTGGGCGATCGCGAAAACATCCGCTGAAGCCAACGGGCTTAACCGTTTGAAACCGCCTGGTCGGGCACACTGGGCCGATCGGTCGAAGAGGTTGTGGCGATGTTCTGGCGTGGGGTGATCGGCTACCTGCCCGTCAATGTGGTGCAAGGCGTCGTCGGCCTGCTGACGATCGTGGCCTTCACTCGCCTGCTGACCCCGGCCCAGTTCGGCGACTACGCCCTGGGCCTCTCCGTCATGGCCCTGGTTCACACCGCGGTCTTCACCTGGAACGAGGCGGCCATGGCCCGCTTCTGGGCTGGGGAATCCGTGCGCGACGGCGGGGCCGACCATACGGCCACCGTCTATCGCGCCTGGCTCCTGCTGCTGGCGGCGCTGCCCGTGGCCGCACTCATCGCCATCGCCCTGCCGATGACCCCGGACCTGAAGCTGGCGGTGTTGGCGGGCCTGGCCACCGTGGCGCCGCGCACCTTCGTCAAGATCGCCCAGGAGCGCCGCCGCGCCGCTGGAGAGGTGAAGGGTGCCGCCCTGCTGGACATGGGCCAGACCCTTGGCGGCTTCCTGCTGGGGGCGGCCTTCGCCCTCGCGGGCCTGGGTGGCGCCGCGCCGCTGATCGGGATGGCCCTGGCGTCCCTGGCCTGCTTGCCCTTCATTGTGGCCAGCGAACACCGCCTGCAGGCGGGCGGACGCGTGGAGCGCCAGCGCATCGGCGGTTACGCCGCCTATGGCGTGCCGGTCGCCCTGTCGCTGATCCTAGCCCTGGTGTTGTCGTCCACCGACCGGTTCCTGCTGTCGGCCTTCCTCGATGAGAGCGCGGTGGGCGTCTACCACGCCGGCTACAGCCTCGCGAACCGCAGCCTGGATGTCGTCTTCATCTGGCTCGGCGCCGCCGGGGGGCCCGCCCTGATCATGGCCCTGGAGCGCGGGGGTCGCCCCGCCCTGGCCGAGGCGGCCCGCGAGCAGGCTCAGTTCATGCTCTTGCTGACCGTGCCGGCGGCCACGGGTCTGGCCCTCGTCGCCCAGCCCCTGGCCCAGCTGATGATCGGCGAGGATCTCGCCGCCGGCGCGGGGCGCGTCACCCCCTGGATCGCCCTCTCCGGCCTGCTCGCGGGCCTGACCACCTACTATTTCCACCAGGCCTTCACCCTGGGCCGCAAGACCAGCTTCCTGCTGGTCGCGATGGCGGTTCCGGCGGCGGCCAATGTGGTGCTGAACCTGATCCTCATCCCGCGTTTCGGCCTCGACGGCGCCCTGTGGTCCACCCCGGCGAGCTATGGTCTGGGGCTGCTGGCCTCCGCCCTGCTGGGCCGTCGGAGCGTCAACCTGCCGATCCCCTGGCTGACCCTGCTTCAGGCCGTCGGCGCAAGCGCGCTCATGGCCTTGGCGGTCAGCCGCATCCCGGCCTATGGCGGCCTGCTGGAGCTGTCCCTGAAGGCCGCCGCCGGCGGCGCGGTCTATGTCGCGGTGATCGCCCTGATCGACGCCGGCGCCCTGCGCAGCCGCGGCCGTGACGCCCTTCGCACCTTCCGCGCCCGGAGCGCCGCATGACAGAAGCCCTGTTCGACAACCCCCACTGGTCAAAGGGCCGTCCGGCCCTCTCCATCCTGACCCCCTTCAAGGGCGATGATCCGACGCCTCTGCTGGCCGCCTTGGCCCGGGAATCGGCGAACGCCGAACTGGTGATCCTCGACGACGGCAGCAATGACCCTGAGCTGGCGGCGCGGGTGGAGATCGCTGTCGCCGCCCTTCCTTTCCCGGCCCGCTTCATCCGGCTGGCGAAGAACGAAGGGCGTTCCAAGGGTCGCAATCGCCTGGTGTCCCACGCGCGCGCCGGCCACTACCTGTTTCTCGACAGCGACATGCTGCCCGACACCCCGACCTTCATCGCCACCTGGTTGAGCCTGATCGCGACCGAGACCCCGGCCGTCGCCTTCGGGGGCTTCTCCCTCGATCAGGCGCCGCCACGTCCTGACCACGCGCTGCACCGGGCCATGGCCGGCCAGTCCGACTGCCAGCCTGCCGCCCAGCGGGCCCTGATGCCCGAGAAGATCTTCACCTCCAATCTGCTGGTCCGGGCCGATGTGTTCGCCGGCGAGTCCTTTGACGAGGGCTTCGCCGGCTGGGGCTGGGAGGATGTGGAATGGGGGATGCGGGTCGCCAGCCGCTGGCCGATCCTGCACGTGGAGAACACCGCCACCCACCTGGGCCTCGACACCGCCAGCGCGCTTGCCGACAAGTACGAGCAGTCGGCCGGCAATTTCGCCCGGGTCGTCGCCAGCCACCACGCCGCCATCAGCCGGTATCCCAGCTACAAGGTGGCCAGGGTTCTCAAGCGCGCCCCGCTGCGCAAGCTTTGGCGGCCGATGCTGAAGGCCTACGCCCTCACGGAGGCCGCGCCTATTCGATCGCGAGCCTTCGCGATGCGGCTCTACCGTGCGGCCCTCTACGCCGAGGCCGTCTGATGGGAAGCTATGCCGAGGCCTACTCCGCCGACCGCTCGCTGAAGGGCAAGCTTCGCCGACGGCTGATGCGGCTGATAAACACGCGCCCCCTGGCGACGGCTCCCACCAAGCCCATGGTCTCCTTCACCTTCGACGACGCCCCCCTGACCTCGACGGTGGCCGGCGCGGCCCTGCTGGAGACGCGCGGACTGGCCGGCACCTACTATGTGTCGGCGGGACTGGCCGGGACCCAGGCGCCCATGGGCCCCTGTGCGGACCCGGTGGATTATCAACGCCTGGCCAGGGCGGGGCACGAGATCGCCTGCCACACCTATTCTCACCTTGATTGCGGCCAGGCCTCGGGGGCTGCGGCCCTGGCGGACGTGGTTCGCAACGCCGAGGTCGTGGCCAGCTGGAACGTGAGCGAGATGGTGAGCTTCGCCTATCCCTACGGCGACGTCGCGGGCGGATCCAAGGGCGCCCTGGCCAAGCGGTTCTCCACCCTGCGGGCCCTGCATCATGGGCTGGTCGAGAAGGGAACCGACCGCAATCAACTGCCCGCCGTGGGGATCGAGGGGCCCGGGGGTGAGACAGTAGCCAGGAAGTGGCTGGCGGCGGCCAAGGGCAGGACCGCCTGGCTCATCCTCTATACCCACGACGTCCGTCCCGACCCCTCCCCCTGGGGCTGCACGCCCGAGGTCCTCGCGCGACTGCTGGATCAGGCGGTCGCCGACGGCTTCGACGTGGTGACGGTCCGCGAAGGCGCCCGGCGTCTCGGGATCTAGGCTCTGACCTCGCGGTCGGGCCAGCAGAGCTTCACAGCCAGAGCCACGAAGATCACCCAGCGGAAGTCATTGTAAAGCACCGCGACACTCTCGGTGAGAGAGGTCACCCCGTAGACGATCAGGAACGGCAGGGCCAGGTAGGCGCCCTTGTCCCGGAACACAGCCACCACCGCCAGCACGAAGGTCTGGAGGAAACAGAGGGCCCAGGCCGCAAGGCCGAAGACGCCAATGCCCAGCCACTGCTCGATCCAGCTGTTGTGGGAATGGTGCGGCTTCCAGCCGGCCTCCTTGACGATCTTGGGCAGCGGTCCCCAGCGACTGGTGTCATCCCAGACCGCGCCGTAGCCATAGCCGGTCCAGGGACGCTTCTCGATCTGGTGGATCGCAGCGGCCCATATCTCGGTGCGGCCAGTGAGGGTGGCGTCCTTGCCCAGGGCCTTGAACAGGACGTCGGAGGCGAAGATGGCCACGGACATCACCATCACCAGGGCCAGGACGGCCAGCCACGAGGTGGCCACGCCGATCGCCGGGCCACGGCGCACCAAGGCCACGAACATCAGGCCCGCGATGGCCATCATCACCGACACCAGGGAAGTCTTGGAGGTGGACATGACCACCAGCAAGACCGCCAGGGCGGCGAAGGGCCACCAGATCTTGGCGCGATCCGGGTTGAGCATGGCGGCGGCGGCCAGGACGGCGAAGCCCAGGGTCATGATGCCCCCGAGCGCGTTCTTGTCCGCCCAAAGCCCCCGCCAGGCCCCCGGAAACAGTTCCTGCATCACCCCGATGGAGGGGACCGCCAGGGCCATCAGGAAGGCCACGACGGTCAGGACCGCGAAGGCGGTGGCGAACACCTCCGCCAGTTCTGACCAGCGGAACCGCGACGCCATCACGACGCCGGCCAGCGTCGTGGCGTAGACGGCCACGACCCGGCGCACCGTCAGGTCCGGGGCCGTGGACCACAGGACCGACAAGCCGACGACCACCATCAGCATGATCAGGAAGGGGGTACGGATCACCGCGCTGACGGCGCTGAGGGGCGTGAGGGCCAACAGGACCAAGGCTGCGCCATAGGCCGGCAGATAGGCCAGCCGGATCAGGCTGTCGAAAGCCTTGGAGCCCGCATCGCCGCGAAGGGGGAAAACCCAGCCCTCGCTAAAAGTCAGCATAATGAAGACGCAGATGGCGAAGACCGCCAGCCGCCACAGGTCCACCTGCGGCCGTCCGCTGACCTCTGCGCCGGGCCAGATGGCCTGGGTCACGGCAGGATGGCCTTCAGGAAGCCCGGCGGCGTCACCGTGACCCGGTTGAAGAAGATGCCCGCCACCGTGCCTCCGGCGGCGGCGATGGCGTCCCGGAGCTGGGCCGGGGCGCGGACATCGGCCTCGTCGGCGGCCACGACGAGAACCGTCTGGTCCATGAAGGGGGCGACAGTCAGCGCCGCCTGGGACCGCTCCGGGGAAGGGCAGTCGACTATGATGACGTCGGCGTAGCGGCGCAGCGCGGTCCAGTAGTCACCGGTGGGCAGGATGTGGACGCCCTGACGGCCCTTGAGCCCTTCGCGGCGAAAACGGGTCACCCACCACCGGGCGGACCCGACCCGGTGGGCCGAGAGATAGCGCGCGTCAGGCCAGGGCTGGCCGTCGGGCCCGTGAGCCGTGGGCTGCACGGTGAAGAAGATCGAGCCGTCCGGACTGGCGGCGGCGGGCTCGCCCAGGGCGCCGTAGCGCTCAGCCTCGTCGCGGACAGCGAGATATTGCGGCGAGGCCAAAAGGTCGAGGTCCACCAGCCACACCGACCGGCCGGCGCGCTTGGCGGCGAACCAGGCAAGTTCGCGCGCCACCGTGGACGTACCCTCCCCGCGGCGCGCGGCCACGACCTGGATCACCCGCGCGCGGCCTGCGGCCGGCGCGCCCAGTGACGCCCACAGGTCGGCCATCTCGGCGTTCAGGTCCACCATCCCTCGAATCGATACACGCGTAAGGCTTCCAAGCTACCGCAGTTCAAGGCGAACGGACGGCGTCCGTTCCGTAACGCTCCTAGTGAGCCTTCATCGGCGCGGTGGCGAGCACCGGCAGGTCGAGGGTCCGGGAGGCCGACTGGGCGGTGGGCAGGCCCGGCCGCAGGAGCATCCGCAGCAGCCCGGCGCAAAGCGCGGTGAAGGCGGCGAATAGGAAGGCCAGGACGATGACAGGCTTCTTGAGGCTCTTGCCCTTGGTCGGCGCCACGGCGCGACTGACGATGCGAATATTGTCGTTGGTGGTCGAGGCGATCTCGCTGGCCGCGCGGCTCTGCTCTTCCTTGACGGTGAAGTCTCGGACATTGGCCTGCAGGACATCGCGATCCAGGGACAGGGCCTGGAACTTCGGCTCCAGCTCGGCCAGGCGCAGGCGACGCTCGGTGAGCTGGTTGACCTGCCCGGCCAGGGCGCCCTGGGACTGCCGCAGGGCCGCCACCTCGGCGGTAAGCTGGATCTTCTCGGTCTGGATGGTCTGGTAGACCGGATTGATGCCGATGCGCCGGGCGCCATCCGCCTGGGTGCGGCCGGCCGCGATGCCGGCCTCCAGCTGGGCGATTTGCGCGTCGAGCTCCTGGACGGGCCGCGCGTCGTTCTTGTACCGCGACAGCAGGTCTTCGCGTTGAAGCTTCAGCGCCACCAGCTTGTCGCCCACCGCGCTGGAGACGTCGCGATAGAGGCCTACCTCCTGTGACAGTTGGCCGAGTTGGGAATCGAGCATGGCCAAGCGGCCCATGCGGTCCTGCAGTTGGGCGTCGGTCTGGTATTTCTGTTGCTCAATCTGCTGCTGGAGCTGGCCGAGGGAGGCCTTTTCGGCCACGAAGTCGCCGATGCGGTTGTTGTTCAGGAAGGCCTCATAGGCCGTATCGGCCTGGATCAGCCGTTGCTGGAACGCCTCCCTCTGCCGCGCAAGCGCCGGCGAGGTGGGGTCGATGAGCACAGAGCGGCGATAGATCAGGTACTCCTCAAGGAGGGTATTGAGCACCAGGGCGGCGATGTCGGGGTTCTCATGGGTGAAGCTCACCCGGATGATCGGTGTGTCCGGCGCCGTCTCGATCTTGGTGTTGGTGTCCAGGGCGCGCAGGGCCGAGCCCATGATCATCTTCTTCTCGAAGGCGGTGGCCGCAGCGTACTTGACCGCCATCTTAGGATAGATGCGCGCCAGGCCGAGTCTGTCGATCAACCGCTGCTTGAGGGCCGCGGACCCCAGGATTTCGGTTTCAGACTGGATCAGGGCGTCGGCCTCGGGCACCGCACCGCGGGCGGCGTCCCCCGATAAGGGCTCGTAGACATATTCCTGACCCAGCCGGACCAGTACGCTGGCGTTGGCCGGATAGCTGGTTTTCATCGTGAAGGCGGCCGCCGCACCCAGGACAAAGATGATCGCGAACACGGCGAGCATCAGATAGCGTTCCCGCCAAAGCAGGGGGCCGAAATCGGAGACGGCATAGCGCGGCCGGCCGGCCCAGTCGGTCCGGATCGGCTGATCGTGCGGTCTGATTGTCCAAGCCCCTGGCGCGGCCATGCGATTCCGACTGTTCTAGCCCTACGGAGGGACCGTGCCGGGGGACGATTAACGTTCCATTACCCATTGTCGTTAAGGTTTGCGGTCATGCGTCCCAGCCCGAAATTCGCCCTCCTCCTGATGGCCTGCGCGAGCCTCGCGCTCAGCGCTTGCGGCGTCCGGCTCCCGCGCATGGACCTGCTCGGACGGATCGACGAGCCAGAGAGCCGCGAGGCGCGCCGTGATCGGGAGGCGCGGGACGACGGCGCCGGCTTCAATGACATTCCCTATGCGACCTGGAGCGACTACGAGCCGCCCTACCGCTTCTATCCGGGCGACGAAATCGAGGTCGCCCTTCCCTCCGCCCCCGAGCTGAACAAGACGGTGACGGTGCAGCCCGACGGGCGCATCTCCCTGCCCCTGATCCCGGCCGTCATGGCCGCGGACCGCACCGTGTCTGAGCTGCAAGGGTCACTGTCACAGGCCTATGCCAGCCTGTTGCTGCGGCCAGCGGTGGACGTGACCCCCAAGGCCGCGCCTCTGAAGGTGTTCGTCGGCGGCGAGGTGGGTAATCCCGGGATCTTCGACATGGCGGGCGACGCCGACGCCTTGCGCGCGGTGATCCAGGCCGGCGACTTCAAGGTGACCGCGGCTCGGGACGAGGTGATCATCCTGCGACGCGGGCCTGACGGACGGGGCATGATGCGGAAGGTCAAGCTGGGCAAGGGGCTTCGAAATCCGAACGCGGACCTTGTGCCCCTGCGCCGGTTCGACATCGTCTACGTGCCGCGCAGCGGCGTGGCCAACGCCGCCCTGTTCGTTCAGCAGTACTTCCGCGACCTGTCGCCGATCCAGTTTGGATTCAGCTACGCGCTCGGCGCACAGGCGGCCGGCCAATAGTCTCGGTCCACGACGCCGGCGGGCGCCGGCGTCGAGCGGGCCTCATGGCGTCTCAGCCGTGGGCCAGCCACTCACGCGCCTGGCGCTGGGCTTCGGCGACCTCGTCGGAGGCCATCTCCTGGCTCAGCTCCTTGCGGTAGATCTTGGCTTCCATCGACCCGCGCATGGCCGCCAGATTGAACAGCATGTGGGCTGAAACATAGTCCAGCGGTGCGCCGCCCTGACCGGTCGAGTACAACAGGCCCATACGGAACAGTTCGTCCCCGGAGGCTTCGGCGGTCGGCAGCGGTAGGCCGCCTTCCGGTTCCACGCTCGTAAGCATGACTAAATTCCCTCTCCTGACCGGCCATCCCCCGTTCTGAGGGCGTGTCTCCGCTCTTCACGACACCAGAGAAGTCGATAGCGACTAAACATATGGTTAAACTGAAAGACTGCGTTGTTCGGCCGCACTTCACCGCAGCATTCGCAGGCGTTACTCGCGAAGAACCTCCACTGTGCGCTGTATACCCATTTTGGGGGCTTGCCGCCGCCCTTACCCCTGAGCGCGAGCCTTCATCGCCCTCCGCGCGAAGTGAGCTTACAGCCGCGCTTAGATTGCGTAGCCGTGTTGAACACATCCCTTGGCTGCGCGCCTGGGGGCGGTTCGACCGGGAGAGATCGGCGTGAAGCGTTTTGGTTTGAGCATGACCGCCCTGGCGGCGATTTCCGGCGGCCTGGCGATCTCCGCCACGGCCAACGCCCAGTCCTGGGATTCCCACTCCAGTTCGAGCTACTCCCGGCAGAGCCGCGAGGAATACTGCGACTGCTATGACTACGGCGCGCGCCGCGACAGCTACCCGCACGACGAGCGCAGCCACGGACATCATGGCGGGCATCAGGATCACCGCCAAGGTTACGCTCCGCCACCGCCCGTGGGCGGCGCCTACTACGCGCCGGCCGGCGGCGGCCAGAACAACATGGGCTACTTCGAGCAGTACCAGCCGG
>NZ_JANPJP010000055.1:0-10531 GCF_031425575.1 Phenylobacterium sp.
TCACCCCGCCGCCGCAGATCCAGGCGGGCGGACAGCCCGGGCTGTTCGAGGAGGAGTCGTGAAAAACGCCGCTCAACCCGGCGAAGGCCGGGACCCAGATTCATCTCCCGTGTTAAGCGCCTGAACACGGGCCGCGCCTCGGATACCACCTCAATCGCCCTGGGTTTCACCTGGGTCCCGGCCTTCGCCGGGATGAGCGGGCATTGGGTCTCGACCCCGTCGACCGACCCCGGGCATAAGGGGGCGATGCGTACCCTTTCCCTGATCCTGCTAGGCGCCGTGCTCTGGTTCCTCGCCGCGGTGTTCCTCCGGCTGGCCATGCCGTGGGGACTGTTCGGCGGCGGGTACCCGACGGCCATCCTGTTTGGAATCACCGCCTTGCTGGCGCCGGTGCTGCTGAGCGCCGTGCACCGCCTGACCGCCGGCGGCGAGGCCCCCCGCCTGCCCACCGCGGCGATTATCTGCCTGGTGGGGGCCCTGCTGGGCTCGGTGGCGATGACCTGGTCGCCCGAGCTCTACGCCGCCAACCCCGCGCGCCTGGTGGCGGGCGCAGCCTGGCTGCTGTTCGGGCTCGGCGCGCTTCTCACCTCGGCCATGCTGCAGGACCGAACCCGATGACCGAACCCTCCGCCGGCGAGATCATCGGCCGCGAACACCGTCTGCCGGTGCGCATCTACTACGAGGACACCGACTTCACCGGGGTCGTCTATCACGGCCAGTACGTGCGGTTCTTCGAGCGCGGCCGCAGCGACTTCCTGCGGGTGGCGGGCATCGGCCACGCGCAGCTGCTGGACCGCCCGGACCCAGCCGCCTTCACCGTCGTGCGGCTGGAGATCGACTTCAAGGCGCCCGCCCGCATCGACGACGCGCTTCTTGTGCGCACGACCTATGATCGGATGGCCGGACCGCGCCTGTTCATCGACCAGAAGATCACCCGCGGCGAGCAACTGATTGCGCAGGCTGTGGTCGAGGCCGCCTGTATCGATCTCACAGGACGGCCACGAAAACCGCCTAAAGAACTCATAGCGACGCTCCGGCCTCTGTTTTGCTAGAGCGCGATAGCCGAATGTGGACTTCCGGTTTCGGCGGCCATCGCGCTCCAATTGGGAGTGGACAGAAATGTGCGTATCAAAGTGAAACGTACATTTCTGTGGTGGCTTGGCCATAAGTTCGACACTGCGCTGTCCCAAGCCAATCCTGGCCGGACGCTAACCACGGAGCCCAGGCCGCATGGACCCCGCAGTCCCCGCCGCGATCACCCCCGAGACCTTCTCCTTCATCTCCCTTTTCATGCGCGCCGACTGGGTCGTGAAGAGCGTGATGATCGGCCTGGCCGTGGCCTCGCTGTGGTCCTGGACGGTGATCATCGACAAGTTCTTCCGCTTCAGCGTGCTGAACAGTCAGGCTGACCGGTTCGAGAACCAGGTCTCCTCGGGCCGCAGCCTGGAAGACATCGCCGCCGAGGCCGGCGAGCGGCCCAAGCACGCCCTGCCCCGCATGCTCCAGGGCGCGCTTCGCGAATGGCGCGACGCCCGCGGCAAGGGCCTCTCCACCGACACCCAGGCCGCCTTCCTGATCCAGCGGATCGACCGGGTGCTGGACACCACCATCGCCCGCGAGGCCCAGCGCGTGGAGGACGGCCTCGGCTCTCTGGCCATCGTCGCCACCGCCTCGCCCTTCATCGGCCTGTTCGGCACCGTCTGGGGGATCATGAACGCCTTCCAGGAGATCGCCATCCAGAAGAACACCAACCTCTCGGTGGTCGCGCCCTCCATCGCCGAAGCCCTGTTCGCCACCGCCATCGGCCTGGTCGCGGCCATCCCGGCCTATATCGCCTACAACAAGTTCTCCACCGACGCCTCGCGCTACACCGGCCGTCTCGAAGGCTTCGCCGACGACCTGTCCACCGCCATCCAGCGGCGGCTGGCGGATCGGACCTAGGCCATGGCGATCTCGAGCCACGACGCGTTCTCAGCCTCGGGCGGCGGCGGCCGCAGGCGCCGCCGTGGCGGCCGCAGAGGCGCCCTGTCGGAAATCAACGTCACGCCCCTGGTGGACGTGATGCTGGTGCTGCTGATCGTCTTCATGGTGTCGGCGCCCCTGTTGACCGTCGGCGTCCCGGTTGAATTGCCTAAGACCGAGGCCGGCTCCATGCAGGACCAGGCCGAGCCCCTGACCGTCTCCATCCGCGCCGACGGTTCGCTGTTCGTCCAGGAGGAGCCCGTGGCCTTCGCCGGCCTCTCGCCGCGCCTGCGGGCCATGGCGGGCGACACCACCAAGCCGATCTATGTCCGCGCCGACGGCCGGGCAGCCTATTCCGTGGTCGCCCAGGTGATGGCGGCGCTGTCCACCTCCGGCTTCACCTCGATCAACCTGATCACCGACACGGGCGGCCCCTCCTCCGGCGGAACCCCCGCTCCGGACGCTCCGGCGGGTTGAGGCCGGCATGACGCGCACCGGGTCGGATTTCTCCGCGGCGATGATCGTCTCCGTGCTGTTGCACGGCGGGGCGATCGTGGCCGCGCTGATTTCCTGGCCCAAGGACCCGCCGCAGGTCGGGACCACCGTGCCGGTCAATATCATCTCCAACGCCACCTACACCGACCTGCGCGCCGCCGCCCAGGCCGCCCAGGATCAGATGGCGACCACCGAACAGCCGATCCCCGACGCCCCGCCCGAGGCCGCCATCGAGGCGCCCCTGCCCGAACCCCTGCCCCCTGCCCCCGTCCCTGCGCCGACCCCCGCCAAGCCCGCGCCCGCGGTGGCCAAGCCCACGATCGACCCCACCGCCAAGGGCGTCCAGAAGCCCGCCGCCAAGCCTCAGAAGGCGCTGGACCTCGACGCCCTTTCGGCCAGCATCGCCAAGTCCCGCCCCGCCGGGGGAAAGTCCTCGTCCGCGGCCAGAGGGCCCACGAGGCAGGAGACCGCGCTTGAGGCCCGCGCCGCGGCCGGCGCCGGCAAGGGGGTCTCGGCGAGCGCCCTGGCGGGCCTCGTCTCGCAGATCGAACGCCGGTGGAACCCCAACTGCGAGGTCGAGGGCGGCCGAGACGTGCGGGTGCGCGTCACCTTCACCCTCTCGGCCACCGGTCAGGTGGTCGGCGCCGTGGAGGCCGGCGGCCAGGAAACCTCCTCCAATCCCGTGGTCCGGGCCGCCGCGGAACGGGCCATCCGCGCCGTTCGCCAGGCCGCCGCCGACAAGGCCCTGCCCCGTGAAGTTTACGGTCAAGCCTGGGCCCCCACCTTCAACGCCCAGGAAGCCTGCCAATGAGCGCCCTAAAGGAGACCCGCCCGATGCGATTGAAGGCCGTCTGTCTGGCTCTCGCCAGCCTCATGCTCGTCACGGTGTCGATAGCCACGCCAGCCGCCGCCCAGATCGAGATCAACGTCAACAAGGGCGACGTCCAGCCCCTGCCCATCGCCATCCCCGCCTTTGGCGGAACCCGCGGCGCCGACATCGCCCAGGTCATCACGGGCAACCTGGAACGCTCGGGCCTCTTCGCCCCGATCGGTCAGCAGGCCCATATCGAGAAGGGTCTGAACGTGGCTGTCCAGCCGCGCTTCCCCGACTGGAAGGCGATCAACGCCCAGGCCCTGGTCAACGGCCAGGTCACCGTCGAGGGTGGCCGGCTGCGGGTCGATTTCCGCCTCTGGGACATCTATTCGGAGCAGCAGCTCCTGGGGCTGCAGTTCACCTCCACGCCTGAGAACTGGCGCCGCGTGGCCCACAAGATTTCAGACGCCGTCTATGAGCGGCTGACCGGCGAGAAGGGCTATTTCGACACCCGCATCGTCTTCGTGTCCGAGACCGGGGGGCGCATCAACCGCACCAAGACCCTGGCCATCATGGACCAGGACGGCGCCAATCCCAGCTACCTGACCGACGGCTCCTACATCGTCATGTCGCCGCGCTTCTCGGCCACCAGCCAGGAGATCACCTACATGACCCTGCGGCCGGAGGGGTCGGCCATCTACCTGTTCAACCTGGAGACCGCCCGGCGCGAAAGCCTCGGCCAGTTCCCGGGGATGGTCTATGCGCCGCGCTTCTCGCCGGACGGCGGCCGAGTGGCCTTCTCCGTGGAGCGGGGCGGCAACAGCGACATCTATGTGATGAACCTAAAGAGCCGCACCTCGGCGCGCCTGACCTCCGACCCCGGCATCGACACCTCGGCCTCGTTCTCCCCCGACGGGACCAAGATCGTCTTCAACTCCGACCGCGGGGGCCAGCCGCAGCTCTACATCATGAACTCCGACGGCTCGGGCGTCCGTCGCATTTCTTATGGGTCGGGGCGATATACCACTCCGGTGTGGAGCCCGGTGGGGGACTTCATCGCCTTCACCAAGCAGACGGGCGGGGAGTTCCACATCGGGGTCATGCGTCCTGACGGTTCAGATGAGCGGCTTTTGACCACCAGCTATCTCGACGAGAGCCCCACCTGGGCGCCGAACGGGCGCGTGCTGATGTTCAGCCGTGAAACACCCGGAGGGCCTCCGCGTTTGTGGACAGTGGATGTAACAGGTCGGATCCTGCGGCCCGCGCCCTATCCGGGCTCCGGCTCAGACCCAGCCTGGTCTCCACTGCTCAACTGACGAGAGAATTCAGGTGTAACGTTTGCATAGTGGCGGTCATTTGAAATGTCCGACACGCGGAAATGCAGGTACAGTTTAGTGAATGGCGCGGTTGGCGCCGGCGAAACCCAGCTTAAGGAGAAGCCAGACATGAGCTTCAGCACCAAGCACGCCCTTCGACTGGCGCTTGTCACCACCGCGGCTCTGTCCATGGCCGCCTGCGCCAGCAAGCCCAAGCCCGGCCCCGGCGTCGGCCCTGGCCCCGGCCCTGGCTACCCGTCGCAACCGGGTCCCGGCCCCGGCGTCGGTAACGTGGTCCCCGGGTCGATCCAGGACTTCGTCGTCAACATCGGCGACCGGGTCTATTTCGATTTCGACCAGTACGACATCCGCTCCGACGCCGGCCCGGTGCTTGACGCCCAGGCCCAGTGGCTGATGCGTTACCAGGGCGTCCAGGTGCGCATCGAAGGCAACGCCGACGAACGCGGCACCCGCGAATACAACCTGGCGCTCGGCGCCCGCCGCGCCAACTCGGTGCGGGAGTACCTGGTGAGCCGCGGCGTGTCGCCTGCGCGGATCTCCACCGTGTCCTTCGGCAAGGAACGCCCGATCGATCCGGGCACCAGCGAGGACGCTTATCAGCGCAATCGGAACGGCCACACCGCCATCACCGGCGGCGCGCGCTAAGAACTGCCAGTACCAGTTCGAGGAGAGTGCGAGAGGGGTCCCCACTGCGGGACCCCTCTTTGCGTTCTGGACTAAACCCACGGACGAGCCCCAATTTGGCCCACCCGACCTGAAGATGATGACCGCATGACCCTTCGCCGCCTCGCCCTCGCCTCCGCCGCCGTCCTGACCCTGGTCAGCTCTGGCCCCGCCTTCGCCCAGACGCCCATCGATCCGCTGGACGCGCGCGACGCGCGGCGCCTGGACCGCATGGAGCAGGTGATGCGCGAGCTGCGCTCCATCGTCTTCCAAGGCCGCGACTCCGGAAAACCGGTGGTGGTCCAGCCCGCCGAGACCGACTACCAGCTCCAGGAACTGACAAGGCGCATCGCCGACCTTGAACAGGCGCTCACCCGGGTGAACGGCCAGCTCGAGACCACCAACCACGACCTGCAGCTCGCCAAGCGTGACGCCGAGGCCCTGAAGCGGGACAACAAGGCCCTGGCCGACCGGCTGGGCGGCATGGAGCAGCGGCAGGTGGCGCCGGCGCTCGAGGGGCCATCCCCCGATCTCGCCGGCGGTTCCAGCGATGTGGTCGCCCCTGTCCAGACCGCGTCCGAGGCCTTCACCGCCGCCCGCCAGCTGATGCTGGGCGGCGACTACACCGCGGCGGAGGGCGCCTTCCGCGACTATGCGGAACGCTATGACACCAGCGCCAAGGCGCCGGAGGCACGCTACTGGCTGGGCAAGACCCTTGCCGCCCGGGGCGCCAACGCCGACGCAGCCCAGGCCTATATCGCCGCCATCCGCGGCTGGCCCGCAACCGGCTGGGCGCCTGACGCCACGGTAGAGCTGGCCCGCTCGCTGATCGCCATCAGGAAGCCCGCCGACTCCTGCCAGATCCTCGGCGAGTTCGACCGGCGCTATCCGAAGGCGACGCCCGCCGTGAAGGGCCGCGCCGCCGCCGCCCGGACCCAGGCCAAGTGCGCGGCCTGACCGCGACCGTCCACGAGGTTCTAGACCGCCGCCTGCTGAGCATCTCGCCCGCGCCGATCGCCGTCGCTTTGTCCGGCGGCGGAGATTCCCTGGCGCTCACCCTGATGGTCGCCGACTGGGCCACGGCCCGTGGGCGGTCCCTGCTGGTGCTGACTGTCGACCACGGCCTGAGCGCACAGAGCGCCGCCTGGACCAAGTCCTGCGCCGGGACGGCCGATCGCCTGGGCGCCAACTTCCGGGGCCTGGCCTGGGAGGGCGGCAAGCCGGCCACCGGCCTGCCCGCCGCCGCCCGAGCCGCCCGCCACGGGCTGATCGCCGACGCCGCCCGGGCGGCCGGGGCCAAGGTGGTCCTGATGGGCCACACCGCCAGTGACCGGCTGGAGGCCGCCGCCATGCGGCAGGAAGGCGCCTCGACCCCAAGTCCCCGCGAGTGGACCCCGTCGCCGGCCTGGCCCCAGGGCCGGGACCTCTTCCTGCTACGCCCCATGCTATCCCGGACCCGCGCCGAGATCCGCACTTGGCTGGCGGAGCGCGGCGAGACCTGGATCGAGGACCCCGCCAATGAGGACGCCCGCTTCGCCCGGGCCCGCGCGCGGGCGAGCCTGACCGGCGACGAGACCGACGACGTTCTTCCAGGGCCCGTGCTGGCCGATCTCGCCCTCGCCACCTGCGACCTGGCGGGAGGGCTCGCGGCGCCCCGCACCCTGCTGCGGAGGGCCCCGCCGGCCTTCCTCGCCGCCGCCTGCCTCTGCGCCGCCGGGACCTCCAGACCGCCGCGCAGCGACCGCCTGAAGCGCCTGGCGGACACCCTGGGCGGCGACACCGATTTCGCCGCCACCTTGGCCGGGGCCCGGATCGAGGCCGATCAGCGCGACGTCCGGTTTCTGCGTGACCCTGGCCGGGCAGGTCTGGAGCCCTTGTCTCTCGCGGCGGGACAGGCGGCTGTCTGGGATGGGCGCTTCGAGATCACCACGGAGCGGCACATTGCGATCCAGGCTCTGGCGGGACATGCGGCGCGCCTTTCGCCCGCGTCACGCTCGGCGCTGCAGCGCCTGCCGGCCGGGGGGCGCGGCGGCCTGCCCTTCATCCGGGGAGAAGGCTCCCCCGTCCTGGCGGCGATTTCCGGCGTGATGGCTCGCCCGCTCCCCCTGGATAGGCTTCGGGCCGCCTGTGGTCTGATCGATCGGGAACCGGCTTAGCTGCTGCGGAGAGGCCTGGGGATCGAGGACCCTTTGGCTGAGCAACGGCCCGCGGGAACAGCCGTGGGCTAACCCTCCGCCATGACGTGCTCGATCCCGAAGATGATCGGATCGGCGAAGCGTTTGCCCAGCAGGGTCGAGTGGTTGGCGCCGGCGATGTCTGCGAGGTAGCCGCGGACCGAAGCATGGGCGGGCGCGGCCTGGATGGCTTTCAGCCGCGCGCCGAGGCGCGTGCCCCCGGCATTGACCACCGCCACCGGCAGGTCGGGGTGATAGTGCCCGATCTCTCGCCCCTGAGCCGAGGTGGCCGGCCAGTGCATGACCTCCTCCGCCGACCAGTGGGCGTGGCTGGCCAGGCCGTAGATGCGGCGCTTCTCGGTGGAGGCCTCCCCCTCCAGGCCGATCTTGTCACCGGCCACCAGGGCGAACGGCTTCATGAAGCCGAGGCCGGCCCAGCGGCCCACCAGTTTCATGGCGCGTAGAAATCCGTTGATGGCCCGCGCGGCCGCGGGGCTCTCGATGGTCTCCGGCGTGACGGCGTCCACCAGCACCACCCCGGTGACGCGCTCGCGGTTGCGGCCGACGAACACGCGCAGCAGCAGGCCGCCCATGGAGTGGCCCACCAGGATAAGAGGTCCGGTCTCTCCCACACGGGTCAGCAGCGCCTCGAGGTCGGCCACGATAGCGCGGCCGTCCCGCGGCCGGGGCCCTGGATCGGAATAGCCGAGCCCTGCCCGGTCATAGGCCAGGCTGCGCAGGCCCCTGTCGGCCAGGCGTTGTTGCACCACGGCCCAGTCGGCCGCGCACCCGAAGGCGCCGCACTCCAGCACGATCAGCGGCTGCGCCGTGTCGGGGCCCGCCCGCACGATACGCAACCGCCGCCCGCCGATGTCGACGAGAGCTCCGCGCGTGGGGTGGAAGCCTGCCTTGGCCATGCGCCAGACCTAGGGGCCGGCCTGGGCCGAGGCAAGAGTGGCGTCGGCTATTTCCAGACGACGGTCTGCGCCGCGTCGGCCGGCCCGTAGTCGATCTCCACCCGGGTCACCGCCTTCGCCCCAGGGGGAACATCGAAGGGGGCGCGGGCCAGGGTGGGCTTCAGGCTGACCGGCGGGCCGCCGTCGAAGCTGACGCGGACCATGCGGACGCCCAGTTCCGGATTGACCAGATAGGCCGGCTGGTCGGCGGCCACGCCCTTCTCGGTGACCACGAAGAAGCGCTTGGTCTGGCTGGCGCCCGCGTACCACATGATGTTGAGCTGCTGACCGCCGACCCGCCAGTTGGGCGTCATGGAGACCGTGGCGTCGGAGCCCTTGGTCTTGATCTGGGTGGTCTGGGCGGGAAGCACGCCGTGGGCGCCTTCGGCGGTAGAGAGGGCAAGCCCGGCGGGAGCCGCTGGGACCGCGGGTTCGCTCTTCCCGCACGCGGCGAGAGATGAACTCAGTAGAAGCACGGACGCGAGCGCAAGCCCGCTAAAGCCTGAACGCATAGGTCGTTTCCTCGTTTTTATGACACGAGGATGGGCACAAGCTTGGCCTTGCCACAAGACGATGCGCGTAAGCCTTACTGGGACTAGGTTCGCGACGGTGCGAGGAGGGATTCGACCATGCTGCGGCTGATTCTGGCGGTGATTCTCGGGCCTCTCGTGGGGCTCGTCGTGCTGGGCGCCGTCGACGGCGCCGCCAACACCATCTTTCCCCCGCCCCCGGGGGTCAACCTGACCGATCCCGCGGCCATCCGCGCCGCCACGGCGATCCTGCCGATCGGCGCCCAGGTCGGCCAGGTGCTCGCCTGGCTGCTGGGGACCCTGGCCGGGGCCTGGAGCGCCAACCTGATCGCGGGACGCCGGGCCTTGGCCGGCCGCATCGTCAGCGCTCTGTTCCTGGCCTTCGCCTCCTGGACCCTGGCCACGACCGCCTATCCGGTGGAAACGCGGGTGGGCCTGGTGATCGCCGTCCTGATCGCCGCCCTGGCCGCCGACCGCGCCTCGGGCAGGCCCAGAACCTAGCCCTGGAACTTGAGGGTCTGGCGAACGCGGCCGTTCTTGCCCTTCTTGCCCTTGGCTGCCTTGGCCTCCATCAGCGCCTTCTTGCTCTCCGGAATCTCCGACACCGTGGCGAGGCGCACGCGGGGCGAGACATAGGAGGCCAGCTTTATGGGCAGATCTTCGGCGGTCGCGAACTCGCGATTCAGGAAGACCAGGGGGTTCAGCGGCTTGTCGTCCTGGCGGATCTCGAAGTGGACGTGCGGGCCCGTAGAGGTGCCGCTGGAGCCCATACGGCCGACCGTCTTGCCGGCCTCGACATAGGCCCCCTTCTTCATGCCGCGCTCGATCTTGCCGAGGTGGGCGTAGAAGCTGGTGAGACCGACGCCGTGCTCGACCTCGACATAGCGGCCGTAGGAGGCGCTCTCGCCGGCGCGGATCACGATGCCGTCCGACACGGCGACGACCTTGGTGCCGATGGGGCCGGCGATGTCGACACCCTCATGCAGCCGGCCGCGGTCTTCCCAGGGCATCCGGCGCAGGCCGAAGGGGGAATTGATCTTCTCGCCGGGGACCGGGTTGCCGCACTCGAAGGCCGGCGGCGGCGGGGGCGGCGCCACCTCCTGGACAGGGGCGGCGACCGGGGGCTTGGTGACAGTCTTGTCGATCAGGTTGGGCCGAGCGGCATAGGCGACGGTGGCGACGCTCAAGGCTAGGACGCCGGCGACAGCGACCTCAAAGCCGAAATGGCGCACCCGGTCAGACGTCGACAAGGACTTCAAAAACAAGCGGAACCTCTTCCAGTAAAGTCGAGCTTAGAACGCGTCCGCTAGAGGTTGTGCGGAACAGCTTCGACCAATCGCCACGGGTAAGCGGCGACTTATTGCCGTGGCTTTAAGACAAAAAATTGGCGGCGTTAAGGATTAGCTTCGAACCTATTACAGCAGAGCCGGGTGAAGCTCGACCATAGATTCAAGTGGTAAAGGTTCTCCTAGCCGGGCTGCGACAAAATCGCAGCCCGCGCCAGCGAGTTCCTGACGGCCTGAGTCTAGAGGCCCTTCAGAATGCCTTCGACCATCTTCTTGGCGTCCCCGAACAGCATCATGGTGTTGTCGCGGAAGAA
>NZ_JANPJP010000056.1:0-4109 GCF_031425575.1 Phenylobacterium sp.
CCTCGACCACAAGGGCCTGCCCCTGGGCCTCCAGCTGATCGGCAAGGCGTTGGACGAGGGAACCCTGTTCTCCCTCGGCGGAGCCCTTGAAAAGGCTGCAGATTTCCGCGCCAAGCCCACCCGCTGGTGGTGACAAAAAAGGCCCCCGCCGTCGCCGGCGGGGGCCCCTCGATCTACTTCAGAAACCTGCCTACTTCGGCAGGGCGTCCAGGTCGGCCTGAACCTTCTTGATGATGTCGTCGGTCACGGCGCCCTGGCTCATCGGGGCGACCTGGGTCAGCGTCATGGCCTTGAACTGGTCATAGGCTTCATGGGTGCTGATGCCCGGGATATTCTTTTCCAGGACAGCCTTTGCGGCCGGGTTGGCGACCAGGGTTTCGATCGGCGTGGAGTCGGTGGAGAGCGCGGCGGCGGCTTGCGCCATGGCCGGAGCGGCGGCCATCAGGCCAAACGAGAGCGACAGGCCAACGAGGCCGGCGGCGAGGGTCTTCTTCATGGTGGGTTCCCTTCCCCGAGGGGGTGTTTTTGCGCGCCCAGCAAAGCTTCAAAATAGCTGGCCGCGCAAGGTGCTTTCGTTGGCGCGTCGCCCGGTTTAGGAAAGCGTCATGACTGACACCTCCAAGCTGATCGTGGGCCGCACCGGCTCGTGGGAAATCGTTCTCGGGCTGGAGATCCACGCCCAGGTGGCCTCCAAGGCCAAGCTGTTCTCCGGCGCGGCGGTCGGCTTCGGCGCGGGCCCCAACGAGCAGGTGAGCCTCGTGGACGCCGCCATGCCGGGCATGCTGCCGGTGATCAACCGCTTCTGCGTTGAGCAGGCGGTGAAGACCGGCCTCGGCCTGAAGGCCCAGATCAACCTGCGCTCCAGTTTCGACCGCAAGAACTACTTCTATCCTGACCTGCCGCAAGGCTATCAGATCAGCCAGTTCAAGGACCCCGTCGTGGGGGAGGGCGAGGTCATAGTCGAACACGACGACGGCTCCACCTTCACCGTGCGCATCGAGCGCCTGCACCTGGAGCAGGACGCGGGCAAGTCGCTGCACGACCAGGACCCGAACGCCACCTATGTCGACCTGAATAGGGCCGGCACCGCCCTGATGGAGATCGTCTCCAAGCCCGACATGCGCTCCTCGGCCGAGGCCGCGGCCTATGTAAAGAAGGTCCGCACCATCCTGGTCTATCTCGGCACCTGCGACGGCGACATGGAGAAGGGCAACCTGCGCGCCGACGTCAACGTCTCGGTCTGCCGCCCGGGCGCCTACGAGAAGTTCCGCGAGACCGGCGACTTCAGCCACCTGGGCACGCGCTGCGAGATCAAGAACGTCAATTCGTACCGCTACATCCAGCAGGCCATCGAGTACGAGGCCCGTCGGCAAATTGAGATCATAGAAGATGGGGGCTCGATCACGCAGGAGACCCGGCTGTTCGATCCCACCAAGATCGAGACCCGCTCGATGCGGTCGAAGGAAGAGGCGCACGACTATCGCTACTTCCCCGACCCCGATCTGCTGCCCCTGGTCCTCGACCCGGCCTGGGTGAAGCGGATCGAGGACTCGCTGCCGGAACTGCCGGACGCCGAGAAGGCGCGCCTGCAAAGCCAGTACGGCCTGTCGGCCTATGACGCCGGAGTGCTGATCACCGAGCAGGCCCGGGCCGACTTCTTCGAGGAGGCCGCCAAGGGCCGCGACGCTAAGCTGACCTCCAACTGGGTGACCAATGAGCTGGCCGCCCGGCTGACCGGGGCTGGTCAGGATATCGAAGACAGCCCGCTGAAGCCTGCCGACATCGCCGAGCTGGTGGCCCTTATCGAGGAGGGGGTCATCTCCTCCAAGATCGCCAAGGATGTCTTCGACCGCATGTGGGCTGGCGAGGGCGCCGCGCGCGCCATCGTCGATAAGCAGGGCCTGCAGCAGGTCTCCGACACCGGCGCCCTGGAGAAGATCATCGACGACCTGATCGCCGCCAATCCGGGCCAGGCCGCGTCGGTGGTCGAAAAGCCCCAGGCCATCGGCTGGTTCGTAGGCCAGGTGATGAAGGCGACCGGCGGCAAGGCCAATCCGGGCGCGGTCAACCAGCTGCTGAAGGCGAAACTCGGGATCTCTTGATGTTTCGCTGGCGGGACAAGAAGCCGTCGATGAAAGAGCTCTGGCTGGACCGACCAGACGCGCTTTCACGCATCGAACAGTCTCGCGCGCCTGAGGCGTTCAAGACCGCCGCGCGGGAACTCAGCACCGACGGCTTCACTGTCCTGCGCGGCGTCGTGGATCCGGCCCTGTGCGCCAAGGTGATCGCTGACTACTACCGCTATGCCGAGCAGCATGCCGACTATGTCGCTCAGAACCTGGACCAGATGGGGCGCGAGAAGCGGCTGGTGAACTTCCACCTTTGGTCGAAGGCCGAGCTGGACCTGGTGTCCAACCGGAAGATCATGAAACTGTTGGACTATCTGTTCGATGAGAAGACCTGCGTCTATACGACCCTGACGTTCAAGTACGGCACCCAACAGCCCCTGCACCGTGACACACCGCACTTCGCAACCTGGCCGGAGAGCCGCTTCTTCGGCGTCTGGACCGCGCTGGAGGACGTGAGCCCCGAGGCGGGACCGTTGATGTACGTGAAGGGCGGCCAGCGGTTCGAGATGGAGCATCATCGCGACATCATGCGCCGCGTGCAGCAGAACCGGCCGGACCTGAACCCGCAGGAGCAGCTGACCCTGGCCCTGGACCTCTATAACGGCCAGGTGATTCAGGACAGTCCGAGCGCCGGCGAGGTGGTCACCGCGCCTATCAAGTGCGGAGACGTGGCGATCTGGCATCCGCAGCTTCCGCACGGGGGCTCGCCAGCCATCGACCAGATGCGCTCGCGCTGGAGCGTGGTCGCCCACTGCGCGCCTGAAGCCGTGCAACTGTACATGATGGACACCTATTTCCATCACGACGGTCCCGAGCCGCCACCTAAGCGGTATGGCTTCCTGCGCAAGGTCAACGGCCGCCGGGTCGCCGACTCCGGCGCCACTGGCTACATGTGAGAAAGGCCCCGGCGCTTGCGCTCCGGGGCCTCTGACGCGGGGCCGAAGCCAGGCTAGTTGTTGTTGATGATCTCGAAGATGATGCCTGTGGCGATAGCCGCCAGCACATAGTCATTGCCGGCGCGATACCAGGCATAGCCGCGGGGCGGCTGGCGCAGGCGATGGCGACCGTAGTCGTACATTGGATAACCGCGATAGTAGGCCGGCAACGACGCCCCGCGCCGCCAGTGATTATAACCGGGCCGGTAGTAGGGATTGCCGTAATAGGCCTGGGGCGGTGGGCCATAGCTCCAGCGGTCGCCATAGTAGTAGCCGTTGTGACGGCCCCGATCCCAGTCGCGGCGGTCATGGTGGTCAGGACCGCGATAGTCACGGCGATCACGATGATCGCGGTAGTAGCCCTGCGCCTGGGCCGCTGTGGCGGTGGCGGCCATGGGGCCCGCAACGGCCGCGACGGCGGCCAGGCTCAAGATCAGACGCTTCACGTCGACGTCTCCTTCAACACGCCCATTCGGGCGCGCATCCCTCGCGATTCACCATGTCGCGTTTCGCCTGAACCGAGGCTGAACGCGACGACCAAGGAACGCCCGCTCGCGGGCGGTTCAGGGGAAGGTGACGATCCGCAGGACCTCTCCGGAGGAGGTGCTGGCCAGGATGTATTCGTTGCCGACCCGGTACCAGGCATGGCCGCGCTTACGGGCCAGGCGGTTGTCGGTGACCATGTAGCCGCGGAAGTAGGGCGGCAGGATCAGGCCGGGCCGGAACGTGCTGCGGCCCGGCTGGTGCTGCTCGAAGCAGCCCATGTTGTTCTGGCCGCCGCCGGCCGGCGCGTAGTAGGCGCCGCCCACGGGCGGCGGCGGAGCGTAACCCTGGCGGTGGTCCTGATACCCGCCATGATGTCCATGGTTGCGCTCGTCGTGCGGGTAGTTGTCGCGGCGCGCGCCGTAATCATAGCAGTCGCAGTATTCCTCGCGGCTCTGCCGGGAATAGCTCGAACTGGAGTGGGAATCCCAGGATTGGGCGTGGGCCGTGGCGGAGATCGCCAGGCCGCCGGAAATCGCCGCCAGGGCGGTCATGCTCAAAC
>NZ_JANPJP010000057.1:0-35897 GCF_031425575.1 Phenylobacterium sp.
GGCTCGCCGCTGGCCTCCAGTCCGCTCGCCTCGCTGCGCCCTCAGGTCGTCCGCGGCCCAGCCAGGATGATCGCGGCGCCCACGAGGCACACCGACGCCCCGAGGATGTCCCACCGGTCCGGCGTCCGATGCTCGACCAGCAATGGCGCCCGACCTCCGGTAAGGCTAGCCCCGCACAACGGCGACCAGATAGCGGGCCACAGCCTCGCCGTCGTTGCGATACAGGACATCGGCGGGCGGGCCGAACTCCAGCCGGTCGCCGGCGCCCAGCAGTGTGGTGTGGTCGCCCTCCACGACGGCCAGGCAGCCTTCCAGGACCCAGACCACCTGACGGATGAGGGCGTAGGAGGATGCGGGGACCGCTACCTGCTTGCCCGGAGGCATGTGCACCTCGACAAGCTCAAGCGGCATGGCCGGGCTGAGAAAGACCTGCCGACGGTGGTAGCCGGTCGTGGGGTCGGTCCAACCCGGCTGAGCGTCCTTCTGAAGAAACCTGGCGGACGCGCCCTGTTCGGCCATGAGTTCCGCCAGGGTCAGGCCCAGCGCGCCCGCCAGGCGCAGGAGGATGGTCGCGGTGGGGCTGGCCTCCTGGCGCTCCACCTTGCTCAGCATGGATTTGGAGACGCCGGAGCGTTGGGCGAACTCGGCCAGGGTCCAACCCCGCCGCGACCGCAGGTCGGCGATCCGCTGAGCAAGCTGCGCCTCGATATCCACTATATTGACTCTCCGTCCACTATTTGAGACGACCGTCTACGCGTTCCAGCGGGAGGGATCAATGGGTGGCTTGAGAGTAGCGCGGGTCGAAGACGCCAAGGCGATCGCCGACATCTACGCCCCCTATGTCCGCGACACGGTCATCTCCTTCGAGGACGTCCCCCCGACCCCCGCCGAGATGGCCGACCGCATGGCCCAGATCCTACCGACCTATCCCTTCCTGGTGCAGGAGGCGGCCGGCGAGGTCGTCGCCTACGCCTATGGCTCGCCCCACCGTGCGCGGGAGGCCTACCGCTGGTCGTGCGACGTCACGATCTATGCCCGGCCCGAGGTCCACGGGAAGGGGATCGGGAGAAGGCTCTATGGCGAACTGCTTGGCCTGCTTGAGGCCCAGGGCCTGCACATGGCCTACGGCGGAATCGCCCTGCCCAACGCCAACAGTGTCGGCCTGCACGAGGCGATGGGCTTCCGCCAGGTGGCCCTCTATCCCGAGGTCGGCTTCAAGCACGGCGCCTGGCGCGATGTGGGCTGGTGGGCCAAGACCCTGGCCAGCGCGACCGATGGGGCCGAACCGATCCCCTTTGCGGACATGCCGGCTCCGAGGTTCGCCCAGGCGCGCTGATGGACGTGTTTCTGTCCTCGTCTTTCCCGGCTTAGGCGCCGATGACCGGTTTCGACCCAACCCGGAAGTCTAGTCGGTCAGCTTTCGGGTCACGTTTTGCAATTCGGCCCGTTCCGCCGACGTGAGGTCGAGGGCGGCTGCCTGGGAGAACTGCGCCTTGGCTTCGGCGGCCTTCCCCAGCTTGGCCAGCGCCTCGCCCCACTTCAGGTGGAGCCGCCCCCATCGGGGGGCGAGCGGCTCCGCCTTGCGAAAGGCTTCCTCGGCGGCCTTGTCGTCGCCCAAGGCCAGCAGGGCCTCACCTGACCAGACCACCGGGTCAGCGTAGCGGGGCGCGAGCTTCTCCGCGCGACGGAACACCTGAAGCGCACCTTGGGCGTCGCCCCGCCTCAGCCGCTCGCGGCCCCAGTACAGCAGCGCGGTGATCTGCCCCGGATAGAGCTGGTCCATCGCGCGGAACGCTTGCTCGGCTCCGACGGTATCCCCTTGGCGTGACAATATCATCGCCCGGGTCACGGCGCAGAAGAAGCAGTCCACCGGCGTCGTCGCGATTACCTCGAGCGCGGCCTCCGGCTGGCCCAGTTGAACAAGCGAGAACGCTTCCAGCGCCAGTATCCGCGGGCTGGCGTCGCCGCGGGCCCGCTGTTCGCGTGCGATGGCGAGCGTCACCGGCCAGTTTTCCGAACTCACCTCGGTGTTCGGATACGGCGTCGCGGTAAGTCGCTGCGCGGCAGTGGTCTCGTGCAGGGCGGCCAGATAAAACGAATAGGTGTTACGATAAGTGCCTCCCGAGCCGGCATTGGCGCGCCCCACCTGGGGCCGCAGCAGCCGCGCGGCCGTGTGATAGTCGAATTCTAATGCGGCCAGGTTGGCGCGATAGCCCGCCCGGTACCATTCCGCGACCGCCCCGGGCTCGCGGCCAAGCCGCTTTAGCGCCTGCCGGGTGAGGACGATGCTCTCTCGGTTATGCCCCAGCGCATCTGCAACGCTGGCCGCGTCCCGCAGGGAGACCGCCCCTAGCAGCCGGTTCGGACCCTCGGCCGCCCGACGAAACCACTCGATGCCCTCAGCGTATCGGAACTCGGAGTAGGCGGTGATCTGGCCCAGGGCATTTGCGGCCGCCGCCCGTGTCAGCGGATCATCACTGGTCTTCAGCACCTGGGCCAGCAGCGGCTTGGCCTCCGCCCAGCGACCCTCTCTGTTGAGGTATTCCGCATACTGGACCGGCCGAGCTTGCCGGAACAACGCCTCGCCCGTCTGTCGAGCTAGCTCCGGCAGCTGCTCGGCTGAGCCTTCCGCCGTCACCGTACGGCCCACGCCGGTCCGCGCCGTGATGCGAACCCCTGTGGCCGTCTGCACCACCTCGCCGGTCAGGTGGGTCTCGTGACCGAGCCAGCGCCGTAGGAGGCGCTGCACGTCGTCCAGCGAGACGCCGGTCTGGGCCACCTCGATCTTGGTGTCCTGGGTCCAGGCGTCAGCAATGCGCACCGATTGCAGCGAGTTGGCGGCCCGGTCCAGCTCGCCCAGCCGGTCCAGCACGCCGCGCGCCACCACCTCGCCGGTCGCGCCGCGCGAGACCAGCGCCGGGGGTACGGAGAAGGCCTCCACGACCAGCCCATCCGACCGGCTAGCCTGCCACGCCATAGCCGCTAGTGCGCCCGCCACCGCCATTCCAGCGCCGCCCGTGAGGACCTTCAGGGCGAAGCTGGCCCGCTCGCTGGCGATCTGCCAGCGGCCAAGCTTCGTCTGGGTGCGGATCAGCTGCAGCTGTTCGGTCAGCACCTGGCTCGCAACGCCGTGCGGCGCTTGGCCCACCGCCTCCGCCTCCATCGCGATCTCGATGGGATCGGGCGTTGTGGGCGGGCGGGCCTTTCGCGAGCGTTTCGCCCGCGGCGTCGTCGTTCCGTCCGCCATGAGCGCAGCCCCCAAACCGCAGCCGTAACGGTGTTCGACTAGCAGCGGAACGTCAACGGTTCAGCTTAGACTGCATTGGGCGCTCGCGTCCGCTGACCACCGAGCCTGTGTAAAAACGCAGCCGGCGCGTTTTTCCGAGCAAGTATTTACCTATAGCGACGCCTCCAGGGCCAAGCCGCGCAAGATGAAGTCGCTCACGTCCCTTTACGCGGCAGGAGGTTGCGCGAGATTTTGGTCGCCGAGCGTTTTTACACAGCCTGCACCCTTCGTGGACACTCAGACGGTCTGTTTTGGCGCTTGAATCGCCGGGTTCTCCATCGCCAGCCGCCTTCCACGGCTCCTTTCCCGCGCCCCTAGGCGGGCGGCGCCTGCGTCCTGGCGCCCTCGGCCAGCAGCCACCCCCGGAACTGGTCCAGCGCCCGGCTGCTGACCCCTGGCGCGGCTAGCAAGGCGAACCCGCTCTGGGCCGGGATGAAGCCGAAGGGGGCGACCAGCCGGCCGCTGCGCACATAGTCGGCCACCAGGGGCCAGGGCATGACCGCCACCCCCAGCCCCGCGATGGCGGCGTCGAGGGCGAAGTGCAGGTGGGCGAAGGGCTGTTCGGGGGCCGGCGGCAGTTCCAGCCCGGCCAGGGCCGCCCAGATGGCCCAGCCCTGCGGGTGGGTCTGGGCCACAAGGCGCGGCGCCCGCAGGGCGTCGGGGAAACGCTGCGCCAGGCTCGGCGACATCACCGCGCCCAGGTGGCTGGGCATGAAGGCCGTCGCCAGGGGATCGGAGAGGCGGCTCGTCGGCACCAGCCGCACCACGGCGTCGGCGCCGCGTTGGCTGACAGCCTGGGGCGCCAGCTCGGTCAGATGCAGGCGCACGCCGGGATGGGCCTGGGTGAACCGCGACAGGCGGGGGATCAGCCATTTCACCGAGATGCTGGCGTTGACGGCGATGTGCAGGTCCTCGCCCCCGCCGCGCGCCTGGCGCACGGCGCCGGTGATCTGGTCGAAGGCGGCGGTCAGGGCCGGCAGTAGGGCCGCGCCCACCGGGGTCAGCTCCAGCCGGTGCTTGGGCCCGGTGAACAGCCGCACCCCCAGGCTCAGTTCCAGGGCCTTCACCTGCCGGCTGACCGCCGAATGGGTGACGTGAAGCTCCTCGGCCGCCAGGGTCGCGCGCCCGGTCCGCGCCATGGCCTCGAAGGCGCGCAGGGCGTTCAGGGAGGGCAGGGGGCCGAATGTGAGATTTTCGAACATCTCGTTCCCGATATGTCGATTTCCGTCATGAGGCAAACGGCGCACAAGCTGTTGATGGCGTCGAAACCTCACCCGCCCCAGACCGTGATCATGCTGGCCCTGGGGCTGGGGCAGACCATCGCCTTCGCCTCCAGCTTCTATCTGATCGGCGTGCTGGGCGACGCCATCGCCGCCGACCTGCGCCTGGCCCCCACCTTCGTGTTCAGCCTGATGTCGGTGGCCCTGGCCGCCAGCGCCTTGGCCGCGCCATCCGCCGGCCGCTGGATCGACCGTCATGGCGGCAAGGCCCCACTGCTGATCTCCAACCAGGTGTTCGCCGCGGGCCTTTGCCTCATCGGCCTGGCGCAGGGGCCTATCCTCCTGACCCTGGGCATGATCGTCCTGGGCCTGGCCATGGCCTTGGGCCTCTACGGCACGCCCTTCGCCATCCTGGTCACGCTCCATGGCGACCAGGCCCGACGCGCGATCACCGGGGTGGCCCTGATCGGCGGCCTGGGCTCCAGCCTCGGCTTTCCTGTCACCCACTGGCTGGGCCAGCAGTTGGGCTGGCAGGGCGCCTGTTTCGCCTGGGCGGCCCTGCACCTCGGGGTCTGCCTGCCCCTGGGGGCTCTGGTCATTCCGCGAGACCTCGGCGGCCACATGTCGGCCAATGTCGGTCCCCCTGCGCCGGTGGTCTGGGACCGCGCGATGATCCAGCTTTCCGTTCTATTCGCAGGGGCCTGGTTCATTTCCACCTGCATGAGCACCCATCTTCCGCGGCTCCTGGTGGCCTTTGGTCTCTCCGTGACGGCCGCCATGTCCACCGCCGCCCTGGTGGGCCTGGCCGCCGTCGCCATCCGGGCCCTGGAGTTCGCCGTCCTGCGCCGCTTCCCGCCGCTGCTGGCCACCCGCGCGGCCACCCTCATGCACCCCCTGGGCGCCGCGGCCCTGCTTACCTTCGGCAAGGTCGCGGCCCCCGCCATGGCGCTGGGCCAAGGCGCCGGCAACGGCATGCTCACCGTGTCCAAGGGGGTCCTGCCGCTGACCATTTGGGGGACTGAAGGATACGCCTACCGCTCGGCCCTGCTCAGCCGCCCGGCCCAGTTCGCCCAGATCGGCGGCCCGGCCCTCTACGGCCTGGCCATCGACCGCTCGCCGACCCTGGCCCTGACCGGCGGGGCCGCCCTCTGCCTGGTCATGTTCGCCATGACCTTCGGCCTCAACAAGGAGCCCGCCCCGTGACTCTCCTCGACGCTGCCCTTGCCCACCCCCGCCCCGACGCCTTATACGCGGCTCGCAAAATGGAGACTCCCATGGAGATTCGCGAAGGGCTCACCTTCGACGACGTTTTGCTCGAACCCGGCGCATCCGATGTGATGCCCGGCCAGGTGGACACCGCCACTCGGTTCACGCGCGAAATCCGTCTGAACATACCGCTTGTGTCCTCGGCCATGGACACCGTCACCGAGAGCCGCCTGGCCATCGCCATGGCCCAGGCCGGCGGTCTGGGCGTGCTGCACCGGAACATGACGCCGGACGAGCAGGCCGAGCAGGTCCGCGAGGTGAAGCGCTACGAAAGCGGCATGGTCATCAACCCGCTGACCATCAACCCCGACACTCCGCTCAGCGAGGTCCTGGCCATCAAGACCCGGCGCAAGATCTCCGGCTTCCCGGTGGTCGAGCCCGGCACCGGCAAGCTGGTGGGCATCCTGACCAACCGCGACATGCGGTTCGAGGGCTCCAGCGAGGTCCCGGCCAAGGCGCTGATGACCAAGGAGAACCTGATCACGGTGCGCGAAGGCTGCACCCAGGACGAGGCTCGCGCCCTCCTGCGCCAGCACAAGATCGAGCGCCTGATCGTCGTCGACGACGCCTACCGCGCCGTCGGCCTGATCACCGTCAAGGACATGGAGAAGGCCCAGGCCCACCCCATCGCCGCCAAGGACGCCCATGGCCGCCTGCTGGTGGGTGCGGCCTCCACCGTGGGCGACGGGGGCTATGAGCGCTCCATGGCCCTGGTGGACGCCGGCGTGGACGTGGTGGTGATCGACACCGCCCACGGCCACAACGCCGATGTCGCCGCCGCCGTGGTCCGCCTGAAGCGCGAGACCAACCGCGTCCAGATCGTCGCCGGCAACGTCGCCACCTACGAAGGCGCGCGGGCCCTGATCGACGCCGGCGCCGACGCCGTGAAGGTCGGCATCGGCCCGGGCTCCATCTGCACCACCCGCATCGTGGCCGGCGTGGGCGTGCCCCAGCTGACCGCCATCGCCGACGCGGTGCGCGCCGCGGCCGGCACCGACGTCCCCATCATCGCCGACGGCGGCATCAAGTACTCCGGCGACCTGGCCAAGGCGCTGGCAATGGGCGCTCAGGTGGCCATGATGGGCTCAGCCTTCGCCGGCACCGACGAGGCGCCTGGCGAGGTGTTCCTGTACCAGGGCCGCTCCTACAAGGCCTATCGCGGCATGGGGTCCCTGGGCGCCATGTCGACGGCCAACGGCTCGGCCGACCGCTACTTCCAGAAGGAGGTCTCGGCCCTGAAGCTGGTGCCCGAGGGCATCGAGGGCCAGGTCGCCTACAAGGGTCCGATCGCGGCCATCCTGCACCAGATGGTGGGCGGTCTCCGGGCCGCCATGGGCTATACCGGCGCCGCTGACCTGCAGGCCTTCCGCGACAAGGCCCGGTTCATCCGCATCACCGGCGCGGGCCTGCGAGAGAGCCACGTCCACGACGTCATGATGACCCGTGAGGCCCCCAACTATACGAGCCCCGTCTGAGACCATGAACGCAGCACCTGAACTTCAACTGATCGGCGCGGCGATCATCGTCGGGATCCTGCAGCTGTTGTGGGCGACCGCGGCGGCGCGGATGCATCCCGAGCAGGACCTCAAATGGGCGGCTGGCCCTCGCGACGAGCACCGGGTTCTCACCGGTGTGTCGGGGCGGCTGGACCGGGCGTACCGGAACTTCCAGGAGACCTTCCCCTTCTTCGTGGCCGCCACCTTCGCGGCCTATCTGGTGGCCAAGACCGGCGAGCTAACCCTTTGGGGCGGGCTGCTCTATGTGGGCGCGCGCATCCTCTATGTCCCCCTCTACGCAGCCGGGATCACCGGCCTGCGCACCCTGGTCTGGTTTGTCAGCATGATCGGCGTCGGCATGATCGTGGCGGCGATCTTCCTTGCGTGACGGCGGGCGCCTTTCGGCGGCCATCGAGGTGCTCACCGACGTCGAGCAGCGACACCGGCCCTCACGCCTGGCCCTGAAGTCCTGGGGGAACGACGCCCGCTATGCCGGCTCCAAGGACCGCGCCTGGGTCGCAGGCCTGGTGCTTGACGCCCTGCGCCGCCGCCGCTCCATCGCCTGGAAGATGGGTGACGACAGCCTCCGCGCCACGGTGCTCGGCGTGCTCAAGTACGAGTGGGACTGGCCCGTGGATCGCATCGCCGCCGCCGTCACCGAGGAACCCCACGGCCACGGCGCCCTGACCGACGCCGAGACCGCCGCCCTCGAGAGCCCCCGCGACCTCGCCGACGCGCCGCCGTCGGTGCGCGGCGACTATCCGGCCTGGCTGGAGGCCAGCTTCGCCCGCGCCTTCGGCGACGCCGCCGCGCTGGAAGGCGAGGCGCTCTCGGAGCGCGCGCCCATCGACCTGCGGGTCAATACGCTGAAGACCGATCCGGCCCGCGCGCTCAAGGCCACCCAGCCGCTGCACGCCGCCGCCGTGCCGGAGTTGGCCACCGCCCTGCGTATCCCCGCGCCCGCCGCCACCGACCGGGCCGGCGCCGTCGAGACCATCCCGGCCTTCTCCAAGGGCTGGTTCGAGGTGCAGGACCTCGGCTCCCAGATCGCCGCGGCCTGCGCGGGCGAGGTCAAGGGCGCCCAGGTGCTCGACCTTTGCGCCGGGGGCGGGGGCAAGACCCTCGCGCTCGCCGCCGCCATGGGCAACACCGGCCAGATCTACGCCTATGACAGCGAGGCGCGGCGCCTGGCCGACACCATCCGCCGCGCCGACCGCGCCGGCGTCCGCAATCTGCAGATCCGCTCCCCGGTGGAGGCCGACCCGCTAAGGGGTCTCGCCAACAAGATGGACGTGGTCTTCATTGACGCCCCCTGTTCCGGCTCCGGCGCCTGGCGCCGCCACCCCGACACCAAGTGGCGGCTCAGCGAAGAGACCTTCGCGCGGCGTCAGTCCGACCAGGACGCGGTGCTGGATATGGGCGCGACCTTCGTGAAGGCCGGCGGCCGGCTGATCTACGTCACCTGCTCGGTCCTGCCCGAGGAGGACGAGGACCGGGTCTCAGCCTTCCTGGCCCGCACCGAGGGCTTCGCGGTCAGACCCGCCACCGCCGACGAACACCTGATCGCCCGCCTGACTCCGGAAGGCTATCTCCGCCTGACCCCCGCCACCGCCGCCACCGACGGCTTCTTCGTCGCGGTGCTGGAGCGAACCCAACCTCTCGCCGACAAAGCCCCATGACCCCCACCCACGAACGCGTCCTGATCGTCGATTTCGGCAGCCAGGTGACCCAGCTCATCGCCCGGCGCCTGCGTGAGAGCGGGGTCTTCTGCGAGATCCATCCCTACGACAAGGTCGAGGCCATGCTGGCCGATTTCGCCCCCAAGGCGGTGATTCTGTCGGGCGGCCCGGCCAGCGTCCACGAGGCCGAGAGCCCCGCCGTCACCCGGCGGGTCTTCGAGCTGGGTGTCCCGGTCCTGGGCATCTGCTACGGCGAGATGACCATGTGCGCCGAGCTGGGCGGCAAGGTCGAAGGCGGCCATCACCGCGAGTTCGGCCGCGCCGAAATCAAGATCGAGAAAGCCTCGCCCCTGCTGGCCGGCCTCGGGAATGTCGGCGATCTGGAAACCGTCTGGATGAGCCACGGCGACAAGATCACCGCCATACCGGAGGGCTTCGAGGTGGTCGCCTCCTCGCCGGGCTCCCCCTATGCGGTGATCGCCGACGAGGCGCGCCGCTTCTACGGCATCCAGTTCCACCCGGAGGTGGCCCACACCCCGCGCGGCGCCCAGATGCTGAAGAACTTCACCCACGGCATCGCGGGCCTCACCGGCGACTGGACCATGGCCTCCTTCCGCCAGGAGATGGTGGCGAAGATCCGCGACCAGGTCGGCGACGGTAAGGTGATCTGCGGTCTGTCAGGGGGCGTCGACTCCTCGGTGGCCGCGGTCCTGATCCACGAGGCGATCGGCGCCCAGCTGACCTGCGTCTTCGTCGACACCGGCCTGCTGCGCCACAACGAGGCCGAGCAGGTCGTCACCCTGTTCCGTGACCACTACAACATCCCGCTCATCCACGTGGACGCCGGCGACCTTTTCCTCGGCGAGCTGGCCGGCGTCAGCGATCCCGAAGCCAAGCGCAAGACCATCGGGCGCCTGTTCATCGAGGTCTTCGACAAGGAAAGCGCCAAGATCGAGGGCGCGGCCTTCCTGGCCCAGGGCACCCTCTATCCCGACGTGATCGAGAGCGTGTCCACCAGCGGCGGTCCCTCGGCGGTGATCAAGAGCCACCACAATGTCGGCGGCCTGCCCGACTACATGAAGCTGAAGCTGGTGGAGCCCCTGCGCGAGCTGTTCAAGGACGAGGTCCGCGCGCTCGGCGTCGAGCTGGGCCTGGCCCCGGCTTTTGTCGGCCGCCACCCGTTCCCCGGCCCGGGCCTGGCCATCCGCATCCCCGGGGAGATCACCCGCGAGAAGGTCGCCGTCCTCCAGCAGGCCGACGCCATCTATCTGGATGAGATCCGCAAGGCCGGCCTCTATGACAAGATCTGGCAGGCCTTCGCCGTGCTGCTCCCGGTCAAGACCGTCGGCGTCATGGGCGACGCCCGCACCTATGAGGACGTGCTCGCGCTGCGCGCCGTCACCTCCACCGATGGCATGACCGCCGACTTCTTCGAGTTCCCCTGGGAGGTCCTGGGCCGCTGCGCCACCCGGATCATCAACGAGGTCCGCGGCGTCAACCGGGTGGTCTATGACGTCACGAGCAAGCCGCCGGGCACGATCGAGTGGGAATAGGGCGCCGGCCCTAGCCTCTCAGGAGGTCCGCCGCCGCGAAGTGCGCCATCTGGTCGGCGTGTGCCTTCACGAAGGCCGGGCGGGCCTCGGCGCGCGTGACGTAGGCCTTGGATGCGGGATGGGCCGCCAGGCCGTCGAAGCGGTCCACCAGGCGCAACACATCGGCCATTAGGATGTCGGCGATGGAGAAGGCGCCGGCCAGCCACTCCCGTTCCGCCAGCACAGGCTCCAGATGGGAGAGCCGGCTGGTCTTGAGGAACCCGTCGAACAGCTTCCAGACCGCTGTGTCCTGGCTTTCGCCGGTGAACTGCAGGAGCGACCACGGCAGGCTCGCCATCTCGACGGAGTTGAGCGCGGCGAACAGCCATTCCTTGACCTCATTGCGGCCGCGCCGATCCGTGGCCATCAGCGCCTCGCTGAGTTCGCCCAGGTGCAGAAGGATCGCGCCGCTCTCGAAGATCGAGAGGTCGCCGTCCGTCAGCCACGGCGCCTGGCCAAAGGGCTGATGCGCGAAGTGCCCAGCCGGCCGATCTTGGAAAGGCGTGCTCTCGACACGGTAGGGGAGGCCGGCCTCCTCCAGGGCCCAGCGCACGCGTAGGTCCCGCACATAGCCCCGCGGCCCATCCGGAACCCAGTCGAAGGTGGTGAGGATCAGCTCGCCCATCCGGCCTCTCCAGTCGCAGTCGATAGGTCACGACACCGCGAGCGGCGCAGGCGGTTCCGACACCGGCTTCCGCATCACCTCATGCCGGGGCGCGGACCGGCAGCTTCCAGCCTGGCCGCACGAAGTGGCAGGTGTAGCCGTTGGGAATGCGCTCCAGGTAATCCTGGTGCTCCGGCTCGGCCTCCCAGAAGTCGCCCACCGGTTCGACCTCGGTGACAACCTTGCCGGGCCAGATGCCCGAGGCCTCGACGTCGGCGATGGTGTCCACGGCCACCTGCTTCTGCGCCTCGTCGGTGTAGTAGATCGCTGAACGGTAGCTCAGGCCGATGTCGTTGCCCTGGCGGTTCTTGGTGGTGGGATCGTGGATCTGGAAGAAGAACTCCAGCAGGGCGCGGTAGCTGATGCGCGCAGGATCGAAAATGATCTCGATGGCCTCGGCGTGGGTCCCGTGGTTGCGATAGGTGGCGTTCTTCACATCGCCGCCGGAATAGCCGACCCGGGTGGAGATCACGCCGTCATAGCGGCGGATCAGATCCTGCATGCCCCAGAAGCAGCCGCCGGCCAGCACCGCACGTTCCTGACTCATCGATCTTCTCCTTCAATATTCGGCGACCCTAGGAGGCCGGCCGCCTGAGGCCAAGCCCGGTTGATGGCTAGATGGGGTCCTTGGCCGCCGATCCAAGCCTCGCCTTCGGCTGAACCGCGCCCGGACGGCGAAATTCGGCCACACCGGCGTGATCTCTGCACGCTCCACAGACGCGGAGTTTCCCATGCGCCCGAGCTTCCTGATCCTCGCCGCCGCCTTGGCCGCGGCCTCCACCGCCATGGCGGCGGAGGGCCGGTTCATCCATCCGGCCGACACCAACAAGGACGACCGCCTGAGCAAGGCCGAGTGGGCCGCCTATAAGCTGCCGGCCGCCGACTTCGCCAAGGCCGACAAGAACGCCGACGGCCTGATCGATGGCCACGAGTTCGGCGCCTGGCATCTGGCCCGGCAGACCGCGAAATAGCCGCGCCTACTTCGCCGCGGCGATCTCGTAGAGGAAGTCCACATAGCTCATGGTCGACCCCACCAGGCCCTGAACCCTCGGGTTGCTGGACTCGATCACGTAGTACTCGTTGGGCGCATGCGCCCCACTGCCGTGGCCTAGTCCGAACTGGCCGGCCGGCAGGCTGACCGGCGCCGAGGTGAAGACCGACCCCGGCCACGAGCCGGCGAGGCGCGGATAGATGGTGGTCGGCACATTGTTGCGCTTGTAGGTGGCCAGCTCGGCCTTGATCAGCCGGCTGTTCTCGTCGGTCTCGGTGGGGTCATAGCCGCCGCTGACATTGACCTCGATGTCCTTGAATCCGCGCTTGTCCAGGTGGGCGCGCAGCTTGGCCACCGAGTCCTCGGCGGTCATGTTGGGCACCAGGCGCAGGTCCATCTTGGCCACCGCCCGGCCGGGCAGCACGGTCTTGCCGCCGGGACCGGTATAGCCCGACACCAGGCCCTCGATGTTCACCGTCGGCTGTGAGGCCAGCCGCTCCAGGGTCGTCTCCCAGGGCAGGTCGTCGATGAAGTGCTCGACCCCCAGCGCCTTCTTGGCGTCGGCCTCGCTGAGCTGCTTGCCGGCCAGGGCGATCAGCTCCTTCTCGCGGGGCGTGAGGGGGCGGACCTTCTCGAAATAGTTGTCGATGGCCGGATTGTTGCCGTCCGGGGTGACGAGAGTCGTCAGGGCCTGCACCAGACGCCAGGCGGGGCTGTCGACGCGGGCCTTCTCGCTGGAGTGGATGTCGGTCTTGGGACCCCGGCCCCACTTGGCGCCGCTGGCCACCAGTTCCAGCTCCACGATGCCCTTGGCGCCCAGGTTGACCGTCACGCCGCCGTCGCTGGGGCTCTGCCAGCCGGCCGGGATGATCACGCCCTCGCACCTCTTCAGGGCGGCCAGGATGTGAGGCTTGGTGACGATCTGGCGGAAGTGGGGGCTGCCGATCTCCTCCTCGCCCTCGCAGATCAGCACCAGGTTCACCGGCGGCTTCTTGCCGGCCGCGCGGAGGGCGTGCAGCCCGGCGAGCAAGGCGGCCTGGGGCCCCTTCTGGTTCACCGCGCCACGCCCGACGATCACCTTGCCGAAGCCGGGCTTGTCGACGATGCGCGCCTCCAGGGGCGGGGAGCTCCATTCGGCCGGGTCGTACTGCTTCACGTCGTACATGAAGTAGATGCCCATCCAACGCTTGGCGCCGACATCGAGGGTGGCGAACACGCCGGGAGCGCCCTCGGTGGGCACCTTCTCGACGTGCTGGAAGCCGGCGTCCTTGGCCAGGGCCGCCATGTAGTCGGCGCCCTTTTCCATATCGAGGTTTTCGGCGGCGATGGAGGGCAGGGCGATCCAGTCCTGGATGCGCTTCACCGAGGCCGCGTAGCCCGCCTCGGCGGCCTTGCGGATGGCGGGCATGTCGCCGCTGGCGGCGAAGGCCAGGCTGGGCGTGAACAGGGCCGCGGCCGCGCCTCCGGCCAGCAGCGTGCGGCGATCCGTGGCGACGGTTCCCAGGTTCGACATCCCAATCCCTCCAGGCCTGAATGGCGGAATAGGACTGTCATATTCCGGGTCCGGCAAGCGCGATCTGGCGGAGCAATGTTCGACCGGGGCTGGGACAAGCCGCACCCGAAGGCGAGCTTCGCCTTGACGCCTACGGGCCGATGGCTCATCTCGCAACCATGACCCGCTGCGCCGCCAACGCCCGCGCCAAAAAACAGGCCCTCGACAGGGGTCTTGGCTGGTCTGTGCGCGTCCCCTAGGGGACGGCCGACACCATCAAAGAGACCCCGCCGGTGCGACGGGGTCCAACGCTTCCGTCTCCGGCCTTGCAAGGAGACGATCATGACACTTCCCCATCCCCGCTATCAGGGCGTCTGGCTGCCCATGGTCAGTCCGTACAAGGATGGTGACCTGGACGAGGCCTCAGTTCGCCGCATGGTGGCCCGCTACGCCGGCCAGGTGGACGGCATCATCCTGGCCGCGACAACAGGCGAGGGGTTGGCGCTGTCCCGCGACGAAGTCCGCCGCCTGGCTGATTGGACCGCGGAGGAACTGGAGGCGGCCGGAAAGGGCGCTCCCGTGCTGATCGGCCTCGGCGGCGCAGTGACGGCCAATGTCGTCGAGGCGGTCCGCGCGGCCGAAGACCTGCCCGCCGACGGCCTGCTGATCGCCTGTCCCTACTATGTCCGTCCGACCCAGCAGGGCCTGCGCCTGCACTTCGAGGCCATCGCCGAGGCCACGACCCGTGACATCCTGGTCTACAACATCCCCTACCGAACCGGGGTGAACATGGCCAACGACACCCTGCTGCGCCTGGCCGAGCGGCCCAACATCGTCGGCGTGAAGGACTGCTGCGCCGACCCGGGCCAGTCCCGCGACCTGATCGCCCGCAAGCCGGACGGCTTCTCGGTGCTCTGCGGCGAGGACGCCGGTTTCCTCTTCGCCCTCCGCCAGGGCGCCGACGGCGGCGTCGTCGCCTCGGCCCACCTGCGGCCCGAGATGTTCCGCGATATCCACCGTCTGGCCAGGGACGCGCGCTGGGACGAGGCCGGACGTCTGTGGGCGGAGGTCGCCGCCATCCCGGACCTGCTGTTCGCGGAACCCAGCCCGTCGGCCCTCAAGCACGCTCTGTGGCGCACGGGCCTGATCGACACCCCCGACCTGCGCCTGCCCATGATCCCGCCGAGCGCGGAGCTCGCCGGGCGAGTGGAGGCGTTCTTGGCCTAAGGCCAGACCACCAAACTCCGCTCATCCCCGCGAAAGCGGGGACCCAGGCTTTTTCTGTTGGTCAGCGCTCTTGGATAAAACACATGGGTCCCCGCTTTCGCGGGGATGAGCGGACGGGGGGTGGTCTCAGATCAACCCCGCCTCCAACATCGCCCGCCGGAAGATCGGCTCCCAACCCACCTCGATATGTATCTCCGACACCAGCGCCTCGGCCGGCACGATCCGCCGGTGACGAATCTCGAACTGCGGCGTCCAGGGCAGCACCTCAACCTCGCCCCGCCAGACCGACCGGACCAGGACGAGGCCGGCTTCCGGACCCTCGACGCACTCAGACCGGCAGAAGCCCAGCAGCCGGGCGTCGCCGACCACCGAGCAGGTCTCCTCCAGCATCTCGCGCCGGAAGGTCTGCTCCCAGGTCTCGTCGCCCTCGGGACGGCCGCCGGGCCACTCCCAGCGGACGCCGTCTTGGCTGACCAGCACAACCTCCCCGTCCTCGGTGACGCAGAAGCCGCACGCGCCATGCCGCGTCCCATCAGGCGACGTGGAGGGCTGATGCCATGCCGTGCGCCAACCGCCGCCGCTGGCGTGCACGGCGAAGGTCTCTCCGTCGCGGGCGATGGGGAGAACGGCAATCTGCACGGGGCCCTCCGGGACGCGGGATTGGCGCCTTCCTCTACGAGGTTGGGCGCCAATTCGATGTCCATGCGAAACAAATTTCTTCCGCCATGTCTCGCCAGGAGCCGACGCCTCGTCGACGCGCCCAAGAGACGGACCTCGAAGCGGAGCGTGGTCTCCTACCGCTTCTGATCCACGTCCCGCACCGCGCCGCGCGCGGCGCTGGTGGTGAAGGCGGCGTAGGCGCGCAGGGCCATGGAGACCTTGCGTTCGCGCTTGGCGGCCGGGGTCCAGGCCTCTGCGCCCCGGGCCGCCTGGGCGGCGCGGCGTTCGGCGATCACGGCGTCGCTCACGGCAAGGTGGATGCTGCGCTCCGGGATATTGATCTCGATCGGGTCGCCGTCCTGCACCAGGCCGATCAGCCCGCCCTCGGCGGCTTCCGGCGAGACGTGGCCGATGGAGAGGCCCGAGGTGCCGCCCGAGAAGCGGCCGTCGGTGATCAGGGCGCAGGCCTTCCCCAGGCCCTTCGATTTCAGGTAGCTGGTGGGATAGAGCATCTCCTGCATGCCCGGTCCGCCGCGCGGCCCCTCGTAGCGGATCACCACCACGTCGCCGGCCTTGATCTTGCCGGTCAGGATGGCGCTCACCGAGGCGTCCTGGCTCTCGAACACCCGCGCCGTGCCGGTGAAGACCAGGATGCTGTCGTCCACGCCGGCGGTCTTCACGATGCAACCGTCCAGGGCCAGGTTGCCCTTCAGCACCGCCAGGCCGCCGTCCTTGGAGAACGCGTTCTCGACATTGCGGATCACCCCGCCGGCCCGGTCCAGGTCGAGGGCGTCCCAGCGGCGGCTCTGGCTGAAGGCGGTCTGGGTCGGCACGCCGCCGGGCGCGGCCTTGAAGAAGGTGTGGACGCTCTCGCTGGTGGTGCGGGCGATGTCCCACCGGTCCAGGGCCTCCCCCAGAGTGGCGCTGTGGACGGTGGGGGTGTCGGTGTGCAGCAGGCCGCCGCGCTCCAGCTCCCCCAGCAGGGCCATGACCCCGCCGGCCCGGTGGACGTCCTCCATGTGCACGTCGGACTTGGCCGGCGCCACCTTGGACAGGCAGGGCACCCGGCGCGACAGCCGGTCGATGTCGTCCATGGTGAAGTCCACCTCCGCCTCATGGGCGGCGGCCAGCAGGTGCAGGACGGTGTTGGTGGAGCCGCCCATGGCGATGTCCAGGCTCATGGCGTTCTCGAAGGCCTGGAAATTGGCCACCGAGCGCGGCAGGACGCTGACGTCGTCCTGCTCGTAGAAGCGCCGAGTGATGTCCACCACGGTGTGGCCGGCCTCCAGGAACAGGCGCTCGCGGTCGGCGTGGGTGGCCAGAACCGAACCGTTGCCGGGCAGGGATAGGCCGAGCGCCTCGGTCAGGCAGTTCATCGAATTGGCGGTGAACATGCCCGAGCAGGAGCCGCAGGTGGGGCAGGCCGACCTCTCGATGGTGGCGACATCCTCGTCGGAGACGTTCTCGTCGGCGGCGGCGACCATGGCGTCCACCAGGTCCAGCGCCACTTCCTTGCCCTTGAGGATCACCTTGCCGGCCTCCATCGGCCCGCCGGAGACGAAGACCGTGGGGATGTTCAGGCGCAGGGACGCCATCAGCATGCCCGGCGTGATCTTGTCGCAGTTGGAGATGCAGACCATGGCGTCCACGCAGTGGGCGTTGGCCATGTACTCGACGCTGTCGGCGATCAGTTCGCGGGACGGCAGGCTGTAGAGCATCCCGTCGTGGCCCATGGCGATGCCGTCGTCCACGGCGATGGTGTTGAACTCCTTGGCCACGCCGCCGGCCCGCTCGATCTCGCGGGCCACCAACTGGCCCAGGTCCTTCAGGTGCACGTGGCCCGGAACGAACTGGGTGAAGGAGTTGACCACCGCGATGATCGGCTTGCCGAAGTCGGCGTCCTTCATGCCCGTGGCGCGCCACAGCCCGCGGGCGCCGGCCATGTTGCGGCCATGGGTGGAGGTGCGGGAACGGTAAGCGGGCATGACGGTCTCAAGGGCTCTGGAGCGGAGACGTGCACATGGCGTGATCATCCCGTGATGTCCATGCTTGGGGTAAGCTTTTGCCGACCTGTGGGCCTGGCGCCGCGCTCTTGGGTTGATCTCACCTTTGTCGTCTCATATTCGAGACGTATGGATACTTTAGTGGATGATTCCGGAGCGCTGCTCGCCAACCGCCTGAGGCTGGAGCGCGACATGCGCGGCTGGTCACTCGCTGACCTCGCCGAGCGCTCCGGGGTCTCCAAGGCCACCATCAGCAAGATCGAGCGCCAGGAGGTCAGCCCCACCGCCGTGATCCTGATCCGGCTGGCCGGCGCCTTCGATCTCACCCTGGCGGCCTGCTGCTCCGCGCCGAGGGCGGCGGCGAGCGCCTGACCCGGGCCGCCGACCAGCCGGTCTGGCGCGATCCCGAGACCGGCTACCGCCGCCGCCAGGTGTTCAGCCGCCCTGACCACCCTGTTGAGACTGTCGAAGTCGAACTGCCCCCTGGCCAGCGCGTCACCCTGCCGGCCTCGTCCTACGCGCACATCCGACAGGTGGTCTGGGTGCGGTCCGGCGACCTGGTCATCCACGAGGGCGGCGACCGCCACGAGCTCGCCCCCGGCGACTGCCTGGGCTTTGGCCCGCCCGGCGAGGTCACCATCGCCAACGAGGCCGTGCAGCCCTGCACCTACGTCGTCGTCCTGGCCCGGAGCTGACCATGATCCAGATGCTCGACACCACCCACCGGGACGCGCTGAGCGACCTGCTCATCGAGGCGGTCACCAGCGGCGCGTCTGTCAGCTTCATGCACCCCATCAGCCGGGAGACGGCCGACGCCTTCTGGGACCACGCTCTCGCGGCCGCCGCCCGGGACGAGCGCGTCATCCTGGGCGCCTTCGACGGTGAGGCCCTGGTGGGCACGGTGACCCTGCTGCTGGACTGTCCCGACAACCAGCCGCACCGCGCCGAGATCGCCAAGATGATGACGCGGCTCAGCCACCGGGGCAGGGGGATCGCCACCGCCCTGCTGCGGGAGGCCGAGCGCCTGGCCGTGACCAGGTCCCGAACTCTGCTGGTGCTGGACACGGCCACGGACGGCGGCGCGGCCCCGCTCTATGAGGCTATGGGGTTCAAGCTCGCCGGGGTGATCCCGGACTATGCCTATAAGCCGCATGGCGGGCTCAGCGGCACGGCGATCTACTGGAAACAGGCCGGGACCTCAGGTCCAGCCTGACATCTCCAAGTCGCGCTTGGGCCGGTAAGCTGGCCTCCGATTCGGACGGGGAGCGCCACGATGGGAAAGACCAGGATCCACGGCATCAAGGCCTGCGACACGATGAAGAAGGCCCGCGACTGGCTGGACGGCCACGGCGTCGACTACGACTTCCACGACTACAAGACCGCTGGCGTCGACCGCCCCACCCTGGAGGGGTGGGCCGGCCGGGTCGGATGGGAGGTCCTGCTGAATCGCGCCGGAACCACCTTCCGCAAGCTGCCCGACGCCGACAAGACCGGCATCGACCAGGCCAAGGCCATCGACCTCATGCTGGCCCAGCCCTCGATGATCAAGCGCCCGGTGCTGGAGGTCGGCGGCGAGCTGCTGGTGGGCTTCAAACCCGAGACCTACGCGGCGAAACTAGGCTAGTCTTCCAGAGTCAGGACTGGGAGGCGGACGTGGCGCAGACACCCAACAAGACCCAGGAGACCCACGCCGACGTCGAAGTCTTTCTGGCGGCCGTCGAGCCTGAGGCCCGCCAGGCCGACGCCCGCGCCGTTTGCAACCTGATGGCCAAGGTCAGTGGCGAGCCGGCCAGGATGTGGGGCTCGACCATCGTCGGCTTTGGCAGCTACCACTACCGGTACGACAGCGGCCGGGAGGGTGACGCGCCCCTGGTGGGCTTCTCGCCGCGCAAGGCGGCCCTGACCCTTTACATCATGTCAGGCCATCAGGACGATGCGCTGATGGCGCGGCTCGGCAAGTACAAGACCGGCAAGGCCTGCCTCTATCTGAACAAGCTTTCGGATGTGGACCAAAGCGCGCTCGCCGAGGTGATCCCCGGCTGCGTCAACCACATGCGGGAAGCCTATCCCGCTGGCGGCGCGCCGAAGCCCTAGTCTTGGTTCCCGAGGTTGCTCTGATCCTGGCGTACTGGCTCGGTGGGGCCGGGTGCTGACTTGAGCGCCAGATGATGACAAAGATTTCATGGCCGAGCTTGCATCTATAGGAGGCCGCACGGGCCTCTTTCCTCACAGAAGCGGGCTGATACGCCCTGAAACTGGAGAGACCACGTCATGGAAGCCGTCCTCATCGTCTTCATCGTTTTCGGATCGATCGCCTCGCTGTTCCTGGTGCCCGCCTACCTGAAGAGCCGCGAACGCTCGCGCCTGCACGACACCCTCAAGGCCTCCATCGAGCATGGCCAGCCGATCCCCGCCGAAGTCATTGAGGCCATCACCAGCGATGTGAAGGTCAAGACGCCGGCCTCGCCGATGCGCGACCTGCGCACGGGCATCATCTGGCTGGGCGTGGCGGTGGGCCTCGCGGCTTTCGGCTTCGCCATCAGCTTCGAGGAGCCCGACGCCCTCTATCCGTTGATCGGCATGGCCGCCTTCCCCGGCTTCATCGGCGTGGCCTTTATCGTCATCTCATTCTTCGGGCGCGGCAAGTAGGCCGGTTCCAAGGGGAGCAAGCCCATGTCGGGCTCACACCAATCGCGGTACGCCAGCCTCCACGATGTGGAGCTCGCGACCCTGTCGGCCACGGGAGAACGGCGCGCCTTCGGCGAGCTGGTCCGCCGCCATGGCTCTGCGGTGCGGGGCCTCCTGCGCCGAATGGGCGCAGCCTCGGCCGAGGCCGACGACACGGCCCAGGACGCCTTCCTAGCCGCTTTTGAAAGCATCACCGAGTTCCGTGGCGAGGGGACCTTCGCCGCCTGGGTCAAGCGTATCGCCGCCCGTCAGCACCTCAAGCGTCTGCAGCGTGAGCGACGGCTGGCCAGCTTGGCGCTCGAGGCGGAGGAGGGCGCGCAGACCGCCCACCATCCCGACGCCGCCGGCCGTATCGATCTGGACGAAGCCATGAAGTGTTTAGGCGCGGCCGAACGGCTCTGCGTGACGATGTGCTACGGCGCGGGCCTGTCCCACGCCGAGGCCGCCGATGCCTTGAATCTGCCGCTTGGAACGGTCAAATCCCATGTCAAACGTGGTCTGGAGAAGCTCAGAACGCGACTGGCGCCTGAGGGCGCGGAGCTGGAAGGGAGGCGTGGCAATGGCTGAGATCGAGTTCGAACGCCGCCTGGAGCGGCTCTTCTCCGATGCGCCGGCGTTCTCCGATGAGAGCGCCTTCGCCGCGCGTGTGGAACACCGCCTCAACCGCGGCTGGAACATGCGCCGCTGGTTCATCGGAGCCGCGGGCCTGGCCGGCGGCGTCGTCGGCGCCAGCCAGCTCATCATGTCCAACTTCGTTCAGCGGGTAGAGGACGCCTCGGCGGGCTCTTCTCGCCTCCTGCAGGCTGGGATCGCTCAGGCGCGTCCGGGCATGGACCTGTTCGCCATGGTGCAGTCGGACTGGACTGTCGTATGGATCGCCAGCGGCCTGGCTGTCCTGGCCATGGGCTTCGTGCTCACCCGCGTGATCGAGGAGATCTGACGATGTCGGCTCAACGTCATGAAACGGTCCGGCGCCTCGCCGCGCCCGATATCACCGCGCGCAAGGGCGGCGTGCCCATCGTCTGCCTGACGGCCTACACCGCGCCGATGGCCGAACTGCTGGACGACCACTGCGACCTGCTGCTGGTGGGCGACAGCGTCGGCATGGTGGTCCACGGCCTGCCCAACACGGTCGGCGTGACCCTGGAGATGATGATCCTGCACGGCCAGGCGGTGATGCGGACCTCCAAGAAGGCCATGGTGGTCGTGGACATGCCCTTCGGCTCCTACGAAGGCGCGCCCGAGACCGCCTACCAGAACGCCGTGCGCATCATGAAGGAGACCGGCGCCTCGGCCGTGAAGGTCGAGAGCGGCTCCACGGTGGTGGAGACCATCGAATATCTGGTCAAGCGCGGCGTGCCGGTCATGGGCCATGTGGGCCTGCGGCCCCAGGCGGTGCTGGTGGACGGCGGCTTCAAGGCCAAGGGCCGGGCCGGCGAGGAACGCGCCCGCATCCTGGAGGAGGCCAAGGCCACCGCCGCGGCTGGCGCCTTCGCCGTGGTCGTCGAGGGGGTGGCCGAGGGCCTGGCCCGCGAGATCACCGAGGCCATCGCCGTCCCCACCATCGGCATCGGCGCCTCGGCCGGTTGCGACGGCCAGATCCTGGTCACCGACGACATGCTGGGCCTGTTCGACTGGACGCCCAAGTTCGTGCGTCGCTACGCCGACCTCCGCGGCGAAATCTCCAAGGCCATCGCGGGCTACGCCGACGACGTTCGCCAGCGGAATTTCCCGGGCCCCGCCGAGATCTACTTCGCCAAGGCGGCGAATACCTAGACGAAGGCGACGGCGGGCTCCGCCGCCGGCTCGAAAGCCAGGGCGAGGTTGATCGCCTCGGCCTCGATGGCCTTGCGGTCCTTGGCGCTGAAGCTGTCGAACGCGGTGACCGTCACGGTCGCGGTCTTGCGCCTGGCCTCCAGCTTCCAGGTCCCGGCCACGAAGCCGTCCACCAGCAGCATCGGCGGGACCTGCAGGTTCTTGCTGGCGACCCTGGGCGCGTGCTCGGGCGGCAGGATGCGGGCGCGGTCCTGGTGGCCCTGGGTTACGGCGTCGAAGTCCGGCACGAAGCGCGGCGGGGCAGGGGTGTGGCCGCCCGGCCGGGGCGCATCCTTCAGGTCGTAGAGCACCTTCTTGCGTTCGTCCCGCAAGGTCACGAGGTCGTCGCCGAGCGCTTCGAACAGCGTCGCCACACCCTTCAATCCGGACCAGCCGCTGAAGTCGGCCGGTGTCGCCGGGCCCCAGGCGGCCAGGTAGCGGCGCAGCAGCTCGGCAGGCTCCGCCGCCGCCATGATGTCCTTGCCCAGATACGCCTTGACCAGGACGAACTCGCCACCGGGAGAAAACCCGTACGGCGTGTCCGACGCCGCCTGGACCAGGGGCAGAAGCTGGCGCGCCGCATAGGCCATGACGCGGATGTCGGAATAGCCCGCCTTTTCCAGCACTTCCCGGAAACTCTCGAACTCCCTTGGTTCGGTGAAGTGCTTGCGCGCCAGGGTCAGGACCGGCTCCAGCTCGGTGACTGTCGTCTTGGTTCCGCCCGGCAGGCTGACGCCGTCTCCTGTCCTCAGGCCGCCCCGGAAGGCCAGGAAGTCGGCGGCGGTCATCAGGTGGAGCGTGCCGCGCATGGCGGTGGCGCGGACGACCTGCCGACCCGCGATGGCTGTTCGCAGGTCCTCGGGCCTGAACCCGGCGAGGCGCGACCAGAGGCCGATGAAGGGCGTGCGCGGCAGCTGGGCCTGGATCGCCAGCAGCCGGCTCAGGGCGTCCACGGGCGCCATGGCCTGGCGCCCCAGCAGCATCTGGCGGGCCAGGAGGGCGCGGTTCAAGTCGCGGTCGGTCAGGATGTCGTCGCCCATCGGCCCAGGATCGCCGAGACCGGACGGCTAGACCAGTCCCGTCACGGGCCGGGCGGCCGCACTATCGGGGAAGACCGTGGTCTCCAGCGCCCGTCGATCCAACCCCATATGGTCGGCCAGCACCCCCTTGAACAGGCCGCGCATGTCCAGGGTCGGCGCCAGGTCACGGGCCTCGAACAGGGCCGAGCTTTTCAGGGTCGGCCAGTCGCCGATGATGCCGCCGGGCTTCAACGCCCCGCCCAGCACCAGGGCCGTTGAGGCTGTGCCATGGTCGGTGCCGCCGGTGCCATTCACCCGCGCCGTGCGCCCGAACTCGGTGGTCACCAGCACCACACTGTCCTTCCACGCCGCGCCGAGACCAGCGCGCAGCCCGTCCAGCGCGGCGTCCAGATAGGTCAGGCGCGGCGCCAGCTGGCCCAATTGGTTGGCGTGGGTGTCGAAGCCGTCGAGGCTGACCACCGCGATCTGCGGGCCGCCGGGTTCGCGCATGAAGCCCGCGACAGTCGACCCCAGCTTCCGCGCCGCCTCGGCCCCCTGGCGCACCAACCCTTGGCCGTTGGCGGGCGTCATGGCGGTCATGGAGGCGCCGCCGCCGAGGCTAGTCATCGCCGCCTGGGCCATGGTCTCGGTGGCCAGGCCCCGGGCCAGGGCGGGGCCGAGCACCGGATCGTCCCGGTAGAGGTCCTGCAGCAGGGTCGGCAGGCGGGCCGAGGCGTCGACGCCCTTGCCCGGCGACCAGGAGGACACCGAAGCCGGCCCGCGCAGGATCAACGGTGCGGTCGGTCCCACCGAGAGGGCCTCGACCTTGCGCTGGGCCGAGAGGCTGCTCACCACCCGGTTCAGCCAGCCGCTGCCGGCGCCGTAGACCCCCGCCGCGCCGCTCTCCAGCACGTCCTGAGCCTCGAAGTGCGAGCGCGCGCGATCGGGCGTGGCGACAGCCGGGACGATTCGCGCCTCACCGGCCCGGGCCATGGCGTGGACCGAGGGCAGCGACGGGTGCAGGCTGAAGGTCCCGTCCAGCTTCAGGGCATTGTCGTCCAGGGCGATGGCCTGGCGCAGATCCTGGTAATCGGGGTCGCCTACCGGTGGGGCGACGGATAGACCATCCATCCCGCCCCGGCAGATCACCACGATCAGCTTGCGGAGACCCTGCGCGCCCTCCGAGGCCGCGAAGGCCTGGCGGGCGACGAAGTCCAGGGAGAGGCCGAAGCCCGCGGCGGTGGCCAGGGCGGCGCGGCGTGTGGGATTGGCGGTCATCGGCGTTGGAACTCCGGGCTCATCAGCAACAGGGCCAAGCCCTCGGCGCGGGTCTCGGCGCGGGCGATGGCGGTCGCCGTGGGGGCGGATAACCGCGCGCCGAGCGCCTCGGTCGCCAGCCGCCAGGGATCGCGGTCGGCGATGGCGGCGGCGGCGAAGGTCTGGGCCCAGGCCATCCGCTTGATGATCGCGTCCGGGGTCGCCCAGGAGGCGGTGTCCTCGGGCCAGCCCTTGGGGGAGGGAGCGCTGAAGCCCCGCTGGCCCATGGCGTTCAGGGTTGGCGCCAGGACACTGATGTCCCGCGGGGCGCCGCCCGCCGCCCGCCAACTGGAGATCAGGAACTCGTAGGGCGTCTTGAACTTGGCCTGGGTGGGTGCCCAGGCCTCCGGCGCCTCGATCAGTTCCTCGGCCACTTCGCCGAGCTGCCCACCGGTGTCGAGCCAGCGGCGCTCCAGGCGGCCCACCAGGGCCGGCGACGGAGTGTCGGCCACGAAGTGCCGGGCGATTTTGCCGCAAATGAAACGTGCGGTGGCGGGCTTCTGGGCGAGGTCGGCCAGGATCGCGCTCGCCTGTTCCCTGCCGCCGGCCGGATAGCGCACCCCCATCACCGTCCGCGCGCCCGGCTCGTGGGCCATGGGGCGGAATATCGTCGCGCCGGCTCGGCTGGGGTCCTCGCGCAGACCGCCGATGGAGAGCCCCGTCATGGCGCGGGCGAATTCGGTGACGTCGGCCTGGGCATAGCCGCCGTCCACGCCGACCGTGTGCAGTTCCAGGATCTCCCGGGCCAGATTCTCATTCAGGCCCGGCGTCCTGTCCGCGCGCCGCGCGTTTTTCGCCGCTGGACTGCCGGGGCCAATGGACTGGGCCTGATCCAAATAGAGCAGCATGGCCGGGTGGGTTTCAGCGGCGCCCAGCAGTTGGGCGAAGGCGCCGAACACGTTCGGGCGGATCGCCTCCTGCTCATAGGGGCCCACAACCGTGGCTGTGATCAGCTTGGTGGCCGACACCGTGAAGTGGTTGGCCCAGAACAGGGCCCAGCGTTCGCGGAAGCCCTCGGACGTCTGGGTGCCGAGACGGGCGCGGGCGGTGAAGTCGGCGCCGGTGTCCTCGCGCAGCATCCTCCGGGCCATCTTGACGGGGTCGCGGGGGCCAGGCCTGGAATCGTTCGGCCCCTGGGCGGCCTTCATCGCCCTGCGGTCCTGCTGGTAGTCACGGAACTCGCCCAGGCGCTGCTGCGCCGTCTCGGCGCCCGCCTGGGGCTGCTGCGCGCCTTCGCGGTGAATTTGCGCCTTCAGGAAGCCGCGCGGGTCCTGCCGCGCCTCGCGAATCTCGCCGGTCCGCGCCCCCAGTCCGAAGCGGGTCACGGCGATGGCGGCGTCCAGGTCGCGGTCAGCCAAGGCGAGCCTCCTTGCGCAAATCTTATCCAACGCTCATTTGCACGCCCACGGCGACCGTTTCCGTCGCTGGCGTCTGGAGGACTACGTGGCCAAGGGATTCAAGGAAGCCGGCGAGAAGGCCCGCCGCTTCTACAAGACGGTTGCGGTTGAGGCCGTCGAGGGCGGCTTTGCGGTGAAGCTGGACAGCCGCAGCCTGCGCAGTCCCCGGGCGGCCCTGATGGTCTTGCCGAGCCAGACCCTGGCCGACCTCGTCGCCGCGGAGTGGGCCTCCCAGGGCGATCACATTGAGATGGCCCTGATGCACGCGACCCGACTGGCCAATACCGCGCTGGACGCCATCCCCCAGGCGCGAGACGGCACGGCGGCCCAGATCGCCGACTATGCCGGCTCCGACCTGCTCTGCTACTTCGCCGAGGACCCGGTCGGCCTGGTGGACCGCCAGCAGCAACACTGGGGCCCGGTGCTGGAGCGCGCCGAGCGGGAGTTCGAGGTGGCCTTCGTGCGCGCCGCCGGCATCGTCCACCGCACCCAGCCCGACGAGACCCTGGCCAAGGTGAGGGCCATGGCCCTGGAGCTCGATGACTTCGGTCTGGCCGGTGTCGCCTTCGGCACCGCCCTGTTCGGCTCGGCGGTCCTGGCCTTTGGCCTGGCGCGCGGCTGGATGAGCGGCGTCCAGGCTCTGGAGCTGTCACGCCTGGACGAAGTCTTCCAGGAGGAGAAGTGGGGCGTCGATGACGAGGCTGCCGAACGCACCGCCCGTCACGTGGTGGAGGCGCAGATGCTTGAGCGGTGGTTCAAGGCATTAGGCTGAGCTTGCCGTCCCGCGCCGTTGCGGGCCACCGCCCGGTGGCGGCGCTGACGGGCGACTCTTCAACATAGGTCCAGGCCAGAGGCGCGGCGGCGCGCCGACGCCAGCCGCCGTCCACCGTCAGCCGCCAGACCCGCTGCGACCCCGCAAATCCGCTGGCATCGGCGTCGGCGTCCCATAACACCTCGGCGGAGCCCTGCAGGTGCAGCAGGTCTCCGGTTTCGAAATCGACGAACAACAACCCTGCGCGCGGGTAGGCCAGCAAGTTACCCAGGGTGTTGAAGTATCGGTTGCCCGGGAAATCGGGGATCACCAGGGCCTCACCCTCGATGGCCACGAAGCCGCTGCGCCCGCCCCGATGGGAGACGTCGACCCCGCCATTGGGTCCCAGCGCCGCGGTGGCGACGAAGAAGGTGTCGGCGGCCAGCACCTGAGTTCGAGCGTCGGCGTCGAGGCCGGTCAAGACTTCCAAGCCGCCAGGCGTGCGCACCGCGTCATAGGGCTCTCGCCGCTGAATGTATTGCGGGCAGTTGCCGAAGCTCTGATCCACAACCAGCCAGTAGTTGGCGGAGGTCGCTGCGGCGACCCGGCCGTTGGCGCGGTTGCGCCGCCGGGTGGCGAGGTCCAGGCCGAGCAGGCCGAACGGAGCGGCTGGAGCTAAGCCGGCCCTGACAGGATCTTGCGGATGCAACACTGTGGCGATCGACAAGGTGAGCGGGTTCGGCGCGGCGATGAAGCCGGGCTCTCCGGTGATCAGGGTGGCCACCGGCTGGCCCAGCGGATCCAGAGCCGCCAGCACCGCATACGGCAGGGTTTCGAAGAATTGCCGATGCTGATCTGGCATGTGGTCGCGGATGCCGTGACCGCGCGGCCCGCCGCCCGCCCGGCGCTGGGCCTCCAGTTCGCCGGTGTGAAACGCGTCGGGAAGGATCACGGCGTCAGGCGGTCGCCGGGACGGGAGGCGACCAGTCCCTTGAAGCGGGGCAGGGCCTCGACCCGCGCGAGCCACGCACGGAGGGCCGGATAGGGCGACAGCGTGACCCCGCCCTCCGGCGCATGCGCGACATAGGTGTAGCAGGCGACGTCGGCCAGGGTTGGCGCCTCGGCCGCCAGCCAGGACCGGTCCTTCAGATGAGCTTCCATGAAGGTCAGAACTCGGCCGGCCAGGGCCATGGCGGCTGTCCGCGCCGGTTCGCTGGCCGCGCCGAACAGGGTCATGACCCGCGCGGCGGCGGGTCCGTGCATGATCTCGCCCGCAGCGATGGACAGCCATCGCTGGACCCGTGCGGCGGCCACCGGATCCTGCGGCAGCCAACTGTCGCCAGCGTCGTACCGCTTGGCGAGATAGACCAATATCGCGTTGGAGTCGGCGAGCACCAGATCGCCGTCCTTCAGCACCGGGATCTGGCCCAGCGGGTTAAGTGCGCGGTAGGCCGGGGAGTCCCGGAAATCCTTCTGGGCCTCGATGTATTCGTAGTCGAGACGGAGCAGGTGGAGGAACAACTCCACGCGATGGGAGTGTCCTGAAAGCGGGATGCCGTAGAGGGTCAGAGCGGGCATGGGAGATGTCCTGTGAGCCAGTGACGTCAACCTAGACCTTGCGTGGAATGGACTTAATTCCCTAAGATCGCAAATCACCATTGCAGATTATTGAATAATCCAATCGATCGGCTTGATGAGCTTTCGGTGTTCCTGGCCATCCTTGACGCCGGTGGCTTGGCGCGGGCCGCCCGGATGCTTCGCCGCTCCCCGGCGTCCGTCACTCGCTCGCTTGCCGCGCTGGAGGCGCGGGCGGGCGCGCGCCTGGCGGAACGCACCACCCGCAAGCTCGCCCCCACAGAGGCCGGTCGTCGGCTGGCTGATCAGGCCCGCCGCGTCCTCGCCGACTATGAAACCGCGGTCAGCGTGGAGGCGAGCGGCCCGCTGCGGGGACGCCTGGCCTTGACCGCGCCCCTGGTGTTTGGGCGGCGGCACGTCTCAGCCCTTGTGGCCCGTTTCCTGGTCCTGCATCCGGGTGTCAGCGCCGAACTGCGTTTGAACGACCGGAACCTGGACATGATCGACGAGCAGCTCGACGTGGCGGTCCGCGTGGGGGCGCTGCCGGACTCCAGCCTGGTGGCCCGCAAGGTGGGCGAGGTGCGAAGCATCGTGGTGGCGGCCCCCGCCTATTTGGAGCGTCGGGGCGCGCCGCGCACGCCCGAGGACCTGAAGACGCACGAGGTGATCACGGGCGTGGTCAGGGCCGACGCCCTGGAGTGGCGGTTCCGCAGCGCAGAGGGTCGTGAGAAACTGACCAGGATGACATCCCGGTTCACGCTGACCGATGTCGACGCTGCGCTCAACGCGGTGCGAGAAGGGCACGGGATCACCCGGGCGCTGTCGTATCAGGTCGCCGACGACCTGGCCGCTGGCCGCCTGGTGCGCCTGCTCGCCGCCTGGGAGCCAGCGGCCTTGCCCGTGCAACTGGTGACGCCGACCGCCCGCCTGATCCCGGCGCGGGTCCGCGCCTTCCTCGACCATGCGGCTGCCGAGCTCGTCGCCTTACCGGTGCTGGCGCCTGCCCCCAAGTGAACTTGCGCAGGCTTCCGGGCGCGACTAGGGCTTGATCCCAGCACAGAGCGTTAAGAGGGGCCGGCCTTGAAGCATATCATCGAGGAGCTTGAGAAGCGTCGCGAGGAAGCCCGCATGGGCGGAGGCGAGCGCCGCATCCAGAGCCAGCACGCCAAGGGCAAGCTCACCGCACGCGAGCGCCTGGACCTGTTGCTGGACGAAGGCTCCTTCGAGGAGTTCGACATGTTCGTCGAGCACCGCGCCACCGACTTCGGCATGGCCGACAACCGGGTGCCGGGCGACGGCGTGGTCACCGGATGGGGCAATATCAACGGCCGTCTGGTTTTTGTGTTCTCCAAGGATTTCACGGTCTTCGGCGGATCTCTTTCCAACGCGCATGCGCAGAAGATCGTCAAGGTGCAGCAGCAGGCCCTCAAGGTCGGCGCGCCGATCATCGGCCTGTTCGACGCCGGCGGCGCGCGCATCCAGGAGGGGGTCGACGGCTTGGCCGGCTATGCCGACATCTTCCTGCAGAACACGCTGGCCAGCGGTGTCATCCCGCAGATCAGCGTGATTATGGGCCCCTGCGCCGGGGGTGACGTCTATTCCCCGGCCATCACCGACTTCATCTTCATGGTGAAGGATACGAGCTACATGTACGTCACCGGCCCTGACGTGGTCCGCACCGTGACCCACGAGGAGGTCACCCACGAGGAGCTGGGCGGCTACCGCGTCCACGCCATGAAGTCCGGCGTCGCCGACGGCGCCTTCGAGAACGATTTGGAAGCCCTGACCCAGGTCCGCCGCCTGGTGGACTTCCTGCCGCTGTCGAACCGCGAGAAGCCCCCGGTCCGCGAGAGCTTCGACGATGTCGAGCGCGACGAGATGAGCCTCGACACCCTGGTGCCCTCCAACCCCAACAAGCCCTACGACATGAAGGAGTTGATCCTGAAGGTCGTGGACGAGGCCGACTTCTTCGAGATCGCGCCGGAGTTCGCCAAGAACATCATCTGCGGCTTCGCCCGCATGGATGGCCGCACCATCGGCATCGTCGCCAACCAGCCCCAGGTGCTGGCCGGCGTGCTGGACATCGATTCCAGCCGCAAGGGCGCCCGCTTCGTGCGCTTCTGCGACGCCTTCGAGATCCCCCTGGTGACCCTGGTGGATGTGCCGGGCTTCATGCCGGGCACCAAGCAGGAGCAGGGCGGCCTGATCCGCCACGGCGCCAAGCTCTTGTTCGCCTATGCAGAGGCCACCGTGCCCAAGGTGACCCTGATCACCCGCAAGGCCTATGGCGGCGCCTATGACGTGATGAGCTCCAAGCACATCCGCGGCGACGTGAACTACGCCTGGCCCACCGCCGAGATCGCGGTCATGGGCTCCAAGGGCGCCGTGGAGATCATCTTCCGCGCCGAGATCGGCGACCCCGACGCCATCGCCGCCCGCGAGGCCGAGTACAAGTCCCGCTTCGCCAACCCGTTCATCGCCGCCAGCCGCGGCTACATCGACGACGTCATCAAGCCCCACAACACCCGCAAGCGCATCGCCCGCTCGCTGAAGAACCTGCGGGGCAAGCAGCTGACCAATCCCTGGAAGAAGCACGACAACATCCCGCTGTAGGGGGCGCAGGGTCGCCGAACGCCATGAACGTGCTCGCACACCAGCTTCTGATCTCCACGGCCATCGTCACGGCGACCGTGCTTGTCCACCTGTTGGGCCTGGACGTTCTGCAGGCTCTGCTGAAGTGGCATCTGGAGCGCTTCACCCGCTGGATAAACCTGGACCGCGTCCTGGTCCCACTGGGCGTGGTCCTGGGGCTTTTCGTCCTGCACGGCCTCGAGATCTGGCTCTACGCGCTGGTCTACTGGAAGATGGATATGCTCCCGACCCTGGAGCAGGCGCTCTATTTCTCCACCAGTTCCTATTCGACGGTCGGGGAAACCGGCGCGATTCTGCCGGACCGTTGGCGCATCGTGGGTGTTCTGGAAGCCATCAACGGCATGCTGCTGATCGGCTGGTCCACCGCCTTCCTGTTCCAGATCCTGCAACACCTGATGTGGGATGACAGCGACAATCACCCGCTTCCCAAGGGCGCGATCGTCAAGGCCTCCAAGCCGCGTCGAACTCGCTCGAAGTGACCCGCTAGACCGGAACAAGCCCACCTGTCCCGGGTTGTTGGACCAGCAAGTCCTCACAACACGGGTAAACGCAGATGGACGATGGAAGCAACGAGCGCGGCGGCCGGCCCCCCGAGCCTCGCCGAGATTCCCGCCCCAATCACGATTGGGATGAGGCCGCCGCCGACTATCAGGCAGGTGAGGACGACCACCCCGGGCAGGGCCAGAGCTTTGAGCGGGGTTATGTCGGACCCCGTTACGGCGCTGGCAGCTATGCAGGCTTCACCGGGGGCTATGGTCAGAACGGCTCCGACCCCGGCGAACGGGTCTCGCCCTATGGCGACCGCGTCTATCGCGGCGGGCGGTCCCACGGCGACAAGGGCCGGCAAGGCGGTGGCCGCTATGACTCCAGCCCGCGCCAGGACCACCCCGGCGAGTATCGCACCTATCTTGAGCCCGGCCATCGGGGCCTCGGGCCTCAGGGCTACATCCGCAGCGACCAGCGTATCAGCGAGGATGTCCACGACCGCCTGACCGAGGATGATCACATCGACGCCTCGGGAATCACCGTGGCGGTGCAGGACGGCGAGGTCACCCTGTCGGGCACGATCTACGATCGCCGCGCCAAGCACCACGCCGAGGCGATCATCGAGGATATCGGCGGCGTGAAACACGTGCAGAACAACCTTCGGCTTGACGCAGGCGCCACGCGCCGTGCGCCCGCTTCGCTGGGCGAGAACACTATCCTGCGCGACCAGGCCGAAGGCGAAAGCTGACTGGAGACTCGCCACGCCGCCGGCTAGGCTGGTGGCGTGGCGGAGGAGACGTTCAAGATCTGGATCGACCGTTGGGGCCTGACTCCCGACGGAGAACCGTTCACCAGTCTTGGGGGACGGCTCTTGCCTGTGTCCCATGGGGGTCGCGCCGCGATGCTCAAGGTCAGCCATGCGCCTGAGGAGATCGCCGGAGGCGTCCTGATGGCCTGGTGGAACGGCCAAGGGGCCGCGCCGGTCCTGGCGCACGACGGCGAGGCCTTGCTGATGATCCGCGCCACCGGCGCCGGATCACTCTGCGACATGGCCAGGAATGGCCAGGACGACGACGCCAGTCGGATCATTTGCTCGGCGCTGAATTGCCTCCACGCGCCACGCGCGGGGAAGCTGCCCTCCACCCTGCGGCCGCTGCCGGACTGGTTCGGGCAACTGGCGCCCGCCGCCAACCGCCATGGGGGTGTGCTGGCCAAGTCCTACGACATATCGCGGACGCTGCTGGCTGATCCGCGCGAGGTCTGCGTCCTGCACGGCGACGCCCACCACGGCAACTTCCTGGACTTCGGAGACCTTGGCTGGCTGGCCATCGACCCCAAGGGCCTGATCGGCGAGCGTGGCTATGACTACGCCAACCTGTTGTGCAATCCGGACCTGGCCACAGCCGTCACCCCCGGTCGTATCGCCAGCCAGGTGAGGGTGGTGAGCCAGGCGGCCAGGCTTGAGCCCGTGCGGACGATGCAGTGGCTGCTGGCCTATGCCGGCCTCTCGGCCTCCTGGACCCTGTCAGATGGGAACAACCCCGCCGGCGCCCTGCAGATCGCGCAGATCGCGGCGGCGGAACTGGGGCTCTAGGCGGTCGCCAGGTGCTGGTTGTCGCCGCGCTCCAACGGATCGCGCAACGCCTGGCCGTCCTGCACGAATTCCAGCGAGATCGAGTTGATGCAATACCGCAGTCGCGTCGGCGCGGGCCCGTCGGGGAAGACGTGGCCCTGGTGGCTGTCGCAACGGGCGCAGCGGGTCTCGATGCGGATCATGCCGTAGCTGGTGTCCTTCACCGCCAGGACATGGGCCTCGTCGATGGGAGCGAAGAAGCTGGGCCAGCCGGTGCCGCTCTCGAACTTGGTCTTGGCCTGGAACAGCGGCAGGCCGCAGAGCCGGCAGCAATAGGCGCCGTCCTCCTTGTTATCCAGCAGGCCGCCGCAGAAGGCCGCCTCGGTGCCGTGATGCAGCAGCACCTCAGCCTCTTCGCGGGTGAGATCGACCTCCAGGCGCTTGCGTTCCGCTGCGTCGGGAGGTGTCAGGTCGAAACCGGACGGGGAGAGGGTGGCTTCTGGCGTGCTCATGGGGTCCAATCTAAGGTCTCTCCCCCAAGTACGGAAGCGCTTCAGGGGAGGTTACGTTCATGCCCAGGACCACGGTCTGTCTCGCCCGCGCGATTTTGCGCTAAGACATCAGCATGTTCTCAAAGATTCTGATCGCCAACCGCGGCGAAATCGCGGTCCGCATCATCAAGACCTGCCGCCGGATGGGGATCGCCACCGTGGTGGTCTATTCCGAGGCCGATGCCGATAGCATGGCGGTCGAGATGGCCGACGAAACCGTCTTCATCGGCGGCGCGCCCGCGTCCGAAAGCTACCTGGTCGCCGACAAGATCGTGGCCGCGGCCCGCGAAACCGGCGCGGAGGCGATCCACCCCGGCTTTGGCTTCCTCTCGGAGAACGCGTCCTTCGCCCGCCGGCTGGAGTCCGAGGGGATCGTCTTCATCGGTCCCAATCCCCATGCCATCGAGGCGATGGGCGACAAGATCGAATCCAAGAAGTTCGCCACCCGGGCCGGCGTCTCGGTGGTCCCCGGCCACGTCGGCGAGATCGACGACACCGCCCACGCCATCAAGATCAGCGAGGACATCGGCTATCCGGTGATGATCAAGGCCTCGGCCGGCGGCGGCGGCAAGGGGATCCGGGTCGCCTGGAACCAGAAGGACGTCGAGGAGGGCTTTCCGGCGGTGAAGGCCGAGGCCAAGTCCAGCTTCGGCGACGACCGCATCTTCATCGAGAAGTTCATCGAGAGCCCGCGGCACATCGAGATCCAGGTGCTCGGCGACAAGCATGGCAACGTGGTCCACCTGTTCGAGCGCGAATGCTCGATCCAGCGCCGCAACCAGAAGGTCATCGAGGAGGCGCCGTCGCCTCTGCTGGACGAGGAGACCCGGGCGGCCATGGGCGCCCAGGCCGTGGCGCTCGCCAAGGCCGTGAACTACGACTCAGCCGGCACGGTCGAGTTCGTCGCCGGCCAGGACAAGAGCTTCTTCTTCCTGGAGATGAACACCCGCCTGCAGGTGGAGCACCCGGTCACCGAGCTGATCACCGGGATCGACCTGGTGGAGCAGATGATCCGCTCGGCCTATGGCGAGAAGCTGGCCTTCGCGCAGAAGGACCTGGCCATCAATGGCTGGTCCATCGAGAGCCGTATCTATGCGGAAGACCCCTATCGCGGCTTCCTGCCCTCCATCGGCCGCCTGGTGCGCTACTACCCGCCGGAAGAAGGCAAGGTCGGCGACATCATAGTGCGCAACGACGCCGGCGTCCGGGAGGGCGACGAAATCTCGATGTTCTACGACCCGATGATCTCCAAGCTGTCGACCTGGGCTCCGACGCGGCTGGCGGCCATCGACGCCATGGGCCGGGCGCTGGAGGACTTCCACATCGAGGGCCTGGGCCAGAACATCCCGTTCCTGGCCGCGGTGATGGACCAGGAGCGGTTCCGAAGCGGGCAGCTCTCCACCAACTACATCAAGGACGAGTTCCCCGAGGGCTTCAGCGGAACCCCGCCCACCGACTGGCAGCGCGACCTGGTCTCGGCCGTGGCCTGCGCCATGCACCGCATCGTCACGGCCCGTTCCGCGCCCCAGCTGCTGCGTGACGAGTGGATCGTCATCGCCGGCCATGACAAGCGCCTGGTGCGGCTCTCCAACGGCGGGGCGGCCTACCGGGTGGAGTACCTCGGACAGAACCGCGCCCTCACCCTCAGCGACGTCGACTGGCGGCCTGGCAAGCACGTCTTACGTGGCGTGCTGGACGGGAGGCCCTTTACCGTGGCGGTGAAGCCCGCCGCCGAGGGCTTCGTGGTCCGCCACCGGGCCACCACACTCCATGTTCTGGTCCTGACCCCGCGGTCGGCCGAGCTGCACGAGAAGCTGCCGCCGAAGAAGGCGGCCGACACCTCCAAGATGATCCTCTCCCCCATGCCGGGTCTCGTCGTGACCCTGGACGTCATTCCCGGCCAGCTTGTGCGGGCCGGCGAGGCGGTCTGCGTGGTGGAGGCCATGAAGATGCAGAACATCATCCGCGCCGAACGGGACGGCACCGTGAAGACCGTCGGCGCCAAGGCCGGCGACTCGGTCGCCGCCGACGAGGTGCTGGTGGAGTTCGCCTGATGCAGACCGACTGGGCGGCCCTGTTCTTCACCGCGGGGGGCCGCCTGGGCCGGACGCCGTTCCTCATCGGGGCGGCGCTGCTGATCGCCCTGGCGGCGGTCTATGAGGCCGTGGCCGGCGTCACCCTGCACTGGCTGACCGGCTGGTTCGTCTATCCGGCCCTGATCTATGGCGGCGCCTGCGTGCTGTCCAAGCGCCTGCATGATCGGGGCAAGTCGGGCTGGTGGGCCGCGCCGATCCTGTTCGCCCTGGTGGCCGTCTGGCAGCCGCCGATGAACCCCGCCGATGTCCTGCTGTCCGTGCTGCTGGTCTGGGCCGTGGTGGAGCTGGGGGCCATTGGAAGCGAGCAGGGGACCAACCGCTATGGCGCGAACCCGCTGAGGGCCGTCACGGCCTGAGATTCTCTTTTCCTCCCCTGTGAAGCGGAGCGGAACGGGGGAGGG
>NZ_JANPJP010000058.1:0-1606 GCF_031425575.1 Phenylobacterium sp.
CCGCGCCCAGGTGCCCGCCGGTCTGCGACACCGCGTCGATCGTCTCGGCCCGCAGCTCATCGGCCAGCTGCCGCAGTTGCGGGATGGTCAGGTCGCGGGTGTCGGCGGGCGTGGAAACCGTGTCGAGCAGGGGTGTTTCTGGCGGCATGAAACCCAGGCGTCCTCGGCGAATTACTGGCGGCGCTCTAGCACGAAATCGACGCTGGCCCGCAGAAATTCAGCCCGGGGACCGAACGGATCCAGGTGAGATTTTGTCTGCGTTGTAAGCAGGCCCAGCCGCTCGCGGGCCGCATCGGCGCCCAGCAGGGTGACAAAGGTGGTCTTGCCGCGCCCGGCGTCCTTGCCCGCCGCCTTGCCCATCACTTCAGCGTCGCCCTCGGCGTCGAGCAAGTCATCAACGATCTGATAGGCCAGACCCAGGTCGTGGGCGAAGGCGATCAGGGCATGGCGTTCGGCGTCCTGGGCATGGGCCAGCACCAGGGGCAGTTCGAAGGCGCAGGTGATCAGGGCGCCGGTCTTCAGCCGCTGCATGCGCGCCACGCCGCCCAAGTCCTCGCGCACCCCCAGCATGTCGATCATCTGGCCGCCGACCATGCCCCGCGCGCCGGACGCCAGAGCCAGGCGCAGGACCAGTTCGGCGCGGACGCCGCCATCGGCGTGGGTGTCAGGGTGGGCCAGGATTTCGAAAGCGGCGGCCTGCAGGGCGTCGCCCGCCAGCACCGCCGTCATCTCGTCATAGGCGATGTGGACGGAAGGCCGGCCTCGCCGCATGTCATCATCGTCCATGCACGGCAGGTCGTCGTGGATCAGGCTGTAGGCCTGGATGCATTCCAGGGCGCAGGCGGCGCGGAGGACAGACCGCTCCTCCAGATCAAACATCCGCCCGGTCTCCAGCGCGAAATAGGTGCGCAGCCGCTTGCCGGGGCCGAGCGCCGCATAGCGCATGGCCTCGGTCAGCCGGGTCTCGGGGCCGTCGGCGCGGGGCAGCAGCTCGTCCAGGGCGACGGTGACCAGGTCCGCGGCCTCCGCCACCCGGCGGGCGGTATCCATCAGCTGAACTCGGCAGGCTCGACGCCGGGCGCGCCGCCGGCGCCCATGACGATCTTCTCGACCCTGAGGCGCGCCGCCGCCAGCCGGGCCTCGCAATGGGATTTCAGCGCCGCGCCGCGCTCATACATGGCGATGGACGCCTCCAGCGGCGCCTGGCCGGATTCCAGTTTGGCCACGATCTGCTCCAGTTCGGAGAGCGCGGTCTCAAAGGTCATGGCGTCGATGGGGGCGGGTTCGGACATGCGTGGGGTTCCCAGTCGGGGGAGGTTTAGGGGCAGGCGCGGCACGGGTCCAGCCGAAGGTGTTGGGGGAAGGCCCGCGGATCCGCCCGCCCCGGCAGCGCGCCGCAGGCGCTGTCCCTATTGACCACGAACCACACGAACCACACGAACACGCCGACCGGGCAGCGCGGTGTAAGCCGCTCTGCTTTTTCGTGGGGTTCGTGGGGTTCGTGGTCGAGTCTCTTCGGCGCCGGCGCTCCGCTCAGCCCGAGCTGCGCCGCAGGGTCGGCGGCCCGTGCGGGGGCAGGACGCCGATAGCGCCGGTCGATGACAGC
>NZ_JANPJP010000059.1:0-3341 GCF_031425575.1 Phenylobacterium sp.
GGATTACGCCGGAGCTCGGCCCTATCGCCACCGGTCTCGGTGAGATCTTCATGTACACCATCGAGGCCAAGCCCGGCGCGCGCCGGCCCGACGGCCAGCTCTACACGCCCGAGGACCTGCGCACCCTGCAGGACTGGGTGATCCGGCCGCAACTGCGCAACACGCCCGGAGTCACCGAGGTCAACACCATCGGCGGCTTCGAACGGCAGTACCACGTCACCCCCCTACCGGAGCGGCTGTCGGCCTATGGCCTGACCATGACCGAGGTCATCGAAGCGCTGGGCCGCAACAACGCCAATGTCGGCGCGGGCTATGTCGAGCGCTTCGGCGAGCAGTACCTGGTGCGGGTTCCGGGCCAGGTCGCGGGGCTGGACGACCTCAAGGGGATCATCGTCAGCAACCGCGGCGGCGTGCCGATCCGGATCGCCGATGTGGCCGACGTCGGCATGGGCGAGGAACTGAGGACCGGGGCCGCCACCCAGGACGGCCGCGAAGTCGTGCTGGGCACGGTGTTCATGCTGGTCGGCGAGAACAGCCGCACGGTTGCGCGCGCCGCGGCCGCACGGCTCGAAGAGGCGGCCAAGGCGCTGCCCGCGGGAGTTTCGGCCGTACCGATCTACGACCGCACCGACCTCGTCGATCGCACCATCAGAACCGTCGAGACCAACCTGCTTGAGGGGGCGCTGCTGGTCATCGTCGTGCTCCTGCTGCTGCTCGGCAACATCCGCGCGGCGCTGATCACCGCCGCGATCATCCCGTTCTCCATGCTGCTGACCATCACCGGCATGGTGCAGACCCGGGTTTCCGGAAACCTGATGAGCCTGGGGGCGCTCGACTTCGGCCTGATCGTCGACGGGGCGGTGATCATCGTCGAGAACTGCCTGCGGCGGTTCGGCGAGGCCCAGCATCGTCTCGGCCGGGTGCTGACCCGTGACGAACGCTTCAGTCTGGCGGCCACCGCCACCGACGAGGTGATCGGCCCGTCGCTGTTTGGCGTGCTGATCATCACCCTGGTCTATGTGCCGATCTTCGCCCTGACCGGGGTGGAGGGGAAGATGTTCCATCCGATGGCGATCACCGTCGTCATGGCCCTGAGCGCCGCCATGGTGCTGTCGCTGACCTTCGTTCCCGCCGCCGTGGCCCTGTTCGTCACCGGCAAGGTCGCGGAGACCGAGAGCCCGGTGATGCGCGGCGCGCGGCGGTTCTATGAGCCGGCCCTGGCCTTCGCCCTGCGGATGCGCGCCGCCGTCGTGGCCGGGGCGGTGATCCTGGTGCTGTTGGCCGGTTTCGCGGCGAGCCGGATGGGCTCGGAGTTCATTCCGAACCTCGACGAGGGCGACATCGCCATGCACGCCCTGCGTATCCCGGGCACCAGCCTTAGCCAGGCGGTCCAGATGCAGGCCGCGCTGGAAGCCCGCATCAAGCGTTTCCCGGAGGTCGAGCGGGTTGTGGCCAAGATCGGCACCGCCGAGGTGGCGACCGATCCGATGCCGCCCTCGGTCGCCGACACCTTCATCCTCCTGAAGGACCGGAAGGACTGGCCCGACCCGCGCAAGCCCCGAGCCGAGCTGGTCGAGGAACTGCGGGCCGCCGTGGCCCAGGTGCCGGGCAATAACTATGAGTTCACCCAGCCGATCCAGATGCGGTTCAACGAGTTGCTGTCGGGCGTCCGCGCCGATGTGGCGGTCAAGGTGTTCGGCGACGACCTCGACCAGCTCCTGACGATCGGCAATGAGTTGAAGGCCGTCGTGGAGGGCGTCGACGGCGCCCAGGACGTCGGTGTCGAGCAGATCACCGGCCTGCCGGTGCTGCAGATCACTCCCGACCGCGCCGCGCTCGCCCGGCTGGGGCTGAACGTCCAGGACGTGCAGGACGTCGTCGCCACCTCCCTGGGCGGCGCGGTGGCCGGGCAGGTGTTCGAGGGCGACCGGCGCTTCGATATCGTCGTCCGACTGCCGGAGCCCCTGCGGCGAAACGTCGATGAGATCGGCCGCCTGCGGGTGCCGCTGGCCGCGACCGGCGATGGCCCGCGCGGTTTCGTGCCGCTCGCTGACGTCGCCAAGATCGAGGTGGAGATCGGTCCCAACCAGATCAGCCGCGAGAACGGCAAGCGCCGGGTGGTGGTCACCGCCAATGTGCGTGGCCGCGACCTGGGCTCCTTTGTCCAGGAGGTGCAGCGGAAGGTCGGCGCCGAGGTGGAGGTCCCGAGCGGCTACTGGATCACCTATGGGGGCACCTTCGAGCAGCTGATCTCCGCGGCCAAGCGCCTGCAACTCGTGGTGCCGGCGGTCCTGTTGCTGATCTTCGGCCTGCTCTACGCCCTGTTTCGCTCGGCCAGGGACGCGGCGATCGTGTTCTCCGGCGTGCCCCTGGCCCTGACCGGCGGGGTGGCGGCCCTGCTGCTGCGCGGCCTGCCGCTGTCGATCTCGGCGGCGGTGGGCTTCATCGCCCTGTCGGGGGTGGCGGTGCTCAACGGGGTGGTGATGGTGAGCTTCATCCGCAACCTGGCAGCCGAGGGTCGCCCCCTCGACGCGGCGATCTCCGAGGGCGCCCTCACCCGACTGCGGCCGGTGCTGATGACCGCCCTGGTGGCCAGCCTGGGCTTCGTGCCCATGGCCTTCAATGTGGGCGCGGGCGCCGAGGTGCAGCGTCCGTTGGCCAGCGTGGTGATCGGGGGGATCATCTCCTCGACGATCCTCACCCTGCTGGTGCTGCCGGCCCTCTACCGCATGGTGCATGGGCGCCGGGCTGCGCGGGATGGCGCGGCCAGGTGATCTGGACGCCGGTCCCCCGTGAGCTTTAGAGCGGCGCCTTCATCGCGCAGACGGTCGCGGCCAGTTGCTGGAAGCCAGGGGTGTAGGAGGTCCAGGGCGCGGCGGGGGCGGGGTTGGCCGGATAGAGCATGGCGCCGTCCTGGGCGTAGTTGGCGCCGCTGATATAGGTCGCCGTCTTGGCCTGGCAGTCGAAGGCCACCTTGTGGATCGACCAGGCCACCGGGGTGGGATTAGCGCCGAAATTGGTGGGGGTGGCGTAGAGGGTCTGGACCGAGGTGGTCTTCACCGCACCGTCGATGGCGATCTCGCCGGAGGTGAAGGACCAGGCGGCGAAACTGTCGCGCGCGACGCCTTCGTAATAGGGCGCGGCGGCCGCCTGCAGGGCGAGGGTGAGGCCGGCGGCCAGGATCAGGGGCCCCATCACTCGGCCACCAGACCGGCGGCTTCCATGACCCCGTTGGGGCCCGGCACGCCGGTGACCGTGACCGACATGGTGCCGCTGCCGCCGCCGTTGTCCTGCACGTTGAAGACCACGATGTTGGGCTGCTTGAGGGTGATGAGCTTGAC
>NZ_JANPJP010000060.1:0-2425 GCF_031425575.1 Phenylobacterium sp.
CCGGGCGAGGCTGACGAGCTCGTGACGCTCGAGCGGATGCTGGAGAAGATGGAGGGCGGCTAGTCGGGGAACCCGCTGGCCGCCAGGAAGGCGCCGAGATCCCCGCCCTGGAACAAGAGCCCGCGCACACCGGCTCGTTGCGCCGCCACCAGGTCATGGGGCTTGTCGCCCACCAGCACCGAGCGGGCCGAATCGATGGGCCATTCGGCCAGCGCCCGCAGGATCATGCCGGGGTTGGGCTTGCGGTCCGGCGGGTCGGGGTGGCGGTAGGCCTCCACCGTGGCCTCAGGATGGTGGGGGGCGTGGTAGATGGCGTCGATCCGCGCGCCCGCCTCAGCCAGGTCGTCCTGCATCGCGGCGTGCAGGGCGTGCATCTCGGCTTCGGAGTAGTAGCCGCGCCCAACCCCCGACTGGTTGGTCACCACGATTACCAGCCAGCCGGCGGCGTTGAACCGGGCGATGGCCGCCCGGGCGCCGTCGATCCAGCGGAAGTCCGTCCAGCGGTGGACATAGCCGCGGTCCTCGTTCAGCACGCCGTCGCGGTCGAGGAACAGGCAGGGGCGCAGGTCGGGCTGGGTCACGCCCGGGCGATAGCGCACTCCTGGCGGGCTCTCCATAAAAAGCCCAAGTCTCGCCGCGCGATCGCAGTCTATGTTCGTGGCGTCACCTCCGGAGGCCGCCTTGCCCGATCCCGCCGATCCTGTCCTCGCCGCCCCTGTTCTGGAAATCCAGAACCTGCAGGTGGATTTCGAGACCCACGACGGGCTGGTGGAGGCCGTACGCGGGGTCTCCCTGGCCATCGGCCGGGGGGAGACCCTGGGGGTGGTGGGTGAGAGCGGCTCGGGCAAGAGCCAGACCTTCATGGCGGTGATGGGTCTCCTGGCCCGCAACGGCCGCGCGTCGGGGTCGGCCAGCCTGCACGGCCAGGAACTGCTGACACTATCGCCGCGCGCGCTCAACAAGGTGCGGGGCTCGAAGATGACCATGATCTTTCAGGACCCGCTGACGGCCCTGACCCCGCATGTGCGCATCGGCGAACAGATCGCCGAGCCGCTGCGCCTGCACCTGGGCCTGAGCGGCGCCGAGGCCGACAAGCGGGCGCGCGAGTGGCTGGACAATGTGCGCATTCCCAATTCCGCCGAGCGGATGCGGCAGTATCCCCACGAACTGTCGGGCGGCATGCGCCAGCGGGTGATGATCGCCGCCGCTATGGCGCCGGGGCCGGAGCTGTTGATCGCCGACGAACCCACCACGGCTCTGGACGTGACCGTCCAGGCCGAAATCCTGGACCTGATGGCCGAGCTCCAGCGTGGGACCGGGACCGCCATGGCGCTGATCACCCACGATATGGGCGTGATCGCCCGGCTGGCCGATCGGGTGTGCGTGATGAAGGACGGCGCCTACGTCGAGGCCGGGCTGGTGGAGGACATCTTCCGCCGCCCCAAGAGCGACTACACCAAGGCCCTGCTGGCCGCGATTCCGCGCCTGGACCGCGACGACCGGGGCGGACGGCCGCAGATCACACCCCTGGCGGCGGGTGCGCCGGTGATCTCCGAAGGGACCGACGTGAAGGTCCATTTCCCGATTCCAGGGCCCTTGTTCAGCAAGCCCAAAACCCTCCGCGCCGTCGACGGCGTGTCGTTCGAAGTGCGCCAGGGGGAGACCCTGGGTGTCGTGGGCGAGAGCGGGTCGGGGAAATCAACCCTGGCGCGTGCGGTGCTGAACCTGCTTCCCGCCACCGGCGGCGCGGTCACCCTGATGGGCCGCGACATCACCCACGCCGACCGTGAAACCATGCGGGCGGCGCGCAAGGACCTGCAGATCGTCTTCCAGGATCCGCTGGCCAGCCTGGATCCGCGGATGACCGTGGGGTCGTCCATCGCCGAGCCGCTGAGTGCCTTTCGCCCCGACCTGGACCGAGCAGCCCGTGAGGCCGAGGTGCGCGCGATGATGGCCAAGGTGGAGCTCGATACTGACCTGATCAACCGCTATCCGCACGAGCTGAGCGGCGGCCAGAACCAGCGGGTCGGCATCGCGCGCGCCATGATCCTGAAGCCCAAGCTGGTGATCTGCGATGAGGCGGTATCCGCCCTGGACGTGTCGATCCGCGCCCAGATCATCGACCTGTTGATCCAGCTGCAGGCCGAAATGGGCCTGGCGATGATCTTCATCAGTCACGACCTGGCGGTGGTGCGCGAGATCAGCCACCGGGTGCTGGTGCTGTACATGGGGCGGGTCATGGAACTGGCCGACCGCGACAGCATCTGGCAGGCGCCCCAGCACCCCTACACCAAGGCCCTGCTGTCGGCCGCGCCCATCCCCGACCCGGCGGTGGAGCGCACCCGCAAACGCCTGAAACTCACCGGCGAACCGCCCAGCCCCATGGACCCCAAGACCGCCTACCGGTTCCTGCCGTCGCGACTGG
>NZ_JANPJP010000061.1:0-28905 GCF_031425575.1 Phenylobacterium sp.
TGAGGCCAAGTCCGCCTTCCTGGCGACCATGAGCCACGAGATCCGCACGCCGCTGAACGGGGTGCTGGGGATGGCCCAGGCCATGGCCCGCGACGACCTTCCGCAGATCCAGCGCGAGCGCCTGACGGTGATCCGCCAGGCCGGCGAGACCCTGCTGGCCCTGCTGAACGACCTGCTGGACCTTTCGCGCATCGAGGCCGGCCGGCTGGAGCTGGAGGACTCCACCGTGGATGTCCAACAGCTGGTGGAAGGCGCACACGCCACCTTCACCACCCTGGCCACCGAGAAGGACGTCAGCTTCGCGGTCTCCGTGGCGCCGGAGGCCCGGGGCGTCTGGGCCGGCGACCCGACCCGGGTGCGCCAGATCGTCTACAACCTGGTCTCCAATGCGGTGAAGTTCACCGACCGGGGCGAGGTAAGGGTGGACGTCTCGGTCGAGGCGCCGCACCTGGTGTTCAAGATCTCCGACACCGGCCCTGGCATCGCCGCTGACCGGCTTGGGGCCCTGTTCCAGAAGTTCGTCCAGGAGGACACCTCCACCACCCGGCGGTTCGGTGGATCGGGCCTTGGCCTGGCCATCTGCCGGGAGCTCGCCACCCTGATGGGCGGAGAGATCGCCGCCGCCAGCGTCGCAGGCCGGGGATCGGTCTTTACTGTGCGCCTGCCGCTGACTCGCATCGGCGACGCCGACGGCCAGGCGGTGCGCGATGACGCCTTCGAGGCGCCGCCTCTGCGCGACGGCTCGGCGCTTCGCATCCTGGCGGCCGAGGACAATCCGATGAACCAGCTGGTGCTGCGCACCCTGCTCGCCCAGGTCGGGGTTGAGGTGACCTGCGTCGACAATGGGGAGCTGGCCGTGGCGGCCGCGGCCACCGGCGACTGGGACGCGATCCTGATGGACGTGCAGATGCCGGTGATGGACGGCCCCACCGCCACCCGCCTGATCCGCGAGTGGGAGCGCAACGAAAACCACCGCCGCACGCCGATCATCGCCCTGACCGCCAACGCCATGGCCCACCATGCGGCCGAGTACGCCGCCGCCGGCATGGACGTCTTGGTGCCCAAGCCCCTGGAGCTGGAGCGCCTGCTGATCGCCATCCAGACCGTGCTGGACGAGGCTGACGCCGAACAACTCGACGTCGTCAGCTGCGCGTGAACTAGCGCCGTCGCGCATTCGCATCCTATGCTCCGCCCATTGAAACCAAAGACATTGGGAGCGGCGACATGGAACAGCGGCGATTGGGAACCAGCGGCCTGAAGGTCAGCGCCATCGGTCTGGGCTGCAATAATTTCGGGATGCGGATCAGCGCCGAGGAGACCCAGACCGTCGTCGACGCGGCGCTGGACAATGGCATCACCTTCTTCGACACAGCTGACGTCTATGGCGGGACGAAGTCCGAGGAATTCCTGGGCGCCGCCCTGAAGGGCAAGCGCGACAAGGCCGTGGTGGCCACCAAGTTCGCCATGGGCGAGAACGCCGGCGGTTCGCGCCGCTATGTGGTCAGCGCCGTCGAGGCCAGCCTCAGGCGCCTGGGCACCGACCGCATCGACCTCTACCAGATGCACCGCCCCGATCCCGACACCCCCATCGACGAGACCCTGCGCGCCCTGGACGACCTGGTCCGCGACGGCAAGGTGCTCTACCTGGGCAATTCCAACTTCTCCGGCTGGCAGATCGCCGACGCACATTGGAGATCGCAAACGAGTGGGCTGGAGAGATTCGTCTCGGCCCAGAACAATTACAGCCTGCTTGAGCGCAACGTGGAGCGCGAGGTGCTGCCGGCCTGCGAGACGTTCGGCCTGGGCTTCCTGCCGTTCTTCCCGCTGGCCTCAGGCCTGCTGTCGGGCAAGTACAGCCGCGGCGAGGCGCCGCCCGAGGGCACCCGCCTGGCGGCCTGGGGGCCCCGCGGCGCCGCGGCCCTGAACGACAAGAACTTCGACCAGATCGAGAAGCTGGACGCCTGGGCCCAGGACAACGGCCACACCCTGCTGGAGCTGGCCTTCGCCTGGATTCTGGGTCACCCGGTGGTGAGCTCGGTGATCGCCGGCGCCACAAAGATCGACCAGATCGTCGCTAACGCCAAGGCCGGCGACTGGAAACTGACGCCCGAACAGGTGGCGGAAGTCACCAAGCTGGTGAGCAAGGACTAGGTCGTATCGACATTCAGGATCCTCAGGGGCTGAGATGTCTGATTCATAGGGCTCCGTTCTTTGGACGGAGCCCTATCGATGTCGGCCAAGCGCTATGAGTTGAGTGAGGGTCAGTGGGAGCCGATCGCGCCGCTGCCGCCATGATCTGGATGCGCTGAATGTCGATACGACCTAGCCATCCAACTTGTCAGGCTTGAGGTTCATCAGCCCCCGCCGCTCCAGCTCGCCCAGCAGCTGATCGACCTGACTGCGCAGCTCCAGCATGCCTTCGGGGCTGAGGATCAGGAAGCCGGACTTCACCACCTCGGTCACGCCGAGAGTGTTGGAGACATTGGCCGCCAGGGCCACCCGGAACACGCCGGACTGGAAGCCCAGGCCCGCCACCTTGTCGGCGAAGATCATCGGCAGGTCGAACTCGGGAAGGCCGGGCGGACTGGACATGGCGGCAAGCTGCCATGATTCCCCCATCGTCACCCTGGCAAGCCGGGCCAAGGCGCGCTTAGATAGGGCCCTCAGGGAGACCAAGCATGGCCAAGTTTGAGGTGACACCGCTCACCCCCACCATCGGCGCCGTCGTCGGGGGGATCGACCTGTCGCAGCGGTTGGATGACGAGCAGCTGACCCAGGTCCGCGCCGCCCTCCTGGCCCACCAGGTGATCTTCTTTGAGGATCAACACATCACGCCCGTTCAACATCGCGACTTCGCAGCGAGATTTGGCGCGCTGCATACCCACCCCCTCTATCCCGGCGTGCCCGAGGCGCCTGAGCTGTTCATCCTGGACAACCACAAGGACAACCCCACCGACAACGACAGCTGGCACACCGACGTCACCTTCATCCAGACCCCACCCATGGCCTCGATCCTCTACGCCAAGCACCTGCCCCCCAGCGGCGGCGACACCATCTGGTCCAACATGAAGGCGGCCTATGAAGCCCTGTCGCCGACCTTCCGCGAGTTCCTGTCGGGCCTCGACGCGGTGCACGACTTCGCCCGCGGCTTCCCGCAGCAGGGGATCGTGGCGGCGGGCGCCGGCGCCGAGAAGCACGCCAAGGCCCTGGCCGAGAACCCGCCTGTCCTGCACCCGGTGGTGCGCACCCACCCGGAGACCGGCGAGGACGGCCTGTTCATCAACTACGGCTTCACCGACCGCATCAAGGGCCTGCGCCGCAAGGAGAGCGACGCCATCCTGAACATGCTGTTCGAGCACATCCAGAAGCCGGAGTTCCTGGTCCGATGGCGCTGGAAGGACAACGCCATCGCCTTCTGGGACAACCGGGTCACTCAGCACTACGCCGTCAACGACTACCTGCCCCACCGCCGGATCATGAACCGCGCCACCGTGCTCGGTGACCGGCCCTATCACCGCTCGCGCCTGCCCGGCGGGGTGAAGGCGGCCGCCGAGTGAGCGAGCCCGCGACCTATCCCGACACCGGTGTGCTGGCTGTGCTGGCGCGGATGGGGTTCAGCCTGACCCTGCTGGCCATCTTCCTGGCCTCGATCGCGCCCGGCTGGCTGACCCCCAAGCTGTTCCAGTCGCACTATCTGGAGCACTTCGCGGCCTTCTATGTCGCGGTCTGCGCCGGTCTCGCGGCCATGCCCCGCATGCCGCTCCGCAGGATCGCCATGGGCTATCTGGCCTTCGCCCTGGTCCTGTCGGTGCTCCATTATGTCCGCGGCGGCGTCCCCGAGGTGTCGATCCGCAACTGGGTCGCCGACGCCGGCGGGGTGATGGCCGCCCTGTCGCCGGTGGTGGTGGAGCGGTTCCGCCGCCTGTTCGCGCCGCGCCCGTCATAGATCGGTCCAAGTCCCGAGGCACGACGCCCCACATCGGGGACCATTTGGAGATCACATGCCGCCCGGTCAGGACGACAACCCGTTCGGTACGCCCCGCGGCGCCTGGGGCCGGCAGCCGCCGACCACCTTTGGCATCAGCACCCCGGTCAAACGCGCGCCCCGGCCGACCAACCAGATCCGCGTCCCGACGCCCTCCCTCGCGCCCCGCAACATCCTGACCGGGGGCCTGGTGTCTCAGCCGCGGCCCGCGGCTGTCGCGCCGCCGCCAGCGCCACCACCCGTGATCGCTCCAGAGCCCAGCCCCGCAACCGCACCAGAGATCGCGGCGGAACCCCACGATCGGCCTCTGGCGACCGGCTCCGTGCTGGCCCGCGCCAGCGCCGCGCCCAAAGCCCGGGCCGGCGGCCTGCCCTTCCCGCCCGTCGCGGGGATCGGACTGGTGATCGCCGCGATCGTGGTGGTCGGCATGCTGCTGTTGGGCCGGGACCCGCCTGCGCCGGAACCGGCCGCCGCCGCGGCGCCGGTGGCCCCGGTCCAGCCCCCACAAGCGGCGGTCGCCGAGCCCGAGGTCGCGCCTTCGCCCGTGGCCACGGCGACGGCCGCGACGTCAGCTCGCGCGGTCAGGCCGTCGACCACGCGACCGACAAGGCGCGTTGCGCCGGAGGCTGAGCCGTCGGCGGCCCCCATCACCCCGCCGCCCCTTGTCGCACCGCCCATCGTCCTGGCGCCCGCGCCGCCGGCCCCCGCCCCGGCGGTCCCGCCGCCGACCGATCCGGAGGTCCCGATGACCACCCGGCTGCCGCAATAGACGCGGTCAGGGCGCGATCACCCGCAGGGTCTCGGGGTCGAAGATCTGAATCTCGCTGCCCACGTCGGCATAGACCACGAGGTCGGGGTGGCCGGGCGCCACCTTGAAGTATCGGTTCCCAGCCGCCGAGACGCCCATGGGCCCACAGGGCGGATCCCCAGGCTCCACCGCCAGGCTGGCCTCCCAGGAGGCCTTGGCCGCGCCGGTGGGCTCCAGCACGAAACGGCCCCTGTCCTTGTCGTCATAGCCCTGGGCCGGAGCAAAGGCGCAGGTCGCCGTGTGGGGGCCGGGGGACGCCGCGCGGATCGCCGGCAGGATCGCCTCCAGGGGCGCGTCAGCAGGCTTGGGGAAGGTGCGCACCACGGCGCGGCGCTCGGGCGGCGGACCGTCGTAGACCAGGCGGAAGCCCGGGAGGCTATCATCGGCCTCAATGTGTTGTCCGCCTTGCTCGGGTCCGCAGGCGAAGGCCTGCATGGCAAGCCGGGCGCCCTTCACCTCCTGCCAGGCGCAGGCCGCGAACTCCGGGGCTGAGCGCAGGGCCGAACCCGCCGCCGTGGGCGGCGCGGCGGGAGGCTTGGCGGAGGGCTGCTGCGGACTGCAGGCGCTGGTGAGGGCGAGGCCCCCGGCGGCGGCCAGTATTGTCCAGTGGATGCGAATGATGTCTCTCCCAGGCTGGCGGCCGCCAGCGGCCGAACGCCACATGCTGCCCCTTCAGGCCGTGGAAGTCGCCGGGCTTTACGGTTCGGCAAGCTCGCTCGCGTGGAGTGGAGGATCGACGTCGCTATCCCAATAGTGCGCGGCGCCCGAAGTGTAGGAACGAGTTGCATGAGTAACCTTCTGAAACGGCAGCCAATGCTGTGGGCGGCCCTGGAGGCGAGCCAGGACTGCGTCAAGCTCGTCGGTCTCGACGGCAGGATCAGCTATGTGAACTCTGGCGGATGCCGGTTGCTGGAACTGGATCGCCCCGAGGACGTCCTTGGCCAGGTGTGGGTCGAGATGTGGCCGGAGTCTTCCCGGGCGCAGGTCAGGGCGGCCGTCGCGAACGGCGCAGCCCAACGTGGCGATCGCTTTTTTGCGTCATGCCCGACCGCTCGAGGTCACCTTAAGCATTGGGACGTGGTCGTCGCCCCGCTGGTCGGCGAGGACGGCGAGATGGAGGCCCTCCTCGTCACGTCGCGAGATGTCTCAGACTTGCAGACCGCGCGGGCCGAAGCCGAGGAGCGGCGCGCCGCCTTGACCAAGACCGCCGCGGCGCTGCGTGCGGTGGGGCGGGTCGCAAAGATCGGCGGGTGGGAGATCTCCCTAGAGAGCCAGCTTGTCGACTGGTCGCAGGAGATCTGGGAGATCCTGGGTGGGACCCCGCGACCCATCCAGCTCGATGAAGCCATGGGCATCTATCCGGAGGCGGAACGGCCGCGCATCCGAGACCTCCTGGCTCACGCCGCCGCCACCGGCGAGCGGATAACCTTCACCAGCGAAGTGACCAAGTTCGATGGGACGAGGGCGCCGATCCGTGTGTTCGGCGAGCCGGTCTTTGAAAATGGCGTGTGCACGGCCATCCGCGGCGCGGCCCAGGACATCACCGAGGCGCACGCGGCGCGACGCGACCTGGCGCGCGCGGAGCGACGCCTGCGGATGGCGGTCGAGATGGCGGAGATCCTGGTTTACGAGGTGGACTTTCACGAGCGCAGCGTCCTTTCGGATGGCCCCGAGGCGACCTTCTTCGAGCGTGGCCTCACCTATGAGCAGATGTGGAGAGACCCGTTCAGCAGCGTTGATCCCCGGGACCGGGAGCTGGCGACCCAGACCTGGGCCGACGCGCAGCGGACAGGCGTCCCTTACCGGACCGAGTACCGCGTCGCCCGCGCGGACGGCAAGGACGTCTGGGCCTTCTCGACCTGCCGCCTGGAACTTGATGAGGCCGGGCGGCCGCTTCGCCTGGTCGGCGCTCTGCAGAACATCACCGAGCGCAAGCTCGCCGAGCAAGAAATGCTGCGCGCCCGGACGCTGGCGGACGCCGCGAACACCGCCAAGAGCGCATTCCTGGCCAATGTCAGCCACGAGATCCGCACGCCGCTGAACGGCATCCTAGGCATGGCCCAGGTCATGGGCCGCGGCGAGCTTTCGGCGGAAAACCGGGCCCATCTGGAAATCATCCGCCGGTCAGGCGAAACCCTGATGGCGACACTCAACGACGTGCTCGATTTCTCGAAGATCGAGGCGGGGAAGATGACCCTTGAGGACGTCGACTTCGACCTCCGGGAGGCCATCGAGGCGGCCTGCAAGCCCTTCGAATTGCTGGCCATGCAGAAGGATCTGGAGTTCAGACTGTTCTTCGATCCGGCCGCGGAGGGGGTGTGGAAGGGCGATGCGCTGCGGCTGCGGCAGGTGATGGGAAACCTGATGTCCAACGCGGTGAAATTCACCCAGCGCGGAGGCGTGGTGGTGCAGGTGGCCAGAGTGGCCGATGGCGTCGCCATCAGCATCACAGACTCGGGCATCGGAATTCCCGCCGAGCGGCAGGCGGAGCTGTTCACCAAGTTCTCGCAGGCCGACGCCTCGGTCACGCGCCGGTTCGGGGGTACGGGCCTTGGCCTGGCGATCAGCCGGGATCTCGTGGGCCTCATGGGCGGCGACCTGTCCCTGGAGAGCGAACCGGGCCGAGGGACCAGTTTCTCGCTCCGGCTGCCGATCGCCATGCTTGGCCCCCCCACCTTCAGCGCATCCGGGTTGGCGGACGAGCCGCAGGAGCTCCAGGCGGCGGTGCGCATCCTGGCGGCCGAGGACAACCCCACCAATCGGTTGGTGCTTCAGGCGCTGCTTGAGCCCCTTGGGGCGGAGTTGATCCAGGTGGCCAGCGGCGAGGAGGCCGTCACGGCCTGGGAGGGCGAGAGCTTCGACGTGGTCCTGATGGATATCCAGATGCCGGGCATTGGCGGCGTGGAGGCGGTGCGCCAGATCCGTCGCCGCGAGCGGGAGACCGGGCGCGGCCGAATCCCGATTGTCGCCCTGACCGCCAATGTCATGATGCACCAGGTCGCCGACTATCGCGCCGCCGGCATGGACGACTACGTCGCCAAGCCGATCAGTTTCGAACGTCTCTACGAGGCCCTCATGGAGGCTCTCGACCCGACGCCCGCCGCGCCTTCGGCCGCAACGTGCGAACCCGCGGAACAGCGGGCGGCGCCGTCATAGCGTCGCAGGGCCAAGCCTAGGCGGGAACATAGGTCAACCGGATCACATCCTCCCCGATCCGATCATGGGTCACCAAACGCAGCGGTGGCCTGGGGCCGGCGAAGTAGGGCGTGCCGCGCCCCAGCACGACGGGGTGCAGATAGATTCGATACTCATCGATGAGGCCAAGTTCGGTCAGGCTGCGCGCCAGTTCAGGACCAGCGACCTCGATCTCCCCCTCGCGCTCGGCCTTCAGTGTCCGGATCGCGCCTCCGAGATCCTCGCCGACCAGGGTGGCGTTGGGACCGACCGACTTCAAGGTTCGCGAGACAACCCACTTCGGCTGGCGGCGCCAGGCCACGGCGAAGGCGCGTCTATCGTCATCCCATTCCGGATGATCGTCGTCCCAGTAGCTCATGATCTCGTAAAGGTGGCGGCCGTACAGGCTGCCCGCCTGCCCCTGCGCCTCCTTAATGAAGTGGCGGAAGAGGGTTGGGCTCGGCCCGAACGCCATGTGGTCCACGTAGCCGTCCAGGGACTGGTTCATTCCGAACACCAGCTTGGCCATCCTGCCTCCTCTTCGCGCTCGCACCGGTCTGATTTCGTTATGCAATCGGTTGCAGGCTAGGTCGACTGATTTTATATTGCAATTGGTTTTGGAGGGCGCATGAACGCCTCACGCTCTGGCTGCCCGATCAATCTGACTCTCGAGACCCTGGGGGATCGCTGGAGCCTGATTGTCATCCGCGACCTGATGTTCGGCGACCGCCGTCACTTCCGCGAGTTGCTGACCCGGTCCGAAGAGGGCATCGCCTCCAACATCCTGGCCAACCGCCTGGCGCGCCTGGAGAAGGCCGGCCTGGTGTCCCGCCGGGACGATCCCAGCCACAGGCAGAAGGTCATCTACAGCCTGACCGAGGCCTCAATCGCCCTGGTGCCCCTGCTGGCCCACATGGGCGGCTGGGGCCTGCGCCATACGCCGGCCTCCAGGGAGCTCTCGGTCCGCGCCCAGATCCTCGAGGACGGAGGTCCCCAGCTATGGTCGGACTTCATGGAGGAACTGCGCCACCTCCACCTGGGGGCGCCGGCGCCCAGGGAGTCGGTCTTCGCCAAGCTGCAGTCGGCCTACGAGGCCGCCGTCGCTGAGTCGCTGACCTAAGAGAAGAAATTGGCGCGCCCGGAACGATTCGAACGTCCGACCCTCAGATTCGTAGTCTGATGCTCTATCCAGCTGAGCTACGGGCGCGCACATCGCCTTTCGGCGAAGGGCGGGTATCTAGCGGTTCGCCGGGCGCGATTCAACCACGATCTCGCACCTTTCGAGCCGGCGTGGTGGCCTTGGCCAACTTGACGCGCCCAGAGCGAGCAAACATACGGGACGGTGAAACAAGAGGTGGGCCCGGAGTCCGCCCAAGAGGCGATCACCATGACCGACACCGCGAACGCCCCGACCATCCCCATCTACGAATTCTCCAGGGACTGGTTCACGGGCAATCTCCCGACTTGGCGGCAGATCGTCGACAAGAACAAGCCGCGCAAGATCCTCGAGATCGGGTCCTTCGAGGGCCGCTCCACGGTCTGGATGGTGGAGTACTGCTCGATCGCGGCCGGCGGCGACATCGAGATCTGGTGCGCCGACACTTGGGGCGGCGGGATCGAGCACCAGAAGGGCGGCCAGATCGAGACCGACATGTCGGACGTGGAGAAGCGCTTCGACCGCAATATCGAGATCGCCCAGGGCACGACACCGCACAAGGTCGAGATCCACAAGCTGAAGACCTTCTCCAACCTGGCCCTGGCCAAGCTGATCGCCGAGGGCAAGACCGAGTATTTCGACCTGGTCTATATCGACGGTTCGCACCAGGCGCCCGACGTGCTGATGGACGCGGTGATGGCGTTCCAGGTGCTGAAGGTCGGCGGCCTGATGATCTTCGACGACTACCTGTGGTCCATGGACAAGCCGGGCTCCCAGGACGTTCTGATGATGCCCAAGCCCGCCATTGACGCCTTCATGAACATCTTCCAGCGCAAGATGAACATCTTCATGGGCGCCCCGATCGGCCAGCTCTACACGCGCAAGATCAACCCCTAGGCCGGGAGGTCCGCTCCGGGCTGACGGCCTACAGCCAGTCCAGCATCCCGAGCTTGCACATCCACATCAGGCCCATCTGAACCAGCCGCCGCCGTTCGACGGGGAAGGCCAGCAGGACATCCCTGACTGAGCGGGTCTCGGTCCCAAGGATCTCCAGGACCTGCGCGCATTCGGGTCCCGTGCAGCGCCAGGAGCTGGCGAAGCGGTCCAGATCCAGCCCCATGGCGCGATCGACGTCCGCCGACGTGACGCCAGACCGGACGTGAAGCAGGGTCTCCAGGCCCTGAACCTGGTTGGGGAAGCCCGCGAAATCGCTGTTCGGGTCGCCCTTAACGGGATTGAATCGGCCCTTTGTGCTGTCAGTGGGCGAGGCCTCGCGGATCGCGGTCAATTCATCGGCCAGGCCTGCGTACTGGCGGGCCACCACCGGCCAGTCGAAGACCTCGCGGACGCGCTTGCGGCCGGCCTCCCCCATGCGGCGGCGCAGGTCGCACGAGGCGATCAGGGCGGCGATGGCCTCGGCGGCGCGGCCCACGTGGACCGCCGTGTGCTGGGCCAAGGCCCCCACATAGAGCTGGTAGGCGTCCAGGCCCAGGATGTGGCGCTCGGCGGCCCCGACGCTGGGCCCGCCCGGCGGTCCGCCCAGGGTCGGGATCAGGAAGCCCTGCTCGCCGTCCTGCACCGTAAAGCGATAGCCGTCCCAGTCGCTGACCACGACGGGCAGGCCCGCGGCCATCGCCTCCACCGGGGTGATGCCGAAGGTTTCCTGGATGTTGTCCACCAGGGAGATGAAGATGTCCGAGGCGGCCCAGAACGACCCCACCCGGCCCTGGTCGTTGCCGTCCAGGAAGTGGACCGCCACCGAGGGGGCGTAGGCGTCGGCGGCGGCCTGATAGCGCACGCGGTCCTGATCGCCGTTGGGGAACCAGCCGACCATGGCGAAGTGGACCTTCACGCCGCTGGCCTGGGCGGCCCCCTCGATGGCGCGGAACATGGGCTGGGGCGCGGCCTTCTCGAAGAAAGACAGCCGGCCGAGCCACAGGACCAGGATGTCGGCCTCGCCGATAGCCAGTTCCTCACGCAGCCGGGCGCGCACCTCAGGCCGGTCGGCCCGGGCCTGGATGGCGGGCTGGTCCACCCCCAGCGGGATCAGAGGCAGGTAGGGCTTGGGGTTCTTGGTCCCGCCGAAGCGCTCGGCCAGGAAGCCCGAGTACTCATCGAACATCCGGTTCAGGGCGTCCTGCACCGAGAGCGAGGTGCAGATCAGCGCGTCCCAGGGCTGGATCGGCGAGGTGACGGCCGTGGCCATGTCGGCGCGCAGGGCCGGCGGCGCCAGGGTGTGGACCAGGCCCATCAGGCTGTAGGCCCGGTCGCCGACCGCGCGCCGCCGCAGCCAGGAGATGTCCGAGAGCGCAGGCGTTCCCCGCAGCAGGGTCCCCGACTGCGCCACAACGCCCTGGGCCAGCAAGCTGCCCGTGGTCAGGGCCGCCCCGCCGGGCGCGTCCCCCAGCAGGCCCTTACGCAGGTCGGCGCCCGAGATATTGGCCTGGCTGAGGAAGCTGACCTGGTCGAAACCGCCGTGGGCTGCGAGCGCCCGGAACAGCTCCAGGTTGGCGACATCCTTGCCGAAGGGGTTGTTGACCAGGTTGAACTGGCCCGACGGATGGTAGATCGCCAGTCGCGACGCCAAAGGTCCGCCCCCACGCTCAGAGGGCCGTTCCCGCCCGGTCAGAAGCGGGGAATACGACCTCCCAGACCGCGCAGCAAGGCGCCGCCGATGGCCTCCGCCGCGGTCGGCTCCTCTTGCTCCTGGCCGCCAGGGACCATGACCGGCCGCTGGCCCTGCTGGCGGGCGCCGGGCATCTCCATCCCCAGCAGGCCGCCGGTCTGGGACTTGTAGCGGACCTTCACAGTCCACTCGATGTTCCAGGCGACCTTGGGGTCCTTCGGCCGCTCGGGATAGGAGAGGTTGGTCTCGTTCCCATAGGCGGCCAGCTGCACCATGGCCTGGGGCGCGGCCTTCACCACCTCCTGAGGCACCGTGCAGGCCGTGGTCTGGGGGCCCATCAGGGCGCGACTCGCCACCAGCCGGCTGATGTCTCCATTGCTGAGATAGTCAGGCAGGGAAAAGGCCGAGGCCTGCACCTCGCTGGAGGTCCACAGCACCATGGTGTCGTCCTGGCCGCCGCCGATGGCCGTCGCCAGATAGGCCTGGGCGCCCGTGACAGCGCCCCAGCCGAGCTGCCCGGCGCCGCTGGCGCTGACGGCGTTGGTGGTGAGGTTCAGCGGCCCCAGGAAATCCTGGGCGCCGTTCAGGCTGAAGGCGATGTCCGGCGAATAGGTCCCGCGGATCCGGTGCTCGCCCACCAGGGAGCCGTTCCCCGGCACGCTGGTGCGGGCCTTTTCGTTGGGCCACTCACCGTAGGTGGCGTTGCGGCTGGGCGACGGCGGCTGCATCGGCGTGACATTGAGGCCCCGGCTCACGGCCTCCATCCCGGCGGGGAGTTTGCCGTCGGCCATCTTGGCGAAGTCGATCACCAGGGGCTGGCCGGGACGGGCGCGCTCGCCACAACCCCAGAAGATCAGCATTCGGCCCTTGGGCTTCTGGAAGTCGCGGGAGAAGGTCGGGGTCTCCTCCGTGCGCTGCACGGGCTGGGCGCGCGGCGTCAGCAGGGGCAGGGTCGGACCTGCCCGCAGGGCCTGGGGCGGCAGATGTTCGGCGGTCGGTTCGCCCGCCGGCTTGCGCGACGAGCCAAGCTGCAGGGTCAGGCTCTTGCTGGCGCCGCCGCCGCTCATGGCGCCCATCATCTGGCTCATGGACGGCATGGCGCCCGGAGCCCCCATGCCGGCGCCGAAGCCGGACTGGGTCTGGGCGCTCATCCAATAGGTGGCGACCGGGCCGGTCACGACCTGCTTCTGCTGCGCGTTGGCCGCGCCGGCGGTGAGAGCGATCACACTGACCGCCGCCGTCGTCCTCATCCAAGCCATTGGGCGTCTCCTCGAAAGGCGGGTCACTTAACGGCTAAGCTTAGCGGATTCACTCGGCAAAAATGAAGACAGGCTCTGCGTTCGTGCAGCCCGCCTACAGGTCTTTCCAGCAGCGTACGTCAGAACCGGGCCAGGGCGTCGCCTCATAGACCGCCCGGGCCACGGCCCGGGCCAGGCAGTCGGCGGCGAGAGCCCCGATGCGGGCGACGGTGAAATCGCCGCCCTCCAGGAGCCTGACACCGGTGGACATCGCGAAGACCACGTCGCCGTCGAAGGGGGCGTGGATGGGGCGGATGGCGCGGGCCAGACCGTCCTGGGCCATGACCGCCACCCGCTTGGCCTGGGCGGGCGTCAGGGCCACGTCGGTGGCGACGCAGGCGATGGTGGTGTTCATGCGGGCCTGGGGATCGGCCTTGGCCAGGTCCCAGATGTCGGGCCGCGCCGAGAGACCCGCCGAGCCCAGGCCGCCGAACTCGCCGTTCAACTCGAAGGGCGCGGCCCAGAAGGTGCGCCCGTCGCCGGACACCACCGAGCCGAAGCTGTTGACGCAGGCCAGGGCGCCCACGGCGATCCCGTCGGCGGCGATGATCGAGGCTGACCCCGTACCGCCCTTCAGGGCGCCGGCCATCGCGCCCGTCCCAGCGCCTGTGGCGCCCAGGGCGAAGTCGAGCCCGGCGCTCTCGACAGCCTCGCGGCCCAGGCGGCGATAGGGCGGATCCTCGCCCCAGGCGCGGTCACCCCCGTTGGCGACGTCGTAGAGAATGGCGCCCGGGACCACTGGCGACTTCGGCACGCCGGGCCGATCGACCAGGCCATAGCCCCGGCCCCGGGCGCCCAGCCAGCTCACCACGCCGTCGGCGGCGGCCAGGCCATAGACCGAGCCGCCGGACAGCACGATGGCGTCGATGGCCTCAACCAGGTTCTCCGGCGCCAGGGCGTCGGTCTCCCGCGTGCCCGGCCCGCCGCCGCGCACGTCGCAGGCCGCCACGGCGCGGTCGTCGGGCAGTATGACGGTGACCCCGGTGCGGGCGGCCACATCCTGCGCCTGGCCGACCGTCAGACCGGGCACATCGGTGATCAGATTGCGCGTTCCAGGAGCGGCTGGGGGCTTTTGGCTCATGAGCGAACGAAGAGCATGGCTTGGCGTTTGTTGTCCACGCGTGCGTCGCTATGGTGACGCCGCTCTCATTTCCAGTCCCCTCATTTCCGCGTGGTCCGTCCGTGTCGCAACTCAAGCGCCTGAGCATTGTCCTGCTGGCCGGCCTGGCCAGCGCCTGCGCCTCCCTGACACCCCCCCCTTCCGCCCCGACGCCTGGCGTCGGAACGGGCATGGTGGCGGCCGCCAATCCGCTGGCGGTGGAGGCTGGCGTCGGCGTGCTGCGCCGGGGCGGCTCGGCGGTGGACGCCGCGGTCGCCGTGCAGGCGGTACTGGGCCTGGTGGAGCCGCAGAGCTCGGGCCTCGGGGGCGGCGCCTTCCTGACCTATTACGACGCCAAGACCCGCAAGGTGACCGCCTATAACGGCCGCGAGACCGCGCCCGCCGCCGCCACCGACGCCCTGTTCCTGGACGAGACCGGCAAACCCCTGCCCTACGCCGCCGCCCTGATGAGCGGCCGCTCCACCGGCGTTCCCGGCGCGGTCGCCATGCTGTCCCTGGCGCAGTCCCAGCACGGCAAGCTGCCCTGGAACACTCTGTTCGCCGACGCCGAGAAGCTGGGCGACCAGGGCTTCACCGTCAGCCCGCGCCTGGCGGGCATGATCGCCGGCCGTTTCCCTCAGACCAGCGCCCCGGACGCCGTGGCCTATTTCGCCAATCCCGACGGAACCCGCATGAAGGCGGGGGACACCCTGAGGAACCCGGCCTACGCCGCGACGGTCCGTAAGATCGCCGCCGAGGGCCCCAAGGCGATCCTTGAGGGTCCCGTGGCCGAGGCCATCGTCGCGCGCCTGCAGCAGGGTGACCGGCCCGGCGCCATGACCCTGGCGGACCTCAAGAGCTACAAGCCCAAGGTCACTGACGCGACCTGCCAGCCATTCAGGATCTATGTGGTCTGCACGCCCCCGGCCCCCTCCGGCGGTCCCGCCGTGCTGGAGGGCCTGGCTATCCTGGAACACACCGACATCGCGGCCCATCCCAACGACGCCCAGGGCTGGTACCTGTTTTCCCAGGCCAGCCGGCTGATGTACGCCGACCGCGACCGCTATATGGGCGATCCGGACTTCGTGGACGTGCCCACGGCGGGCCTGCTCGACCCCGCCTATGCGGCCACCCGCGCGGCCCTGATCGCGCCCGACACCGCCGGTCCGGCGCCCGGCCCCGGCAAGCCCAGGGGCGCCGGCGTCCGCGCGCCGGACGCCACTCTTGAGCCCGCCGGCACCTCGCACCTGGTGATCGTCGACGCGGCGGGGAACGCCGTCTCCATGACCACCACGGTCGAAAGCATCTTCGGCAACGGCCGGATGGTGAACGGCTTCTTCCTGAACAATCAGCTGACCGACTTCTCCTTCGCGCCGAAGGACAAGAACGGGGTCCCGGCGGCCAACGCGGTGGCGGGCGGCAAGCGCCCGCGCTCCTCGATGGCCCCGGCCGTGGTCCTGGACAAGGACGGCCGGTTCGTCGCCGCCGTGGGGTCCCCTGGCGGCTCGGCGATCCTGGCCTATAACCTGAAAGCCCTGGTGGCCTTCCTCGACTGGAAGCTGCCCATCGACCAGGCCATCGCCCTGCCCAACCTGATCGCGCGCGGCGACACCTATGCCGCCGAACCGGCCAAGTTCCCGGCCGGCGTGGTGGAGGCCCTGGCCGCCAAGGGCGTCACCCTGAGACCCGGCGGGGGCGAAGACTCCGGCCTGCACGCCATCGTCATGACGCCCACGGGCCTGATGGGCGCTGCCGACCCGAGACGCGAGGGCGTGGCGAAGGCGCCGTAGTCAGCGCTCGCAGCTCACCAACTCTTCTCCCGGCGAAGCCGGGACGCAGATCATCCTGGAGCGTCGATCAGGACCCCTGTTCGTGTGGTTCGTGGTTCCAATTCTTCGGACCGCGACGCCGCGCGGCTGATCAAGATTGTCCACGAACCACACGAACCACACGAACGATGATCGAGCTCGGTGGGTGGAAGTGAATCTGGGTCCCGGCCGCCGCCGGGAGGAGCGGATCAGGACCCCTTCACCCTCACCCGCTTGGTCTTCAGCTGAGGAGGCGCGCCAGGCAGGCGCAGCTCGAACACCGAGCCCACGTCCCCGGTCTCGGCGAGGATCAGGTCCCCGCCGTGCCCCTGGGCCAGCTCGCGGGCGATGGCCAGGCCTAGCCCCGCCCCACCGGGCCGGCTTGATCCGGCGAAGGGCTGGAAGATCTTTTCCTGGGCGCGCTTGGACACGCCTGGACCATTGTCGGAGAAGCGGATGAGGGTCGCGCCCTCGGCCTGGCTCAGGGAGACGGTGACCACGCCGGGCGAGGCGCGGCCGTCCTGCGCCTCGATGGCCTCGCGGGCGTTGCGTAGCAGGTTGGCGACGATGCGGTGCAGCTGGTCGGGATCGGCGATGACCTGGTCGGCGGGATCGATCTCCGTTTCCAGGCGCACGCCGTCGTTAGACAGACGCGCCTCCTCCGCCGCCATCTCCAGGGCCGGGGCGAACAGCAGGGCGCCGATGTCGGGCGCCGCCTCCTGGGTCTTGCCATAGACCAGGACGTCGGTGGCCAGCTTCACGGCGCGGTCCAGGGCGCGCTCCAGGCGCGGCAGGGCCTGGGCCACCTTGGGATCGCGGGACGCCGCCAGCCGCTCAGAGGCGATCTGGGCGCTGGTGAGCATGTTGCGCAGGTCGTGGTTGATCTTGGCCACCGCCTCCCCCAAGGCCGCCAGGCGGGCGCGGGAGTTGAGCGCCACCCGCAGGTCGGCCTGCATCAGGTCCAGCTCCACCTCGGCGCGGCCGATCTCGTCGCGGCGCCCGGACGGATCGAGGTGCGAGGCCGGATCGTCTGGGTCCGCGCGGAACCGCTCCATGGCGTTGGTGATGCGCTGCATCGGACGCACCAGGAAGAAGGCCAGGGACAGATAGACCAGGATACCGGCCATCGTGGCCACGAAGGCCATGATCAGCAGCAGCTGCCAGAGATAGCGGGTCAGCTCGCGCTTCAGCACGGCGTCGGGGGCGACGATCTCGATGAAGTCGGCCTTACGGATGCGCGGTTCGGCGATCACCCGGACCATGCGGCCCTCACCGCCCCCCAGCAGCGTCTGGAAGGGCGCCGCCAGCCAGGAGATCGGGGCCTGGTCGCGCAGGTCCACGAGATAGGGCGCCCGCTCCAGCTTGGGCCCCTGCAGCACCAGGCGGCGCATGCCCTCGGTCTGGATCGCCACCCGCTGCACTCCGGCGCCCTCCAGCAGCTGGGCGGCCAGCGCCTCGCTCACCACCCGGTCGGGGGCGACGTCGGGGGCGATAGTGGCCAGTTCGGCGGCGCGGACCCGGTCCAGCAGCCACTGCTCTTCGAAGGAAGCCAGGGCCAGCGGCAGGGCCAGGGCCCCGGCGGTGGCCACGAACAGCACGGTGAGGATCAGCAGACGCGCGGAGAGGCCGCCCGGCCAGAAGAACCGCCGTCTGGTTCGCCTCGGGGGCGCCTGAGGCTGAGGGGCGTCCGCCATGAACCTTCCCCCTACTTCACCGTGGGGCTTTCGGCAACGCGACGTCTGTTCGCCTCATGCGCGAATCTGGCCGTCTGCGCCCACGGCGGCGGCCACACTGGCGAAGCCGTCGGCCCGCAGGCGACGGGCCAGGTCGGCCTTGATCCGCTGAACCAGCCCCGGCCCGCCGAACACCAGGGCCGAATAGAGCTGCACCGCGGCGGCGCCGGCCCGGATGCGGGCATAGGCGTCGGCGCCCGAGGCGATACCCCCCGCGCCGATCAGGACGAGGCGGCCCGCGGCGGCGGCGTGGAACTCCCCCATCATCTGCTGGGCCAGGGCCTTGAGCGGCGCGCCCGATAGCCCGCCGGTCTCGCCGGCATGAGGCGAGCGCAGGTCCGGGCGGCCGATGGTGGTGTTGGAGACGATGACGCCCGCCAGCCCATTGGCGATCACCGTCTCCACGATCGCCTCGACCTCGCCGGCCTCCAGGTCGGGCGCGACCTTCAGGAACATGGGGACGCGGCCCTCCGCCGGCAGCCGGTCGCGGGTTTCGGCCAGCCGCCCCAGCAGTTCCTCCAAGGCCGCCTTGGTCTGCAGGGCGCGCAGGCCCGGCGTATTGGGCGAGGAGATGTTGATGGTGAAATAGGAGGCCAGGCCCCACAGGCGCGCCAGGCCGGTCACATAGTCGCCGATGCGGTCCTGTGCGTCCTTGTTGGCGCCGATATTGGCCCCGATCACCCCGGGACCCCGCCGCGCCAGCCGGGCCGCGAAGGGCTCGAGGCCCTCGTTGTTGAAGCCCATGCGGTTGATCACCGCCTGGTCCTCCGTCAGCCGGAACAGGCGCGGACGCGGGTTGCCCGCCTGGGCGAGCGGCGTGACCGTGCCGCACTCCACGAAGCCGAAGCCCGCCGCCAGCATGGGGCCGAAGACCTGGGCGTTCTTGTCGAAGCCGGGCGCAAGGCCGACGCAGTTGGGCAGGGACAGCCCCGCCACCGTCGTCGCCAGGATGGGGTCATCGCGGCCCGCGCGGGGACCCAGGCCCATGGCCAGGCCCTTGATCGTGACGCCGTGGGCGTCTTCGGGATCCAGCACATGCAGGGCGCGGGCGGCCAGGTCGTGGATCACGCGAGGTCTCCCAGGATCGGCACGCCGTCGGGCCCCAGGGGCGCATCCGTCACCGACCGCACCTGGGCGGGGGTCAGCACGTTATAAAGGTGCGGAAACAAATCCCCGCCCCGCGACGGCTCCCACCGCAGCGCCGGCCCCAGGTCGTCGCCCTCCACCTCGAGCACCACCAGGCCGGTCAGGTCCTTGAAGTAGCGCCGCGCGGTCTCGCCGGCCTGGGCGGCCGTGGAGAAATGGATGAAGCCGTCGGCCAGATCGACCGCAGAGCCCAGGAAGCTTCCGGCGCTCTCGGCCGCCGCCCACTCGGCGCGGGAGAGGATCTTGTAGATGCGGGTCATCGCTCACCGCCGTGGGAAAAACAGGCCGTCATAAGACGGGCGTCCGGCGTGGTCGAAGAGGAAGACCGCCGCCGCCGCCGTGGGGAAACCGTTCTGCGCCTTGGCGATCAGGGCCGGGGGCGCCCCGCCGTCCCTCAGCATCTGGACGGTGAGGTCCTGCAGGCCCGGATTGTGCCCCACCACCATCACCGTGCCGCAGGCTGCGCCGGCCGCCTTGGCCAGCGACCGGACGCGGTCCGGCTCGGCCAGGTAAAGGCTGTCCTCGAAACGCACCTGCGCCCTTGGGAAGGCCTTGCAGACCGCCTCCCAGGTGTCCCGCGTCCGGGCGGCGGCCGAGACCAGCACTACGTCGGGACAGAAGCCCAGGTCGGCCAGGGTCGCGGCCATGGCGGTGGACGCCGCGATCCCGCGCGTCGCCAGCCGACGGTCGAAATCGTCGCCGCTGGGGGCGTCGCGCTCGGCCTCGCCGTGCCGCAGGAGGATCAGCCGGTCCATGGTCTCTCCGTCGCCCCACCCATGCGTGGGAGTCACCTCGGTTCATAGCGGGCCTCGCCGCCGACGCGAAGCGGTTGACAGCGAAAGAGGTTGGCGGTCCAAGCGGGCCATGAGCGACGTCGGCCACGCCACCCTCGCCACCCCCACCGACGGCGGGACCTGGAGGTCGCCGGCCGACCGTCCGTTGCGCCTGGATTCCGGCGCGGTCCTGGCCCCCCTGGAGATGGCCTACCGCACCTACGGGACCCTGAACGCCGACAAGTCCAACGCCGTGCTGATCTGCCACGCCCTGACCGGCGACCAGTACGTGGCCTCCACCCATCCAGTGACCGGCAAGCCCGGCTGGTGGACGACCGTGGTGGGGCCCGGACTGCCCCTGGATCCCGAGCGCCACTTCATCATCTGCCCCAATGTCATCGGCGGTTGCATGGGCTCCACCGGGCCCGCCTCCCTGGATCCCAGGACCGGCAAGCCCTACGGCCTGGCCTTCCCGATGATCACCATCGCCGACATGGTCCGCGCCCAGGCCATGCTGGTGGAGTCCTTCGGGATCGAAACCCTGTTCTCCGTCGTGGGCACCTCCATGGGCGGCATGCAGGTCCTGCAATGGGCGGCCGACTATCCCGAGCGACTGTTCTCGGCCATCGTGGTCGCCGCCGCCGCCCGCCACTCGGCCCAGAACATCGCCTTCCACGAGGTGGGCCGGCAGGCGATCATGGCTGACCCCGACTGGCGCGGCGGCGCCTATGAACTCGAGGGCGTGCGCCCGGAGAAGGGCCTGGCCGTGGCGCGCATGGCCGCCCACATCACCTACCTCTCGGAGACCGCCCTGCAGCGGAAGTTCGGCCGCGAGCTGCAGCGGGACGGCCTGTCCTGGGGCTTCGACGCCGACTTCCAGGTGGAGAGCTATCTGCGCCACCAGGGGGCCAGCTTCGTCGACCGCTTCGACGCCAACTCCTATCTCTACATCACCCGGGCGCTGGACTATTTCGACCTGGCGGCCAGCCACGGCGGGGTGCTGGCCAACGCCTTCCTGCGGGCCCGAAGTGTGCGCTTCTGCGTGCTATCCTTCTCCTCGGACTGGCTCTACGCCACCGCCGAAAGCCGCGACATCGTGCGCGCCCTGAACGCCGCCGGCTGTCGCGCCAGTTTCGCCGAGATCACCACCGACAAGGGCCACGACGCCATCTTTCTGGAGGAGCCGGCCCTGGACTCAGCCCTGCGCGGGTTCCTGGCCTCGGCCGCCGAGAAGCGGGGCCTGGCGTGAGGACGACCCGCGAGGACTTCAAGGAGATCCTCCGCCTGGTGCGCCCCGGCTCGCGGGTCCTGGACGTCGGCTGCGGCGAAGGCGAACTGCTGGAGCTGCTGACCCGGGAAAAGGCGGTCGATGGCCAGGGGCTGGAGATCTCCAGCCAGGGCGTCTCGGCCTGCCTGGCGCGCGGTCTGGCCGTGGTGCAGGGGGACGGCGACCGCGACCTCGATCACTTCCCCACCCGGGCCTTCGACTACGCCATCCTGTCCAAGACCCTGCAGCAGATGCGCGAGCCCAGGCACGTGCTGAACGAGCTGCTGCGCATCGCCGACCGGGCGGTGGTGTCCCTGCCCAATTTCGGCCAGTGGCGCGTGCGCTGGTCACTGATGGTCAAGGGGCGCATGCCCGAGACCAAGGCCCTGCCGGAGCCCTGGTGGTCGACCCCCAACATCCACCTTTGCACCCTGCACGACTTCACCGCGCTCTGCGACGACCTGGACCTGCGCATCGAGGCCTGTTCGGCCCTGAACGCCGGCAAGCCCGCACGGTCCATCGACCCGACGCGCGCCCTTGAGAACTGGCGCTCCGAGACCGCGCTCTTCCTGCTCAGCCGCAAGGGGGAGGCCGAGGCCAACCCCGCGGTGCGCAACGGCGAGCTGTTTGCGAAATAGCGCCCCCGCTCACCCCGGCGAAAGCCAGGGCCCGGAACGCTAGGGGGCGTCCGGGTCCCACACGGTGTGGGATGAGGGTCCGGGGGGGAACTTGCGGGCGGCTCAGGCGAGCCACCTTGGCTGGCGCGCGCCGGCCGCCGCCATCAGGCTGATCAAGGCCATGCCGCCCTCGAACAGGCACAGGACCGCGACGATCACGACCGGGGTCTCGCCTAGGGCGGCGGGGTCCAGGGCCACCAGGACGCCGCCAGCGATCAGGCATGACACCGCGCCCACGAAGGCCAGCTTGGAGCGCCACAGCGGCGGCTTTCCGGCGGTATGCCGGGCAATGCAGACGAGGACGGCGGCGAGCGCCAGAAGTCCTCCGGCCAGGTGGGTCATAGGCGCGCCTTAGAACACCAGGCGGGCGACGATGCGGGCGTCGTAGGCCTCGTAGTCGTCGCGAACCTCTCCGCCGCCTTCCAGCGCGAAGTCGACATAGTCGCTCTGGCCGCGGAGGGCCAAACGAACGACCGCACCCCCGCCAGAGAGCTCCGGGGCGGCGATGGTGAAGGCTGGTCCGCCGCTGACGAAGCGGGCCGTGGTGGCGTCCGCCCCATCTCCGGAGACCTGGCGCCAGCCGGCGGTGAGTTCAGGACCCCAGCGGAAGTCCCCCTTCAGGCCGAATCTGGCGCCGACGCTGACCCCGGCGAAGGCGGCGATCTGGCTGGACGAGCGCTCGTCGAGGGCCAGGTTCATGGCCTCGCCGCCGCCGGTCTCGGTGCGGTCGTCCTCCTTCAGCAGGAAGTAGTCCAGGGTGGCCTGGGGCCGGGCGTAAAAGGTCTCGCCCTCCAGGTTCCAATTCAGGTGGGCGTGGGCCGCGACCGTGGCGCCCTTCCAGTCGGACTCCGCAGTCCGGGTGAGGCCGGACTCGCTGAGCACCCGCCGGCTGTTCATCGCGGCGTAGCCGCCGGTGATCCCGGCCCCCAGGGTCAGGTCGCCGAGGCTCTCGCGCCAGTAGACCCCCGCCGACAGCACCATGCCCGACAGCGATTCCGAGCCCACGGCGCCGGCCTCGTCCACGTCGACATTGAGGAAGCTGGTCTGCATGCCAAGGGCGCCGAGCACGGTGTCGGGGGCCTCGATCCCGGCCGCGATCCCGAAACCGCCGGCGTCGTAGGCGGTGGAGCGGTCCACGTCGCGCTTGATCATCACCGCGATCTCCTGGGTCCAGGCTCTCAAGCCCCCGCCCGCGTCGCTCATGGAGGCGTCGGCGTCGGGGCCTCGGCCCGCGACGTCGGAGGCCGCCGCCAGGGTCTCGAAAAGCCCCCCCGAGTGGTCGGGCAGGAACTGGTCGTAAAGCTTCTGGAAGCCGGCCTGCGTAGTCTTGGAAAGCAGGGCGTCGCGGACGGCGGTGTCCTTGTCGAAGGCGGCGAACACCGCGTCATAGGCCGCGCTTTCCGAGGCGGTCATGCCCGCCTCGGCGGCGGTGCGGCGGCGCACCTCGGCCACTAGGCTGGTGGTGGGCGCGTCCACCCGCAGGGTGGCCTTGTAAAGGAAGGGCGTGTCGCCCAGCAGACTCTGGTCCAGGGTCCCGGTGGTGAGCGAGGCCGCCTTGATCAGGGTGAAGCTGGCCGGCGCCTCCAGCTTGGAGGCGAAGGTCAGGCCGATCTTGGAGCCGGTGGCGAGCGTCGCGGCGCCCGAGACGTTGAACAGGGTGGACTTGGCGGCCTTGGGATCGGCGGTGAACACCAGCTCGCCGGCCGCGCCCAGGTTCAGGCTGGTGAGGTTGACCGCCGCCGTGCTGGTGTCGGTCAGCCGGCCCTTGACGATGTCGATGGTGAGCCCACCGCCAGCGTCGGTGAGCGCCCCGGTCAGCTTGGCGCCGCCATTGATCACCAGGCTGTCGGCGCCCGAACCGAAGGCCACCGCCCCCTTCAGCACGCCCGCCAGCAGCTCCAGCCGCCCCGCGCCCGAGCCGAACAGCACGTCGCCGGCGATGGTCGGCGTGATGGCGGTGTCGCTGTTGGCGTACTGGCGCAGCACCACGCCGGCGATATTGGCCCCCAGGTCGAAGGCGATGGCGCGACCGGTCACCGGGAGGGTGGTGTCGGTGGCGGTCACCGTGGCGACCACCGAATGGATGTTCTCTATGTTGCGCAGCGACCCCGAGGCGTCCAGCACGGCGGTGGCCGAGGCCTTTGAGCCATTGACGAGGGCGTTGATGGAGCCGCTGTTGGCCAGGTAGGGCAGCGAGGCCCCGGCGTCGACGCGGATCGCCGCGATGTCGTTGGCGTCCTTGGCCACGGTGGTGGCCTTGATCACCCCGGCGTTGGTGAGGTTGGCGCTCTGGGCGCCGGCCCCCATCCAGAAGGCCGAGGCGCTGGCCTTCACCCCGGTGGCCAGGATCGAACCGGAGTTCCAGACCCCGCCGTCCACGGTCACCGTCCGCCCCAGGCCACCGAACTTCAAGCCCACCGCGTTGATCCCGTCATAGACGCCCGCGCCCTGCACTGTGCCCTTGTTCATGAAGCCGAACGCGTCCGCGCCGGTCCCCAGCACGCCGAGCCGGACATTGCGCGTGTCCGAGCCGATCAGCACGCCGGGCGCTGAGCCATAGGCGCTGGCCGAGCCGGATGACCCGATCAGCATCCCGCCGAACAGGTCGCCGCGCACCCGCACCGCCGGCCCGCCGATCAGCAGGTCGTCGGCGTCCAGCTTGGCCACCACCGCGTCGGTCCCCCGCGTCGTGGACCGGAAGCCCGAGGCTCCAACCGCGGCGTTGATGGAGAGCTTGCCGCCGACATTGTCCTCCAGGGCCACGCCCACGGAGTCCTTGCCTTGGGTGGTGACGCTCCCGGTCACCACCACGTCGCCACCGACCGTGCCCAGGGCGTGCAGCCCATAGGAACGGTCGCCAATCACCGAGAGGATCCCCGCGGTCTGCAGGGATCCGTCGATGGCGCTCTCCAGCGCGACGCCGGCTGAATCGTTGCCCTCCACGGTGATCGCGCCCGCAGTCTGGGTGATGGAGCCATGGAAGGTGCCGGGCCCGGTGACCCGCACGCCGACCCGGTTGGAGCCGACGGCGAACGGCCCATCATTGTCGCCGTCGGTGTCGGTGTCTTTGATCTCGGCGGTCTCGTCGACGGTGATGGAGCCCGACAGCTTCACCGCCCCGGTATTGCCGCCGACGATCGCCAGGCCGGTGGCGTTGCTGGCGTCCGAGATCGAGAGGGTCCCCTCGTGGGTGACGTTGTTGTTGCTGTTCAGGGTCAGGGCCGCGCCGCTGGTGACCTTGATGGACCCCGCCGAGGTGACCTTCACGTCGTCCCGCGCGCCGCTGGCCGCCGTCGCCGTGGCCAACGGCGTGGTCACCGCCGTGGAGATTGCGGTCTCGGCCCAGGCGGGCGCGGCGACCAGGCACAGGGGGGAGGCCGCGGCGAGCAGGAGGTGACGAAGCGACATGGGATATCCGAAAGATGAGGACGAAGGCGCGGGTGATGTCTATGGTCGGCGACGAGGCGTTATGCGTCGTGTAAGAATGTGTTGCGTAAGAACTGTATATCGGTCCGATTGTGGCCGCAAGATGGCGTAGCTCAGGAGTTGAGATCCAATGCCCAGACCCGCGGTTGATCCCATCCGCGCCGCCGCCACCAAGAGCCTGCGGCAGGCGGCGGGACGCTGGCTGAAGGCCGGGCGCGAGGCCGCGGGCCTGACCCAGGCCGAGTTGGCCGAGCGGGTGGGCATGCGCTACTACACCTTCGTTTCGCAGGTGGAGAGCGGCCTTGGCCGAGTTCCCATCGAGATGCAGGGGGCCTGGGCCCTGGCCGTCGGCCTGGATCCCGCCCACTTCGCCCGCACCCTGCTCGCCTATTACGAGCCTGAGCTGAACCGGCTGCTGTTCGGGGACGCCGCGCAGATCTTCCCCGACGCCCAGCGCGCCTTCGGAACCTGAAGGACAGCCCCGCCCCGATGAGCAACATCGTCCCCTTCACGCCCCGCGCCGAGACCGGCGGCTGGTCCGCCGGTGAGCGCGCGCGGCTGTCGGAGCTGGCCGACCGGCTGGCGGCGGACGGCATCCACGTGCGCGTGGTCTATGGCGCCACCGACGCCGGTGACCCCTGGTGTGTGATCACCGACGAATTCGACGAAGTCCTGGTCCACGTCGCCCGCATCAACGGCCAGTTCGTCATCCATGACGCCGCCGCCGACGTGGTGGAGGAGGACGACACCCTATGGACCGCCGTCGACCGCCTGCTGGGCGCCGACTGGCGCGACGGTCAGGGCGAGGTGGTGGTGCCCATGGCCGCCCGCCAGGCCCAGAGCGTCATCGCCCTGGTGGTGGCCGCCGCCTTCTTCGAGATGACCGCACAGGCCCAAGAGACGCCCGAGTCCGCAGCCCATGACACCGGCGCCGCGGCTCTGGCCGCCTTCGCCACCGCCGTCCTGGCCGCGCCGGCCGCCGCCGAGGACCACCAGCGCTTCGAACGCCTGGCCGCCCCCGCCGACGACACCGCGCCTGGGGACCGCGCGACGCTCGCCGTCGCCGAGGAGGCCCCGGGGGCCCGGGCGCCCACTGGCGAGATCAAGCCGGCCCCCACCGGCGTGGGCGGCCCGGCGGCCGAGCCCCCGGTCCTGGCGGCCCAAGCCCAGGCGGACCTCCTCCAGGACGCCGAGGGCGCCAACGTGATCATGGGCGGCGCCGGCGACGACAGCCTGAGCGGCGGTGGCGGGTCTGACCGCCTGGTGGGCGGCGCCGGGGACGACACCCTGTCGGGCGGCGGCGCGGGCCCGGGCCAGGCCGACCTGCTGGAAGGCGGCGACGGAAACGACCAGATCCACCTCGGCGCCCAGGTTGTGGCCATCGGCGGCACGGGGGACGACACCTTCGTCCTCGAGGTCGCCAAGGCGCCCGAGACACCGCCGCAGCAGCACGATTTCGGCGTCATCCTCGACTTCACCGCCAGCGACCGGCTGGTGGGCGCCAATGGTCAGGTGGTCAATGTGATCAGCGCCACGATCCAGGACGACGTGCTGAGCGGCCTGCGGGGCTTCAACTTCCCCGGCCATCTAACGCCGCCCCTCCCCGGCTTCCGCGTCGAGATCGACGTCGATGGCGACAACCAGGGCGACGGCTTCCTGACGGTGGCCGGGACGGGCGCGGCGGGGCTGGCGGGCCACCTCCTGGGCCGTGGCGCGCTCCCTCCTGCCCCAGCCGAACAGCCTGACGTGGTGGTGTCGACGAGCCATGCTGCCGCGCCGCCGGGCGATTTCCTGCTGGGTTAGGGTTCCTAACACGCTCATCCCGGCGACCCGAAGGGCGGCGCGAAGCAGCCAAGTCCGGGACCCAGATCCACCTCTGGCCTCCGGTCAGGACCCGCCGTTCGTGTGGTTCGTGTGGTTCGTGTGGTTCGTGGTTCCAAGCCTTCCAGCCGTGACACCGCCAAGACCGATCAGATTGTCCACGAACCACACGAACCACACGAACGGTGGGTCACCTCGGACGGCTCTGGATGAGTCTAGGTCCCGGCCTTCGCCGGGATGAGCGGGGTGTGGCTAGGCCACGGCCTCCCCCACCATCGCGCGGGCCACCGCCTCGGCCACCTTGATGCCGTCGATGGCCGCCGAAAGGATGCCGCCGGCGTAGCCCGCCCCCTCGCCCGCCGGGAACAGTCCCGCCAGGTTCAGGCTCTGGAAATCGGCGCCCCGGGTGATGCGGATCGGCGAGGAAGTACGGGTCTCCACCCCGGTCAGCACAGCTTCGGGATCGTCATAGCGCGGGATCCTGCGGCCGAAGACCGGCAGGGCCTCGCGCATCGCCTCCACCACATAGTCGGGCATCAGGGCCGCGAGATCGGTGGGCCGCACGCCGGGCTTGTAGGAGGGAACCACGCTCCCCAGGGCGGTAGAGCCCCGCCCCGCCAGGAAGTCCCCCACCGTCTGCCCCGGGGCGTGATAGCCGCCGCCGCCGGCCGCGAAGGCCGCGCTCTCCAGCGTCCCTTGCAGGGCGATGCCGGCCAGGGGATGGTCGCTCCCGTAGTCCGAAGGGTCGATCCCCACCACGAACCCGGAATTGGCGTTCCGCTCGTTGCGCGAATACTGGCTCATGCCGTTGGTGACCACGCGGCCGGGCTCCGAGGTCGCCGCCACCACCGTCCCCCCCGGGCACATGCAGAAGCTGTAGACCGTGCGGCCGTTCGTGCAGTGATGAGACAACGAATAGGACGCCGCGCCCAGGTCCGGGTGGCCGGCGCAGGGCCCGAACAGCGCCTTGTCGATCCAGGACTGCGGATGCTCGATGCGGAAACCGATGGAGAACGGCTTGGCCTCGATGTGAACGCCGCGGTCGTGCAGCATGGTGAAGGTGTCGCGGGACGAGTGGCCGACCGCCAGCACAACATGCTCGGCGGCGACGAACGCCCCGCCCTTCAGGTGCAGGCCCCTTAAACGCCGTGCGCCCCCAGGCCCCGGCTCGATCTCCACGTCGGTGACCTGATGGCCGAACCGGTACTCTCCGCCCAGGGCCTCGATCTTGGCGCGCATGGCCTCCACCATGGTCACCAGGCGGAAGGTGCCGATGTGGGGGTGGGCCTCGGTGAGGATCTCCGGGGGCGCCCCGGCCTCCACGAACTCGGTCAGCACCTTGCGGCCCAGGAAGCGCGAGTCCTTGACCTGGCTATAGAGCTTGCCGTCGGAGAAGGTGCCGGCCCCGCCCTCGCCGAACTGGACATTGGACTCGGGGTCCAGCTCGCCGCGCCGCCACAGACCCCAGGTGTCTTTCGTCCGCTCACGGACGGCCTTGCCGCGATCCAGGATGATGGGACAGAATCCCATCTCCGCCAGAATCAGCCCGGCGAACAGGCCGCACGGCCCCGCGCCGATCACCACGGGCCGCACCGCGCCCTCCGGCGCCTTGGCCACAAGCCTGTAGGAGGTATCCGGGGTCGGCCGCAGGTGCGGGTCGCCCGCCAGCCGCGCCGCCACGGCGGCCTCGTCCCTCAGCTCGACGTCGACGATATAGACCTTGAGGATCGCCGCCTTCTTGCGCGCGTCGTGGGCCCGCTTCCACACCGACCAGCGCAGGATCTCGCCCTGCGGCACGCCGAGTCGCGCGGCGATCGCCGCCGGCAGGGCGCCGGCCTCATGGTCGAGGGGCAGCTTGAGTTCCGAAATCCGCAACATCCCGGTTCTCTATCCGGTCGCGGCGGCCTGCGCACCCGCTCCTAGTCGTTGAAGCCCACGAAGACGGTGGCCTCTTCGACGGCCTTGCGCTCCGACACCACCGCATTGGCGGGGAAGTCGTCATCGGGCCAGCCCAGCGCGACGGACTTCAGGATCACCTGATCCTCGGCGATGCCGGCGTGCTCGCGCACCACCGGCGACTGCATGATGCCCTGGCTGTTGATCACCGC
>NZ_JANPJP010000062.1:0-27577 GCF_031425575.1 Phenylobacterium sp.
CCGGCAGCGACAGCTTCGGCCCGCGCGTGCGGTCCCGGGTCCAGTGGGTGAGGTTGGAGGTGGGGAAGCTGCCGTCGCAGATCATCCCCACATGGGCCCCGCCGTCCGAGAGGCCCGGCACGGTGTCGGGATGGATCAGCATCTCGAAGCTGGGGTCCAGGGAGCCGTCGGCATAGTTGAGGAAGGGCAGGTAAAGCATGCCCCGGCCGCCGTTCGACAGCATGTGATCCAGCGCCAGCTCTTCCGGCGCCACGCCTTGCGCCGCGGCCATGGCCGCGATGGTGCGGTCCGGCGTCTGCTCGTAGTCGGGGTCGTCCCCCATCAGGAACATGATCCCCCAGTTGTGGGTCATGTTGGCGGCGAAGGCGGGGTCGGCGGCGGCGCCCTCGGCCAACAGCTGGGCGCGGAAGGCCGGGTCGCTGAGCTTGGCGACCCGCTCGGCCAGGGGCTGCTTGGCGATGGCCTGGTAGCTGGGCCGGCTGGTGAATGGGTTGAGGGTCAGTTCCAGCCCAAACAGGATGCCCACCGGGCGCCCCGCCACCTGGGCCCGTATCTGAAGGCCAGCCGCATTGGCCTCGCGCAGCTGGTCCAACAGGAATTCGTACTGCCGGGGTTGGCGCGGGTTCTGCACCAGGGAAAAGGATAGCGGCCGTCCGGAGCGCTCGACGATCCGCCGCAGCATCGCGAACTCCTGCGCAGGATCGTTGAAGTCGGAGACGAACTGCAGGGCGCCCTTGCCCGCCGCGGCCAGGCCCATGGCGATGCCGGTCAGCTCCGCCTCCGAGGCTGTGAGCGTCGGGGTCGGCTGGCCGTCGCTGGTCCGGTGGTTCAGGGTCCGCGAGGTGGAGAAGCCGAGCGCGCCGGCCTCCACCGCCGTCTGGGCCAGGGCCGCCATGGCCGCGATATCGGCGTCGGTGGCGTCCTCGCGGTTGGCCCCGCGCTCACCCATCACATAGACCCGCAGGGCCGCGTGGGGCAGTTGGCTGCCGATATCGACGTCGAAGCGCCGCCCCGCCAGGCTGTCGAGATAGTCGGGATAGCTCTCCCAGGTCCAGGGCAGGCCCTCCGTCAGCACCGGGAAGGGGATGTCCTCGACCCCCTCCATCAGCCGGATCAGCCGGTCCTGGTCCACAGGCTTGCAGGGGGCGAAGCCGACCCCGCAATTGCCCATCACCACGGTGGTGACGCCATGCCAGGCCGAGGGCTGCATGTGGCTGTCCCAGGTGGCCTGGCCGTCATAGTGGGTGTGGATGTCGACGAAGCCGGGGGTCACCAGCTTGCCGCCGGCGTCCATCTCCTCGGCGCCCCGGCCCCGGACCTCGCCCACCTGCGCGATCAGGCCGTCCTTGATCGCCACGTCGGCCGCAAAGGGCTCGCCGCCCGAGCCGTCGACCACGCGGCCGTTGCGGATCACCAAGTCCCAGGCGCGCTCCATGACGGTCTCCCTGTGTCTCTGTTCGTTGGGACGAATTGGGCGCCCGCAGGACCCGCCCGGTCAAGGGCGCCGCAAGGTCAGGTCACGATCTGCTAGGGGAACCAGCGAAACGGCGGCGGGTTTTCTCGATGCGTTAACCGCCACAAGCTAGGCTGTACGCGTGACATCCACTGGGGTTCGGGAGGACCCAGACATGGCGCTGAAAGTCTTCTTCATCGCGGCGACCTTCGCCGCCGTCCTGATCGGAATGGCGCTGCCCACGGGGCGCGAGACCGTCGAGGTCGGCGAATCCCAGATCGCCACCATGGCGCTGGGCGAGGGCTAGCCGCCTTCCCTCGGCATGGCGCCGGCGTGACCGGCGCAGCCCTTCAGCGTCTCTGACCCAATGACCACCACGGCGGCGTAGTCGTACTTCAGGTCCGACATGCCGTCGGAACAGGCCTCGGAGCTGAGGGTCACGGCCAGCCGGTCGGCCCCGGCCTGGGTTTCCCAGGTGGCCTTGCCGTTCTGCACCGTCATGCCGGCGTTCTTGCCCACCGCCGCGGGATGGTCGGGACGCTGCAAGGTGATCTGGGTGTCGCGGATCTGCAGGCCCCAGAAGGGCTCGGTGCCGCGCGCGTCCATGCCGCCGGCGAACTCCTCCGGAAGCGGGGTCGAGGTGGCGGGCGGCGGGGTCGCCGGCGCATCGGCCGGGGGCGGGGCGGCGGCCCCGTCGGGGGCCTGCGGCGTGCAGGCGGCAAAGACCAGCAGCGCGGAGGCGGCGAGGACGAATGAACGCATGGCGGCGATCCTTTCCCAGGGGCTGAAGCAGGCTAGACTCATCGGCGATGAGTCGGAACGCCCCTCGCCAATTCTATGAATTCTTCGCCGGCGGCGGCATGGCCCGCCTGGGGCTGGGCGAGGCCTGGACCTGCGCCTTCGCCAACGACTTCGATCCAGTCAAATCCGCCACCTACCGCGCCAACTTCGCCGATGCCGTCGACCATTTCCACCAGGGGGACGTCTGGAAGCTGGAGGCGGCCGACCTTCCCGGCCGCGCCGACCTCGCCTGGGCCTCGTCGCCTTGCCAGGACTTCAGCCTGGCGGGCGCGCGGGCGGGCCTGACCGGCGGGCGATCGTCGGCCTTCTTCGGGTTCTGGCGGCTGATGGAGGCGCTCGCCTCGGAAGGCCGGGCGCCGCGCACCATCGTCATCGAGAACGTCTGCGGTCTGCTGACCTCCGGCGGCGACTTCACCGCCCTGTGCGCGGCCCTGTCGGACCAGGGCTATCGCTTCGGCGCCCTGGAGATCGACGCCGCCCGCTTCCTGCCCCAGTCGCGGCCCCGGGTGTTCGTGGTGGCGACCCTCGACCCCGTGCCTACGGCGCTGACCGGCGACAGTCCCTTCCAGACCCGGCTGGTGCGCGAGGCCCAGGCCCGTCTTCCCGCCGACCTGGCCGCCCGCTGGATCTGGTGGCGGGGGGCAGCGCCCGCCGCCCGCAACAGCGACCTGGCCAGCCTGCTGGAGCCGGACACGGCGGTCGCCTGGCATACGCCCGCCCGCACCCAGGCCCTGATCGCCCTGATGGCGCCCCTGCACCACGCCCGTCTCGACGCGCTCAAGGCCTCGGGCCAGCGGGCCGTCGGCGGCCTGTTCCGCCGCATGCGGGTGGAGCACGGGGTCCGGGTGCAGCGCGCCGAGGCCCGCTTCGACGGCCTGGCCGGCTGCCTGCGCACCCCGCGCGGCGGCTCCTCGCGCCAGACCCTGGTGGTGGTGGACGCAGGCGAGGTGCGCACCCGGCTGCTCAGTCCCCGCGAGGGCGCGCGCCTGATGGGTCTGCCCGAGACCTATCAGCTGCCCAAGGCGGCGACCTCCGCCCTGCACGTCATCGGCGACGGGGTGGCGGCGCCGGTGGTGCGCTGGCTGGCGGCCAACATCCTCGAGCCGCTGCTGGATGGCGCGCCCGCCGTGCTGGCGGCGGAGTAACAGCGAATCCTTCTCCCCTTGCGGGAGAAGGTGGCCGGTCGGAGACCGGTCGGATGAGGGGTCGCCCTCCTCTCTCCGGATCTCGCGGAAACCCCCTAACCCGATAGGCTCATCGACCCCTCATCCGACCCTGCTCCGCAGGGCCACCTTCTCCCGCAAGCGGAGAAGAACCGTGGAGTTGTTAGAAAACCTCGCCCTCCCGCGCCAAGACCTCCCTTCCAAATCCCGGCCACGGGGGTAGGGTCTGGCGCAAAGAGCCCCTCCAGAGACCAGACCCATGGCCGACGCCGCCGACACCTCCGCCTATGACGCCGCTCGCTATCACCGCGCCGGGCGGGGCAAGATCTACGACTCCATCATCGACACTATTGGCGACACACCCTTGGTGGCCCTGCCCAACCTGACCAAGGCGTTGAATCCCAAGGGGCGGGTCCTGGCCAAGCTGGAGTTCTTCAATCCGATCGGCTCGGTCAAGGACCGCATCGGGGTGGCCATGATCGAGAGCCTGGAGGTCCGCGGCATCCTCAAGCCCGGCGGCGCCATCATCGAGCCCACCAGCGGCAACACCGGCATCGCCCTGGCCTTCGTCGCCGCCTCCAAGGGCTACAAGCTGACCCTGGTCATGCCGGAAAGCATGTCCATTGAGCGGCGCAAGATGCTGCTGATCCTGGGCGCCAAGCTGGAGCTGACCCCGGCCGAGCGCGGCATGGCTGGCGCGGTGGCGCGCGCCAAGGAGCTGGTGGACGCTACCCCGGGCGCCGTCATGCCCCAGCAGTTCGACAACGCCGCCAACCCCCTGATCCACCGGGTCTCCACCGCCGAGGAAATCTGGAACGACACGGCCGGCAGCGTGGACGCCGTGATCTCCGGGGTCGGCACCGGCGGCACCATCACCGGGGTCGGCCAGGTGCTGAAGGCCCGCAAACCATCGCTGCGGATGATCGCCGTGGAGCCCGAGGCCTCGCCGATCCTCTCGGGCGGCAAGCCCGGCCCGCACAAGATCCAGGGCATCGGGGCGGGCTTCGTCCCCTCCATCCTGGACCGCGGGGTGATCGACGAGATCATCCAGGTGTCCAACGACGACAGCTTCGCCATGGCCCGGCGGGTGGCCCGGGAAGAGGGCATCCCCGTCGGCATCTCGTCGGGCGCGGCCTTGACGGCGGCCTTCGACGTGGCGTCGCGCGACGACTTCGTGGGCAAGACCGTGGTGGCGATCATCCCGAGCTTCGCCGAGCGCTACCTCTCCACGGCTCTGTTCGACGGGCTCTAGACCCTTTCCGGATCAGGTTGAATCAACCTGATCGGATCAAAAGGGTCTATCTTCTTGAATCTAGAGCATGTCCGAGCGGCGAACCGGTGCCCACTTGCGCCTGACATGCTCTAGAGCCGGCTCCCCGGCCGTGACCGATGTCTACGGCCCGGAGAAACGCTCGGCGGTGATGGCCCGGGTGAAGGGGAAGAACACCTCCCCCGAACTCAAGGTGCGTAGGGCCCTGACAAGGCTTGGCGCCCGCTACCGCCTGCACCGCAAGGACCTGCCGGGCTCGCCGGACATCGTCTTGCCGGGCCGCCGGCTGGCGATCTTCGTCCACGGCTGCTTCTGGCACGGCCACGACTGCGCTCGCGGCGCCCGGGTCCCCAAGGCCAACCGCGACTACTGGGTGGCCAAGGTCGACCGCAACCGGGCGCGGGATTTGGCGGCGCGCGCGGCGCTGGCGGTGCAGGGCTGGCGGGTGGAGACGATCTGGGAGTGCGATCTGAAGGACGACGCCGCGCTGGCCGCGCGGCTGGAGGAGTTGCTGGCCTCATCTCCTCTCCCCGATCAGGGGGAGGGGAGGTGATCAGGCGACCTTGGTCTCGGCCTGGTCGACGTCCGACGCCAGGACCCGGGCGATGGCCGCGCTGAGCGCCCCGGGGTCGATCGGCTTGGCCACGTGGTCGGTCATGCCGGCGGCGACGCAGTCGGCCCAGTCCTGGTCGCTGCCCGAGGCGGTGCAGGCCACCACCGGCGTGAACCGGTTGGGTCCGGCGACGCCGCGCAGACGGCGGCAGGCCTCGCGGCCGTCCATCTCGGGCATGTAGACATCCATCAGGATGACATCGAAGGGCTGGGTCGCGGCGATTTCCAGCCCCTCGGCGGCCGAAGCCGCGGCGGTGAGCTCCACCCCGAAGGGCTCGAGCATCAGGGCCACGGCGCGGCGGTTGATCTCATGATCGTCGACCACCAGCACCCGCACCTCGGTTACGTCGGCCAGGTCGGGGGCGGCCGCATCGGCGGCGTCGGGAAGATCGATGGACAGGGTGAAGACCGCGCCCTTGCCGGCCTCGCTGGCGGCGGTGAGATCACCCCCCATCAGGCGGGCCAGCTCGCGGCTGATGGAGAGGCCCAGCCCTGTGCCGCCATGGGTGCGCGCGGTGGAGACCTGGCCCTGCTCGAAGGGCGCGAACAGGCGCGACAGCTCGCCCGGCGTCATGCCGCGCCCGGTGTCGGTCACTGAGAACTCAAACGTCGCGCCCTGGGCGGTGACGGTCAGGGTCACGGCGCCGGAGGGGGTGAACTTGATGGCGTTGGAGATCAGGTTGTTGAGGATCTGCCGCAGGCGGGTCGGATCGCCGGCCACCGCCGTGGGCAGCATCTCGTCCCCCAACCGGTCCAGGACCAGGCCCTTCTTCTCCGCCTCGGCCCGCCAGAAGGCGGTGGTGTCGGCCACCAGGGCCGACAGGTCGAAGGCGATGGTCTCCACGCTCATCCGCCCCGCCTCCATCTTCGACAGGTCCAGCAGGTCGTTGAGCAGGGTGCGCATCATGCGGCCGCTCTCGGCGATCAGGGCGCCGTCGCTGGCGTCCTTGCCACCCCGGCGCTCGATGGCCTCGGCGCCGGCCAGGATGGCGCTGATGGGGGTGCGCAGCTCGTGGCTGACCATGGCGATGAAGGCCGACTTGGCGTCTCCCGCCGCCTCGGCGGCGCTGCGGCCCCGCTCGGCCTCCTCCCTCGCCCGACGTTGGCTCTCGATGCCGTCGGCGGCGGCGCGCCAGAGGATGGTGGAGGAAAACACCAGCAGCACGCCCACGATGCCCACGGCCACCCCATAGGTGGAGGTTCCGCTGATCATCCAGGCCAGGGCCGCGGTGATCAGCAGATAGACGCCGAAGGGGGTCATGGAGGCGACATAGGCCGCCTGTGACCGCTGGTTGGTGACCACGGTGTTGAGCACCGCCCCGGCCAGGAACAGCCCGCCGCAGGTCAGGCCCCACGAGCCCTTGCTGAGGATGGCCAGCACCGCCAGCGATCCATAGACCACCGAGTTCAGCGCCAGCATGGCGAGCGCCAGGTTGGTCCGCGGGGGCTTGGCCCGGGCCCGCTCAGAGGCGAAGAGGTAGTATTCGCAGACCTGTAGCAGGCTGTAGGCCGAGAGCCACAGGGCCGACGGCGCCCAGCCGGCCACGGGGGCGAAGGCCACGGCGTAGATGGCGGCGAACATCATGCGGGTGCGCAGGCCATTGCGGCGCGCGAGCATGGTCTTGGCCAATCCCAGATCGGAGGCGGTGTTCACGATGGCTTGCGTCCCCGGTTGGAGGTCTAGGACACGCCCCCTTTGGATTGACGCTACGCCACCGCGCATAAACCATTCGTAAAGCGCCGGTCGCCGAACACGGAATGCGGAAAGCCCGCCTAGGCCCGCGCCTCGACCACCACCTGCGTCTTCACTGAGTTGGCGATGAAGCACTCGTCATGCGCCTCGTGGTGCAGTTGGGCGAGCTGCTCGGGGGCGGGCGCGTCCCCCTGCCAGGTGATGACGGGCCGCAGCCAGACCTTGGTCAGGGCCTGCCGTCCGGGGCGGACCTCCTCCATGATCCCCTCGGCGACGTCCTGGTAGCGGACCGCCAGGAAGCCGGCGAGCCGGGCCCGGTGCAAGAAGGTCAGCATGTGGCAGTTGCTGAGCGCCGCCACCATCATCTCCTCCGGATCGACGGCCGCCTCCACCGCCCACTTGCCCACCACGTGCGGCGAGGCCGAGGCGGCGAGCTCGACGCCGCCGTCGAAGGTGATCGAATGGCCGCGGCTGTAGCGGCCCTTCAGGAAATCCTCGCCGTCCTTGAGGGTCCAGAGGACCTCGGCGACGTATTTCGCCATGGTCAGATGGCCTCCGCCGGCAGGGCCATCATCAGCTCCGACCCCGTGGTCAGCTTGGCCAGGTGGGCCCCGGCGTCGGGCAGGACGCGCTGCATGTAGTAGCGGCCCACCACCAGCTTGTTGGCGTAAAAGGGGTCTGTGTCGCCGCCCGCGATCTTGGCCTGGGCGGTCTTGGCGATCAGGGCCCACATATAGGCCAGGGCCGTGAGCCCGAAGAGGTGCATGTAGTCGGTGGACGCCGCGCCAGCGTTCTCCGGGTTCATCAGCCCGTTCTGCATCAGCCACATGGTGCCCTCCTGCAGCTTGGCCTTGGCGTCCGCCAGGCCCTCGGTGAAGGGCTGGAGGGCGGCGTCGGCCTGGTTGGCCTCCACGAAGGCGTCCATCTCGGCGAAGAAGCTCATCACGCCCCGGCCGCCGTCCGCCGCCAGCTTGCGTCCCACCAGGTCCAGGGCCTGGACGCCGTTGGTGCCCTCGTAGATGAGCGCGATGCGGACATCGCGCATGTACTGGCTGGCCGGGAAGTGCTCGGTGAAGCCCGAGCCACCGTGGATCTGCAGAGCGTCGGAACAGACCTTCAACCCCTTGTCGGTGAGGAAGCCCTTCACCACCGGGGTCATCAGGGCCATGTAGTCATTGGCCTTCTGGCGCACCGCCTCGTCGGGGCTGGCATGGGCCAGGTCGCCGTGCAGGGCGGTCCAGAACAGGAAGGCGCGGCCCGCCTCGATCACGGCGCGTGAGTCCATCAGCATGCGGCGCACGTCGGGGTGGACAATGATCGGGTCGGCGGGGCCGTCGGGGTTCTTGGGCCCGGTCAGCGAACGGCCCTGCAGGCGGTCCTTGGCGAAGCTGGCCGCGGCCTGATAGGCGGCCTCGGCCTGGGCGATGCCTTGCAGGCCGACCCCGATCCGGGCCTCGTTCATCATCACGAACATCAGGCGCAGGCCCTGGTTCTCGGTCCCCACCAGCCAGCCGGTGCTCTCTTCATGCTGAATGACGCAGGTGGCGTTGCCGTGGATGCCCATCTTCTCTTCAAGCCCGGCGCAGAAGACGCTGTTGCGCGCGCCTGGCTTGCCGTCCGCGTCGGGAATGAACTTCGGCACGATGAACAGGCTGATCCCCCGCACCCCGGCCGGCGCGCCTTCGATGCGGGCCAGCACCAGGTGGACGATGTTCTCGGCCATGTCGTGCTCGCCCCCCGAGATCCAGATTTTCTGGCCCGAGATCTTGTAGCTGCCGTCGGCCTGCGCGACCGCCTTGGTGCGCAGCAGGCCAAGATCGGTGCCGCACTGGGGTTCGGTCAGGTTCATGGTCCCGCCCCATTTCCCGGAGACCAGGTTGGGCAGGTAGAGGCTCTTCTGCTCGTCCGAGCCCCCGTTGAGGATCGCCGAGTAGCAGCCGTGGGTCAGGCCTGGATACATGGAGAAGGCCATGTTGGCCGAGGAGCTCATCTCCGAGAAGGACAGGTTCACAACATGGGGCAGGCCCTGGCCGCCATAGGCCGGCTCCGCGCCGATCGCCGGCCAGCCGCCCTCGACGAGCTGGGCGTAGGCCTCCTTGAAGCCCTTCGGCGTGGTGACCGTATTGTCCGGGCGCCAGGTGCAGCCCTCCTTGTCGCCGATGGCGTTCAGGGGCGCGAGCACCTCGGCGGCGAAGCGGCCGCCCTCCTCGATGATCTGCTCCACCACATCCATCGCGGCGTCGGCGAAGGCCGGTAGGTCGGCGTGCTTCTCGATCTGCAGCACGTCGCGCAGCAGGAAGACGTGGTCGCGCACGGGGGGCTGGTAGGTCATGTCCGCTCCGGAATGGGTAAAGGGCTCCCGACGGGTCGGAAGCCCTTCTTGATACTAGCTGGTTCGAGCCGGCGCCAAAGCGCCGTTCGTCACTTGGCGTGTTCGAGGTCGCCGAGCCGCTCGCGAAGCACCTGGTCGTAGTCGGCGGCGCGGGGCAGCAGGTCGGGGCGGGTGCGCGAGAGCTGCGCCTCCAGGGCGTCGCAGCCGGCGCGCAGCTCGTCGATGGCCTTGTCGATGTCCTGGCGCTGGGCTTCCAGGGCCACGATCCGCTCGCGGAACTTGGTGAGCGACTTGATGTTCTGGGCCGCGCCGCCGTCGTTCAGGTCATAGAGGTCGAGGATCTCGCCGATCTCGGCGAGGGCCAGACCGACCCGCTTGCCGTTCAGGATCAGCTGCAGCCGTCCGCGGTCCTTGTAGGAATAGACCCGGTTCATGCCGTCGCGAGCCGGGGAGAGCAGGCCCTTGTCCTCATAGAAGCGCAAGGCGCGCGGCGTGCACTTAAACTCCAGGCACAACTGACGGATGGTGAAGGTGCGCGCCGGACGGCGCAGTTCCATGGGCATCTGGATGTCCTCCCCTTACCCCTTTGGTTTCCCAAAGCGTAAGCCTGCGTTCCGTTAACGTCAACATGATCGTTGATCACCTTCGGGCGCTCGCGGGCTTGTGATCGGCTGCGAAAGCGAGGTCTGCTGTTCGGGGGAATCCTCAGCGTTCGCCCGGTCTGACGCGCGCCATCGTCCGGCGCGCGCACGCGGCCGGCAGGACAGGCGGCTTACAGATTCACTCCCGTTCGGGCGCCGCCTGGGGGCGGCCGAGGCCGGGACCAAGGTGGCTAGGCCGCCACCAGCTCTCCAGCCAGCCCGCTCTCGATCAGGGCGATGGTCCGCTCCAGGCCGAAGATGGCCGCGAAGGAGCCGAAGCGGGGCCCCTGGCTCTGGCCCAGCAGGACTTCGTAGAGGGCCGTGAACCACAGGCGGAGGGGCTCGAAGCCCGCCGCCTTGCCGGCCTCGAACACCTCGTTCTGGATGGCCTCGGCGTCGGCTCCGGCGGGCAGGGCCCGCAGGCGGGCCGCCAGGTCAGACATCGCGGCCGCCTCCTGGTCGTTGGCCCGGCGGAAGGTCTTCGAGGGCTTCACGAAGTCCTCGTAATAGTTGATCGCGTAGTCGCTCAGGCGGTCCAGCAACGGCTGGGTCTGCGGCGTCGCGCCGGGGATGTAGGTCTGGATGAAGCCCCAGAGGATGTCCTTGGTCGAGGCGTCCGCCGCCGAGACCAGGTTCAGCAGCAACGAGAAGCTGACCGGCGAACCCTGCTCCGGCGGCGCGCCGCGATGAACGTGCCAGGCCGGGTTGTCCAGGGACACGGCGTTGGTGTCGGTCCGCGCGCGGTTGAAGGCGTCCAACTGCTGCAGGTACTCGTCCGTCGCCTTGGGGATGACGTCGAAGAACAGCCGCTTGGCCGACTTCGGCGACTGGTACATGTAGTAGGCAAGGCTCTCGGGCGCGCCGTAGCGCAGCCACTCTTCCATGGTCAGGCCATTGCCCTTGGACTTGGAGATCTTCTGGTTGTTCTCGTCCATGAACAGCTCGTAGTGGAAGGCCACGGGGGGCGTGCCCCCCAGCACCTTGGTGAGCTTGTCGGAGACGCGCACGGAGTCGATCAGGTCCTTGCCCGAGGCCTCGAAGTCGACCTCCAGGGCGGTCCAGCGCACCGCCCAGTCGGGACGCCACTGGATCTTCACATGGCCGCCGGTGACCGGCAGTTGCGTGCGGCCGCCATCGGGGTCGTCGAAGACGATGGTCCCCTTGGCGACATCGCGCTCAAGCGTCGGAACCTGAAGCACCTTGCCGCTCACCGGGCTGATGGGCAGGAAGGGCGAATAGGTGGCGCGGCGCTCTTCGCCGAGCGTCGGCAGCATCACCGCCTGGACGGCGTCAAAGCGCTCCAGCATGCGCTGGAGCACCTTGTCGAACTTGCCGGACCGATAGGTCTCGGTGGACGACATGAACTCATAGTCGAAGCCGAAGCCGTCGAGGAAGGCGCGCAGGCGGGCGTTGTTGTGGTGGGCGAAGCTCTCATATTCGCCGAAGGGGTCGCGCACGCTGGAGACCGGCTTGTCGCGGTCCTCTTCCAGCATCTCGCGGTTGGGCACGTTGTCGGGGATCTTCCGCAGGCCGTCCATGTCGTCGGAGAAGACGATCAGCTTGGTGGGGACCTGGTCCTCGGTGAGCGCGCGGAAGGCGTTGCGCACCATGGTGGGTCGCGCGGCCTCGCCGAAGGTGCCCATGTGCGGCAGGCCCGAGGCCCCGAACCCGCACTGGAAGACCACCGGCCTGTTGAGCGCCGGGAAGGTCGCCACGGCCTCGCCTGCCTTGCCCTCGTGGATCAGGCTGGCGGCCAGGTCGCGCTCGGCGTCGGTGAGCCGCAGGCGCAGGATGCGCGCCAGCAGCAGGCGCGCCTGTTCGAAGGGCCAGCTCTTGGCCTCGCGGGCCTGGTGGGAAAGACCTTGCAGTGACATGCGCGGGCGTTAGCGCCCAAACTGTCCTCCCTCAAGCTTAGTTTTCGCTGGCCGATGTCGGACAGGCGTCACAAGAACAGGCGAAACAGGGGGTTGGGCCTCATACAGGTATGCCGATGATCTCTTTCAGAACGGTCGCAGCGCTGCTCGCGCTAACCCTCCTGCTGGCCGCCTGCGCCAAGCCTGCGGACGGGCCGCCGGCCCGGACCACCCTGACCTTCTCGATTCTCTCCACCGAGAAGGCCTCAACCGCGGCGGCGGAGTGGACCCCGGTCCTCGCCGACATGGAGAAGGCCACGGGTCTCACCATCAAGCCCTTCTTCGGGAGCAACTATTCGTCGCTGATCGAGGCCATGCGCTTCAAGCAGACCGACCTGGGCTGGTTCAGCAACCAGTCGGGGCTCGAGGCGGTGCGCCGCTCGAACGGTGAGATCTTCGCCCGCACCACCAAGCCGGACGGCGGCCAGGACGGCTACCAGTCTGTGATCATCGTGGCCAAGGACAGACCCATCACCCTGGAGGGCCTGCTCAAGTGCGACAGGACCCTGAACTTCGGCATGGGGGACGTGAAATCCACCTCCGGCACCCTCGCCCCCATGACCTATCTGTTCGCGCCGCGCGCGATCAGTCCGGAAACCTGCTTCAAGACTGTCCGCTCGGCCAACCATGAGGCCAACCTCTTCGCCGTGAGCAATGGGGTGCTGGACGCGGCCACCAACAACACCCAGTCCCTGTTGCGGCTTGAACAGCAGGGCGGCGCGGCCGCCGCGACCCTCGCCAATCTGAAGGTGATCTGGATCTCGCCCACCATTCCCGAGGATCCGATGGTCTGGCGCAAAGACCTGGACCCGGCCGTGAAGGCCAAGGTCGGGCAGTTCTTCCTCACCTATGGCGTCGGGACCGGCCCTGAGGCGCAGCGCCAGAGGGACAATCTGCGGCGCATCCAGACGGGGCCCTTCAAGCGCGCCGACGCCACCCACCTGCTGCCGGTCCGCGAAATGGAGGCCACCGAGCAGCTTCTCCAGAGCAAGACCAAGGGCGACCCCTCCGAGATCGCCAAGGCCCAGGCCGCCCTGGACGCGGTCCGTACGGAAGCCAAGGCGCTCAGGCCGGCCGTCTGAGCTATTCCTCGCCACTCAACATGAAGTGGCCCCGCAGGGCGGCGACCGGGGTCCCGCGCGCCTCCTGCCAGGCCTCCACCGTCACATTGGCGATGCGGCGGCCGACCTTGCGCAGGTCGGCGCGGGCATAGGTGGTGAGCGCCCGGCCAGGGCGCAGGTACTCAATGGTCACGTCGATGGTCTTGTGGACCTTGGGCGTCTGCTGGACCACGGAGAGCTGGGCCAGAGCCGTCATCTCCAGGAAGGCCCCGATCACGCCGCCATGCAGGGCCGGCAGCATGGTGTTGCCGATCAGGTGCGGGGCGAAGGGCAGGATCGCGGTCATCTCTTCGCCGGCCAGTTCGCAGCGCATGCCGAGGAAGCGGATGTAGGGCACCGAGGCCAGGAACCCCTGCAGGCGGTCGTTGGCCTCGCTCATCGCGGCGCGCTCGCGCCGTGCAGGATGAAGGCGGCCTGGGCCGTGGCGATGGGGTCGGCGGGATCGACGTCCCAGGCCTCGGCGCGGACGAAGGCGATCGACCTCGTCATCTTGTAGCAGTGAGCCAGGGCGGTGATGTCAGCCCGCGGGGCGGCCGGACGCATGTAGTCGATGCGCAGATCCAGGGTCGCGGTGGGAAAGCGTTCGCCCTTCGACGAATTGATCGCCAGCCCGCAGCAATGGTCCAGCAGGGAGGTGACGACGCCGCTGGCGATCACGTCGGTGGCGGGGTCCCCCACCAGGTCGGCGCGCCAAGGGACGAGGATCGAGCCCCGGCCACCGCCCACCGAGACCAGCTTGAACCCCAGAGCCGCGGCCTGGGGCACGGTTTCCACCATGTGGCGGGCCTGTTCGGCGAGGAGTTCGTCGCTGGGGTCCATGCCTCCGGTTTGGGCCAGGCCCGCCCAGGGGTCAAGGATGACCCAAGGGAGGGATTAGCTGGCGACGAAGCCCGCGGAGAGGGCGACGATGGCGATGGTGAGGACTGGCAGGGCGGCCATCAAGAGGCTGGCGAGACCGCTGACGCGGCCGAGGTTCAAGGAGGAGATCATGGCGTTTTCTTTCGGTTGGAGCGAAGCGCGAGAAGGTGCGTTCGTCTCGGGCGGCGGTGTAGGCGCACCGCCGGCGAAAGACCCGTTAAGTCTTGGTCATGACGTTGAATTCACAATATTAATGTCCCGTAAGGTGGAGCTTTCCCGGATGCGGCGGCCGCGATGATCAAGCCTGAATCCCTGCTGCGCCCCACGCCCGCCGGCCTCTATTGTCCCCCCGGCGACTTCTATATCGATCCGACCCGGCCGGTGGACCGGGCCGTGGTGACCCACGGCCACTCCGACCATGCCCGTTCTGGCCACGGCGCGGTGTTGGCCACGCCCGAGACCCTGGCCATCATGGCCGAGCGCTACGGCGCCGACTTCGCCGCCGCCACCGAGGCCGCGCCCTACGGCCACACCGTCCGCCGCGACGAGGTGGAGGTGACCCTGGTCCCCGCCGGGCATGTCCTTGGCTCGGCCCAGGCGGTGGTCCGGTGGAAGGGGCTGACCATGGTGGTGTCGGGGGACTACAAGCGCCGGCGCGACCCCACCTGCCCACCCTTCGAGCCTGTCCCCTGCGACGTCTTCATCACCGAGGCCACCTTCGGCCTGCCGGTGTTCCGACACCCGCCGGACTCCGGCGAGATCGCCCGACTGCTGCGCTCGGTGGCTCAGTTCCCGGAACGCTCGCACCTGGTGGGCGCCTATGCGCTCGGCAAGGCGCAGCGGGTGATCTGCCTGCTGCGGGAGGCTGGCTGGGACAAGACCATCTACATCCACGGGGCTCTGGAGCGGCTGAACCGGCTCTATGAGGACCACGGGATCGACCTCGGCCCGCTCGCGCCCGCCACCGTCACAACCAAGCAGGACTTCGCCGGGGCCATCGTCATCGGCCCGCCCTCGGCCCTGCAGGACCGCTGGTCACGTCGCTTCCCCGATCCGGTCCAGGCCTTCGCCTCGGGCTGGATGCAGGTCAGGGCCCGAGCCCGCCAGCGGGGGACCGAGCTGCCCCTCGTGATCTCCGACCACGCCGACTGGGACGAGCTCACCGCCACGGTGGACGAACTGCGCCCGGGCGAGCTGTGGATCACCCATGGCCGGGAGGAGGCCCTGGCCCGCTGGGCGCAGCTGCACGGCATCCAGGCCCGGGCCCTGGCCCTGGTCGGATATGACGATGATGAAGAGGACGGCTAGGCCTTGCGGGCCATCACGAACCTGTTACCGTTCTGATCACGGGGGCGTGATCAGAAGGACTTTGAGCCTATGCGTGTCGTTGTCTTCCTCGCCGCCAGCCTGATCCTCAGCGCCTGTTCCCAACCCGCCGACCGACCTGCAAACTTCGCCTCCGAGGAGGCTGCGCAGGTGGCCCCCGGCGCCTCGGCCGACAGCGCCGAGGCGAGCGCGCCGGCTCAGGCCAAGGGCGGGGCCGCGCCCCAGGCGCCCCTGCCGGTCAGCATCCCGATGCTGGCCTACAGCTACGACTACGCCATCAGCGCCCCGCCCAAGGCGATCCGCGCCCTGGTCTCCCGGCACGAGGCCGCGTGCGCCAATGCGGGCGCGGCGGTGTGCCAGGTGGTGGGCTCCTCGGTCTCGGAAGCCGGCGAGGACCGGGTCAGCGGAAATCTCACCCTGCGGGCGACGCCGGCCTGGCTGAAGGGCTTCCGCGAGGGCTTGGGCGCCGAGGCCAAGGCCAATGGCGGCCGGCTGGTCCGGGCGGCGGTGGAGTCCGAGGACCTCTCGCGCCAGATCGTCGATTCAGAGGCCGCCCTGCGCGCCCGCACCACCCTGCGCGACCGGCTGCAGGGCCTGCTGGCCAGCCGTCCCGGCAAGCTCTCCGAACTGCTGGAGGTGGAGCGGGAGCTGGCCCGGGTGCAGGGCGAGATCGACGCCACCCAGTCGGAACTGACCATGATGCGCGGTCGGGTCGCCACCTCACAGATCAAGCTGACCTATGAGTCCGGCAGCGTCCTGGCCCCGGAAGGCGCCTGGTCACCGGTCGGCCGCGCCTTAGGCGATGTCGCCGACATCCTGGCCGGCACGCTGGCGGCCATGATCCGCACCGTCGCCGTCCTGGCGCCCTGGGCCCTGGTGGTCGGCGGTCTGCTGTGGCTGTTCCGCCGCCGCCTGCCGCGCTGGGGCCGCAAGCCCAAGGACGCGCCGAAGATCGACTAGCCATCACGCGGCTCCGGTTTCGCGCCGGAGTCGCGCAACCGCCTCGGGGGACATAGACTTCTCCTCCCATGCGCGCCTTCGCCGAGCTCCTGGACCGCCTATCGCTGACGGCGTCGCGCAACGCCAAGCTGACCCTGGTGCGCGACTATCTGCGTGAGACGCCCGATCCCGACCGGGGCTGGGCGCTCGCCGCCCTTACCGGAGACCTGACCTTCGACGCCGCCAAGCCGGCCTTCATCCGCAAGGCGGTGGAGGAAAGGATGGACCCGCTGCTGTTCCGCTGGTCCCACGACTATGTGGGGGACCTGGCCGAGACCGTGGCCCTGGTCTGGCCCGCCCGGCCGGGCGCCAATCGCGAGCCGGAGCTGTCGGAGGTCATCGACGCCCTGCGCGGCGCGACCCGGGCCGAGGTGCAGCGGCTGATCGAGGGCTGGCTGGACGCCATGCAACCGACGGGCCGCTGGGCCCTGCTGAAGCTAATGACCGGCGGGCTGCGGGTCGGAGTGTCCGGCCGCCTCGCCAAGCAGGCGGCGGCGGACCTGGGCGGGGTGGCGATCAATGAGGTGGAGGAGGTCTGGCATGCCCTGCACCCGCCCTATGAGGATCTGTTCGCCTGGCTGGAGGGCCGCTCGGACCGTCCACGGCCGGATTCGCCCGGCCGCTTCCGCCCCACCATGCTGGCCCAGGCCATCGACGAGGCGGTCGATTTCGGCAAGCTCGACCCCGCCGACTATGGCGCGGAATGGAAGTGGGACGGCATCCGCGTCCAGGCTGTGAACGAGGAGGGGATCCGGCGCCTCTACACCCGCAACGGCGACGACATCTCAAAGACCTTCCCCGATGTGCTCGAGGTTCTCGACTTCGAGGGCGCCCTGGACGGCGAGCTGCTGGTGATGGGCGACGACGGGGTGGCCAGCTTCGGGGATCTGCAGCAGCGCCTGAACCGCAAGACGGTCGACGCCAAGCTGATGGCCAGGCATCCCGCCGGCATCCGCGCCTACGATCTGCTGGCCGACGCCGGGGAGGATACGCGAACCCTCTCCTTCCGCGAGCGGCGCATGCGGCTGGAAGCCTTCGTGGGCAAGCTCTCCACCCCGCGCATCGACCTCTCGCCGCTGCAGCCCTTCGAGACCTGGGCGGAACTGGCGGCCCTGCGCGCCTCGCCGCCGCCCGGCGACGCGCAGATCGCCGAGGGGCTCATGCTGAAGCGCTGGGACTCGATCTATGAGGCCGGCCGGCCCAAGGGGCCCTGGTTCAAGTGGAAGCGCGATCCGTTCCTGATCGACGCGGTGCTGATGTACGCCCAGCGTGGCCACGGCAAGCGCTCCAGCTTCTATTCCGACTACACCTTCGGGGTCTGGACGGAGGTGGAGGGCAAGCGCGCGTTGACACCGGTGGGCAAGGCCTATTTCGGCTTCACCGACGAGGAGCTGAAGCAGATCGACAAGTTCGTCCGCGACAACACCCTCGAGCGGTTTGGGCCGGTGCGCTCGGTGAAGGCCGAACCCCACTTCGGCCTGGTCTTCGAGGTGGCCTTCGAGGGCCTGCAGCGCTCCACCCGCCACAAGTCCGGCGTCGCCATGCGCTTTCCCCGCATCCACCGCATCCGCTGGGACAAGCCCGCCGGGGAGGCCGACGAACTGGCCACCTTGGAGGGGATGCTGGCGCAGATGGAAAAGGTCAGCGCACCTCCGGCGCCTTGATGCGCCGCCAGGCGAGCGCCCAGGCGATGGCGGCCTGGGCGAGGCCGGAGGCGAGGCTGGCCCACGGCGCGGTGGACATGGGCACGAACAGCGCCTGGCCGGTTCCGGGGCTGATGACCGAGCCGACGATACCGCCCACCCCATAGAGCAGGGCCAGCGCCACGACCGCGCCGAAGTCGCCGCGCTGCGGACGCGGCCCGAAGCGGAAGAGGGTGATCACCGCCAGGTCACGCAGAACGAAGGCCAGCAGGGCGGTGGCCTGGGCGGGATCGGGACCCTGGTCGAAGGCCGAGCCGGCCCCGCCCACCAGGAAGGCGACGGCCACCAGGATCAGGGCCAGGAGGAAGGGCGCGATGGCGGCCGGGGTCAGGGGCAGGGCGCGGGCCAGATCGCCCTTGGCGACGGAGGCGCCGAACTGGCGCAGCCGCACGCGGTCGGCGGGCTCGGCGAAGGCCGCGGCATAGGCCGCCAGCGCCACGGCCAGGGCGCCCACCAGCAGGGCCGCCGCGGTCCCGCCCGGTCCGTAGGCGAAGCCGCCGAGGAAGACCGCCAGGAAGATCAGGAAGGCCGGCCAGATCACCGGCAGGTTCTTCATCTGCAGTTCCAGCCGCATCAGCCGCCATGCGCCGGCCAGCGCCCAGCCGGCGAAGGCCAGGGTGGCGAGGGTGCGGAAGCCGGTCGCCGGGAAGATCTGGCCCCACCAGCTGATCTCGCCGCGCGCATAGAGGAAGGACGAAAGACCCGAGAGCCCCGCCCCGCGCTGGAACCCGGCCGATCCGGCCACCGCCATCAGCAGGAAGACACCCAGGATCAGGCCCCCCAGCACGCCGCCGGCACGGGCCACCCGGCCCTCGGCGCGGGCCTTGCGCACCCCGATCAGGGCGACGGCCAGGCAGACCGCCTGGAGGAAGAGGGCGAGCGCGATCAGGAAGCCCAGCATCCAAAGGGCGCCGGGCTGGCCCTGGACCAGCATCAGGCCAGCCATCAGGACGACGCCGGTCAGGGCGCACATCCAGGCCAGGCTGGAGGCGCCCAGCAGCTTGCCCCAGGTCATGGACCAGGGGGTGAGGGCCGAGAGCCGCTGGAAGTCCCAGGTGCGGTCGGCGATCTCGCCCAGCACCGCGCCGCCGGCGGCGCGCGAGCCCCACAGGACGCCGCAGACAATGAAGACGAAGGCGCCGACGCCGGCCATGGCCGGCAGCGGCCCGCTGGCGGATTCCCGCGCCACCAGGGCGGTGGCGCCATAGATCAGGATCAGGACGACGGCGGCCCAGGCGATGCGCCGGGGCGAGGCCTCGAGCCAGAGATTGCGCTGGAATTCCGGGTTCATCGGGCCACCTCCGCCAGATAGGCGTCTTCGAGGGTCTTTCGCGCCACCTGGAAGGACCTGACCTTCAGCCCCGCCCCGATCAGCTTGCCCAGCAGGGCCGAGTCGTCCTCACCCTCCGGCAGGGCCAGGGTGGCGGTGTCGCCGGCGACCGTCTCGACGGTGACGCCGAGCGCCTCCAGCCGTTCTGCCAAATCGAGCGGCGGTTGGGCGAAGGTGACCTCCACCCGCGCGCCGTCCTGGTGTCCACCCCCGGCCGCCACCACGCCACCGCCAGCCACGGCGCCGTCGCGGATCATCAGCATCTGGGTGGAATAGTCTTCGAGCTCGGCCAGGATGTGGGAGGAGACCACGATGGTCATGCCGTCCTTGGACAGCGAGAGGATCAGGTCCGACAGGCTGCGGCGCGCCTCTGGGTCGAGCCCGGCGGCGGGTTCATCAAGCAGCAGGACGCGGGGCTGGTGGACGATGGTCTGGGCGATGGCCAGCCGCTGCTTCAGCCCGCGCGACAGTTCGCCGGCCCGGGCCTCCAGGCGGTCGGTGAGCTGCACCCGGGCGGCGGCCATCTCCACGGCGGCGGCCGTCTCGGCGACCGGAACGCCCCGCGAGCGGGCGGCGTAGGTGAGCGCCCTGCGCACCGACAGCTCCTCATAGAGTCCGAAGAAGTCGGGCAGGTAGCCGATCGCGGCATGCACCCCGCGCGGGTCGGCCTCCACGTCGAGGCCGGCCACCCGGATGGTCCCCTCGGTGGGAACGTCGAGGGCCGCGATGCAGCGCATCAGGGTCGACTTGCCGGCCCCATTGGGCCCCACCAGGGCCAGCACCGCGCCGGCCTGGACCTCGAAGGACACCCCGTGCAGGGCGCGCGACGCCGGATAGTCGTAGACGACCCCCGCGACCTCGATCATGGCGCTCATGTCAGCTCCCCCTTCAGGAAGGTCATCAGGTCGCCGCCGGTGAATTTCCGGCTGCGGACGCCGGCGCGGCGCCCGGCCTCCACGTCGCCGTCCTTGTCGCCCACCATCAGGGAGCGGGCCAGGTCCACAGGCCACTCTTCAATCGCCTGCAACAGCATGCCGGGATTGGGCTTGCGGCCCGGCGGATCGGGATGGCGGTACATCGCATGGGCCGCCTCGGGGTGGTGCGGGCAGTAGTAGAAGGCGTCGACGCGGGCGCCGGCCTTGGCGAGGTCGGCGCTCATCTGGACGTGCAGCTTCTGGACGTCGGCCTCGGTGTAGTAGCCCCGGCCGACCCCCGACTGGTTGGTCACCACGAACACCCACCAGCCGGCCGCGTTGAAGGCGGCGATGGCTTCCCGGGCGCCCGGAAGCCAGACGAAATCCTCCCAGCGATAGACATAGCCGGGGTCTTCATTGAGCACCCCGTCGCGATCGAGGAACAGGGCGGGGCGGGGGGTCTGGTGGGGCGCGCTCACCATGCCACTGTAACGCCAAGCCCGCGCGGCGTCGCGGGGGTCTGGACTTAAGCTTTCGTAACGCGCCATTTCGCCGACACGCCGCCCCGGCTATGGTCGGCTTTCCCTTCCTGTCTCCGAGGTCGCCTTGGCCGATTCAGCCACATCGCCTGTTCTTTCCATCAAGGACCTCAAGGTCGATTTCGCCACCCATGACGGGGTGGTCGCGGCCGTTCGGGGCGTGTCGCTGGCCGTTGGCCGGGGCGAGACCCTCGGCGTGGTGGGCGAGAGCGGCTCGGGCAAGAGCCAGACCTTCATGGCGCTCATGGGCCTGCTGGCCCGCAACGGCAAGGCTACCGGCTCGGCCAAGTTCCTCGGGACCGAACTGCTGAACCTCAAGCCCGCGGCGCTGAACAAGATCCGCGGCTCGAAGATGACCATGATCTTCCAGGACCCGCTCACCGCGCTCACCCCCCACGTCCGCATCGGCGAGCAGATCGCCGAGCCCCTGCGGCTGCACCTGGGGATGTCCGGGGAGGCGGCCACCAAGCACGCCAAGGACTGGCTGGACCGGGTCCGCATTCCCGACGCCGAGCGCCGCCTGCGCCAGTACCCGCACGAGCTGTCCGGCGGCATGCGCCAGCGGGTGATGATCGCCGCGGCCATGGCCGGGTCGCCCGCCCTGCTGATCGCCGACGAGCCCACCACCGCCCTCGACGTCACGGTCCAGGCCGAGATCCTCGACCTGATGGACGAGCTGAAGCGCGAAACCGGCACGGCCATGGTGCTGATCACCCACGACATGGGGGTCATCGCCCGCCTCGCCGACCGGGTCTGCGTGATGAAGGACGGGGCCTATGTCGAGGAGGGCGAGGCGCAGGCCATCTTCGCCGCGCCGAAGGACCCCTATACCCGGGCGCTGCTGGACGCGATCCCGCGCCTGGACCGCTCCGACCGTGGCGGCCGTCCGACCCTGAGCCCCGTCGCCGCCGAAGCGCCTGTCGTGGTGGAAGGCCGCGACATCAAGGTCTGGTTCCCGATGCACGAGGGGCTGTTCGGCGCCAAGCGCAACCTGCGCGCGGTGGACGGCGTCTCCTTCCAGGTTCGCCAGGGCGAGACCCTCGGCGTGGTGGGGGAAAGCGGCTGTGGCAAGTCGACCCTGGCGCGCGCCGTCATCAACCTGATCCCGGCCACTGGCGGGGCGGTCACCCTGTTGGGCCGAGACATCACCGGCGCGGACAAGGAAACCATGCGGGCCGCGCGGCGCGACCTGCAGATCGTCTTCCAGGACCCCCTGGCCAGCCTCGACCCCCGGGTGACCATCGGCGACTCCATCGCCGAGCCCCTGCAGGTCTTCAAGCCGCAGCTGAAGCGCGCCGAGCGCGACGCCGAGGTGGCGGCCATGATGGCCAAGGTCGGCTTGGCTCCGGCCCTCATCAATCGCTATCCGCACGAACTCTCCGGCGGCCAGAACCAGCGGGTCGGCATTGCCCGGGCCATGATCCTGAAGCCGAAGCTGGTGATCTGCGACGAGGCGGTCTCGGCCCTCGACGTCTCAATCCGGGCCCAGATCATCGACCTGCTGATCGAGCTGCAGAAGGAGATGGGCCTGGCGATGATCTTCATCAGCCACGACCTGGCGGTGGTGCGCGAGATCAGCCACCGGGTGATGGTGCTCTACCTGGGCCGGGTGATGGAGCAGGCTGACCGCGAGCAGCTCTACGCCAACCCGCACCATCCCTACACCAAGGCCCTGCTGTCGGCGGCCCCGATCCCCGATCCGGTCCGGGAACGCTCCCGCAAGCGGCTGAAGCTGGTGGGCGAGCCCCCCAGCCCCATGGACCCGCGGAGCGCCCTGCGCTTCCTGCCCTCGCGCCTGTCGGCTGATCCCCTGGGCCAGGTCTATGTGCCGGAGCTGAAGGAGATCGCGCCAGGTCACCTGGTCTCCGAGTTCGACCCGCCCGTCGAAGCCGCTTAGGAGCTTCGCAGCCTGAAGTGGGAACCGGTTCAGGCGACCGTCACGCGAACCAGAAAGAATCCGTGCGCCACCCCATGACGTCGAAGATCACGCCCATCCTGATGTCCGGCGGCGCGGGGACGCGCCTGTGGCCCCTGTCGCGCCAGGCCAAGCCCAAGCAGTTCCACCGCCTGGGCGGACCTCAGACCCTGATCCAGGCCACCGCGCTGCGGGTGACGGGGCCGATGTTCAATCCGCCCATCGTGGTCTGCGCCGCGGCCCATGCCGACCTCACGCGGGCCCAGCTGGCCGAGGTGGGGATCACCGCCCAGGCCTTGATCGCCGAGCCTGCGCCCCGCAACACCGCCGCGGCCTCGGTGGCCGCCGCCGCCGTCGCCGCCGAGATCGATCCGGACGGGGTCTTCATCCTGCTCCACGCCGACAACCTGGTGTCCGACGTGCCGGCGATGCACGCCGCCATCGAGGCCGGACGGGCCGCGGCCCAGACTGGCGAGGTGGTGATTTTCAGTCTCAAGCCGACCGGGCCTGAGACCATCTACGGCTATATCCGCGCCGGGGCCGGCGAGGGCCTGGTGCGCAAGGTCGCCCAGTTCGTCGAGAAGCCGGACCTGGCGACCGCCCAGAAGTTCGTGGCCGATCCGGACTATGGCTGGAACGCCGGCATGTTCATGTTCAGCGCGCGCGCCTTCCTCGAAGAGTGCCGCCGCCTGGCGCCGGCCATCTGCGCCGCCGCCGAGGCCGGGGTGAAGGACGCGCAGCGACCCGGCGACGTGATCGCGCTTGGGCCCGCCTTCCTCACCGCCCCAGCCGAAGCCATCGACACCGCCATCATGGAGAAGACCGACCGCGCCAGCGTGGTGGGGGCCGACATCGGCTGGAGCGACGTGGGCAACTGGCACGCGCTCTGGGAAGGCTCGGTGCGCGACGCCGAGGGCAACGCCCTGGACGGCGACGCCATCGCCGTGGGCTCGCGGGGCAATCTCGCCCGCACCGACGGCCATACGGTGGTGCTGGCCGGCGTCGAGGACCTGGTGGTGGTGGTGGAGAACGGCGTCGTCCTGGTGACCCGGCGCGAGTCCACCGCCTCGGTCAAGGCCGCGGTGGAGGCGCTGAAGACCCAGGGGCGCGGCGAGCTGCTGTGATCTGAGGTTGCGCCGCAAGCCCCCGCAGAAGTTGCAGCCCGGCGATTCCGGCAACTTCGCGGAAAGACTTCGTGGTTAAGGTCGGCGGCTGTTATCGCGTTTCGCCGCCGGGGAATGGCCGCCTTGCAGATCGAAGTCCTTCGTCCGCAGGACATGACGGCCCAACGCCTGGGCCGCTGGGCGGAGCTGCAGGCCGGCCACATCACCCTCGACAGCCCCTTCCTGTCCCCCGACTGGGCCCGCACCCTTGAGCGCGTGCAGCGCCAGACCTCCCGCCAGATCCGCGTCGCCGTCGGCATCGTCGATGGCCGCGATGTCGCCTTCCTGCCCGTCCGCGCCGGTCATCTGACCGCCATGCCGGTGGGGGCGCCGATGTGCGACTACCAGGGGCTGGTGGCCGAGCCGGGCGTCAGGATCGACGCGCGCAGGATGATCCAGGCCCTCGGCGTCCAGCGCTACGACTTCTGCCACATGATCGAGGACCAGGCCGCGTTCGCCCCCTATGCGCGGGGCCGCCAGCTCTCCCACATCGTCGATGTCGCGATGGGGTACGACGCCTATGAAGCCGCCCGCCGGGAGGCCGGAACCTCGGTCCTGAAGGATTGCGACAAGAAACGCCGCAAGGTCGAGCGCGAGATCGGTCCCGCCACCTTCACCGCCTTCTCCCGTAGCCAGGCCGACTTCGATCAGCTGGTGGCCTGGAAACGCGCCCAGCTGGACGCCACCGGCCAGACCGACATCTTCGACGCCGGCTGGACCGTGCGCCTGATGCAGGACCTGTTCGAACGCCGCGATCCGGACTTCGGGGCGGGCCTCTTCACCCTGCACTTCGGCGACCGCCTGGCCGCCGTCCACCTGCACCTGCACGGCAAGCAGACCGTGCATGGCTGGCTCATCGCCCACGAGCCGGAGTTCGAGCGCTATTCACCGGGGATCCTGCTGTTCCAGGACATCCTGCGCTGGATGGACGTCACCCCCTATTCCCGCCTCGACCTCGGTCCCGGCGACTACCGCTTCAAGCGCGAGCTGGCCAATACCGGAGTCTGGGTGACCCACGGCTTCGTCGGCGGCGTCGCGCCGGCGGCCCTGGTCCGTCACGCCGTCTATGGCGTCCGCCGCGCCGCCGAGGCCCTTCCGCTAGGCAAGATGTCGGAGCTGCCGGGCAAGGCCATGCGCCGCGTGGACGTCCTGCGCGGTTTGCGCTGAGCGGTTTCAGGCGAAGTGGGAACCGGTTCGCCGCCCGGAAAGCGCGACCAAGCTGACATTGCCGTAGGACGCCCACGCCGTTAGAGGTGGCGTCCTTTTCACCCCTGGCCTGATCATGACCCTGTCCATCGACGATATCCGCGCGGCTGCCGAGCGGCTGAAGGGGCGCATCGAGCGCACCCCCTGCCGACACTCGAAGACGCTGTCGGAGATTACCGGCGCCGAGGTCTGGGTGAAGTTCGAGAACCTGCAGTTCACCGCAGCCTACAAGGAGCGCGGGGCGCTGAACACCCTGCTGCAGCTCAGCGACAACGAGGCCAGGCGCGGCGTGATCGCGGCGTCGGCTGGCAATCACAGCCAGGGCCTGGCCTATCACGCCGCCCGCCTGGGCATCCCGGTGACCATCGTCATGCCCCGCAACACCCCCTTCGTGAAGGTGCAGCAGACGCGCGCCTTCGGGGCCGAGGTGGTGCTGGACGGAGAGACCTTCGACGACTCCGCCGCCCTGGCCAAGACCCTGTGCGCCGAGCGGGAGCTGGTCTTTGTTCCCCCCTTCAACGACCTCAAGGTGATGGCCGGCCAGGGCACCGTGGCGCTGGAGATGTTCGAGGACGTGCCGGACCTGGAGGTCCTGCCCATCCCCATCGGCGGCGGCGGGCTGATCGCCGGCTGCGCCACCGTGGCCAAGTCGCTCAACCCCAAGGTCGAGATCTACGGCGTCGAGCCGGCCATGTATCCCTCCTTCACCGCCCGGATGCGCGGGATCGGCGCGGCCACCGGCGGGGCCACCATCGCCGAAGGCATCGCGGTCAAGTCGGTGGGGGAAGAGTGCTACGCGGTCGCCCGGCCGCTGATCGACGACGTGCTGCTGATCGAGGAACCCTATTTCGAACGGGCCATCGCGTTGTACTGCAATGTCGAGAAGACCGTGGTCGAGGGCGCCGGCGCGGCCGCGCTCGCCGCCCTGCTGGCCTATCCGGAGAAGTTCCGCGGCAAGAAGGTCGGGTTGATCATCACCGGCGGCAATATCGACACCCGCCTGCTGGCCTCGGTGCTGACCCGCGAACTGGTGCGCGAGCAGCGCCTGGTGTCCCTGCGGATCATCGGCGACGACCGACCGGGCCTGCTGGGCACCGTCTCGGTGCTGATCGGCAAGATGGGGGCCAATATCGTCGAGGTGGCGCACAACCGCCTGGCCCTGGACGTACCCGCCAAGGGCGCGGAGTTCGACATCATGATCGAGACCCGCGACGCCCAGCACACCCAGGAAATCATGGACGCCCTGCGCGAGAGCGGGTATCCGCCCCGCGCTGTTTGAGAGCGTGACAGCCGGAAGCGGGCGTCGGTTACGCCGCCCGTCACGCGACGAAATAAGGAAGCTAGTGATGAAGCGTTTCGTTCTCGCCCTGGCCCTGGTGGTCCTGGCCGCCTGCGGCCCCAACAAGCAAGTCGCCGCCGAAAACCTCACCGCAGCCAACACCTTCCTGGCCAAGAACGGCAAGGCGGCGGGCGTGGTCACCCTGCCCTCCGGCTTGCAGTACAAAATCGTCCAGTCGGGCCCGGCCACGGGCGCCAAGCCCCAGAGGGGCGACGAGGTGAAGGTTCACTACGAAGGCAAGCTGCTGGACGGCAAGGTCTTCGATAGCTCCTACGAGCGCGGCTCCCCGGCGGCCATGCCCATCGACGCTCTGATCCCGGCCTGGATCGAGGCCCTGCAACTGATGCGGCCGGGCGATGTCTGGATGCTCTATGTGCCGCCGGAACTGGGCTATGGCGAAGAGGGCGCGGGCGGCGGCGAGATCCCCGGCAACAGCGTGCTGATCTTCAAGATCGAACTGATCGGCGTCCTGCCAGGCCCCGGCAGCGTCGGCCAGGGCTGACCTCCACGCCGACTAGCTGAACAGGTGCGTGCGGGTGTCGGGGTTCTCCCGGCGCCACATGACGTTGTCCAGGAAGAAGTGGTGGATGTTGATGAAGATCCACACCGAAAACAGGCAGGCCGTGGTTCCGAACACCGCGTGGTCGTAGGGGATCACCGCATCCATCAGGTTGGGCAGGGCCCAGAAGCCGACGAAGCCCAACAGCAGGCCTGAGGCCACGAACACCGCGAACCCGCGCCGCCAATCGCCGCCCTTGGCGCGCTCGACGCTGCCCTGATAGCGCCAGACGACGGCCATGTACTGCAGGGAGTGGAAGGCCGGGATCACCAGCAGCCACAGCGGGTTGATCCGCATGAACACCAGCCAGGTATAGAGGCTGACCGCGTAGGCGACCGCGCCGTTCCAGGGCAGGCTCCGCCAGGCGCGGCCCATCACCAGCAGGGTCGCCGCCGTCGTCAGGGCCGCCGCCAGACCGGCGATCATCAGCACCGGCGCCGGGACGGGCAGGGCGTAGTAATCCAGGCCCCAGAGATGGGTGGTCTTCACCTGGTGGTTGGCGTTCAGCCACGAGAAGACCCAGATCACATAGGCGTTCACCAGGAACACCTTCTTCTGCAGGGCGGTGAAGAAGCTGCGCTTGAGGGCGGCGTCCACCATCAGCATGCCGTAGCCCTGCTTGACGTAGTGCCAGCCCACGAAGAAGGCCATCAGGTTGCCGCCGAACCCCAGCAGCCGGGAGTCGGCGCTCATCAGGGCCGCGCCGAGATAGGCCGCCAGCCCCAGC
>NZ_JANPJP010000063.1:0-2583 GCF_031425575.1 Phenylobacterium sp.
TTCCCGCTGAGCGCGGAGCACATCGCCGTCTTCCGCGACCCGGCCACCCAGATCCTGGTCGGCTGCGGCCACGACCACTACGGGCACCTGGCCGCCCTCTCTCCGGCCAGCCGCGCCGAACTGAGCCGGGATTTCGCTTAGTCGCGCCTACTGCGCGTGGGCTGCCTCAACGGGTTTCGGCGGGGGCGTGGTCTTTGCCCGCCAGAGCAGGTAGGCGCGCACGTCCTCGGTTTCCGCGTCATCGATAAACCGGCGGAACGACGCCATGCCGGCAGCCTTCATGGCGCCGTCGAGCACGATCGCCTTGAACCCCTCCGGGTCCAGAATGGACGGCGAACGCGCCAGGGCCACGAAATAGGGCGTGTTGTTATGGCAACGTCCGCAATAGGCGCCGTAGAGGGTCCCACCGCGATCTGCGTCGCCGGCTGAAGGTGTCGCAAGCTTCAGGTCGAGGGGTGGAAGTTGCGCCGGAACCGCATAGGGTGGCGGCTTCCCGGTCCCGCCCAGCTTGAAGACCAGCAACCGGCCGGGTTGGCGTGGCGCGTCGTAGCCCCCTGCGCCGCCCCGGCCGACCATCAGGGCCAGATACTGTTCGCCGGCGATCTCATAGGTGGACGCCGGGGCGATGGCGCTGGCGCCGATGTCGTAGCTCCAGAGCCGCTGTCCGCTGGCGGCGTCATATCCGGCAAAGCGGTTCATGGCGCTGTGGAACACCAGTCCGCCGTCTGTCGCCAGGATCCCGCTGGTGACCATGTGCGGGAAGTCGACGCTCCAGCGCTTTGTCTGCGTCACAGGATCCCAGGCGAGGAGCTCGCCATTTCTGGGCTCGGGCGCGGCCGGCGGACGCGGCTTTGCCGAGGGTCCGGCGGGGTTGGGGCGCATGCCGGTGTTGTAGCCGCCGGGCACGTAGCGGAAATCGGCCGGGTCGGCATAGTTTCCCCGACCATGCTGAGCTGGAATGTAGACCAGGCCGGTCTTCGGGCTGAAGGCCATCGGGTGCCAGTTGTGACCCCCCAGCGGACCGACCATCTGGTTCGAGCGTTGGCCATTCTCGTAGCGTGCCGAGGCGACTTCCACAGGTCGCCCGGTCTTCAGATCGATGCGTTCGGCCCAGTCCACCGGTACGAACTTCTCGGCGGAAATCAGCGCCCCGGTCTTGGCGTCAAGAACGTAGAAGAAGCCGTTCTTGGGGGCCTGCATGACCACCCGACGGTCGATCCCGGCGATTTTCAGGTCCGCGACCATGATGTGCTGGGTGGCTGTGTAGTCCCAGCTTTCGCCGGGTGTGGTCTGGTAGTGCCAGACGTACTCGCCGGTCTCGGGCTTCAAAGCGACGATGGAGGCCAGGAAGAGATTGTCGCCCTTGCCGCCCGACCGCAGCTTGTGGTTCCAGGGCGTGCCGTTGCCGACGCCGATATAGACGAGCCCGGTCTGGGGATCATAGGTGATCGCGTCCCAGACGGTGCCGCCGCCGCCGCTTTCTTTCCAGACCCCGTCAGACCAGGTGGCTGCGGCCTTCTCGCGGAACACCTTGTCCGAGGCGGCGCCGTCCGGAAGACCTTTGGGGTTGGGCGTCGTATAAAAGCGCCACGCAAGTTTGCCGCTGTCGGCGTCGTAGGCGCTGACGTAGCCCCGCACGCCATATTCGGCGCCTCCGTTGCCGATCAACACCTTGCCCTTGATGACCCGGGGCGCGCCGGTGATGGTGTAGGCCCGGGTCTTGTCGGTGGTCTGAACGTCCCAGGCGACCTCGCCGCTTTTGGCGTCCAGCGCGATCAGGCGCCCGTCGAGAGTTCCGACGTAGATGCGGCCCTTCCAGATCGCCGCGCCGCGGTTGACCACGTCGCAACAGGCGTCGGCGCCCTTCTCGCCCGGGACCTTTGGGTCATAGGACCACAGCGGCTTTCCGGTCGCGGCGTCGAAGGCATAGACTTTGGACCAGGCGGTGGTGGTGTAGAGCACGCCGTCCGCCACCAGTGGCGTCGCCTCCTGGCCACGGTCCGTGTCAAACTCGGCCCACCAGGCCACACCCAGACGGGCCACGGTTTCGCGGTTTACCTTGTCTAGGGGCGAGAAGCGCTGTTCGTCATAGCTGCGACCGTACGAGAGCCACTCGCCGACCGCGGCGGCCTCGATGCGCTTGGCGTCGACACCGGGTTTCTCGCAGGCCGCTACGGCCAGCGCACAGCCGATCGCCAGGATCCATCGCCAAAGTCTGTTCATGCTGCAAATCCCCCCGGATCGGTCTTTTACCGACCTTTGCAGAGGTCGAAGGGGAAGGCGAGCGGCGTGTCTTCTTTCCTGGCCGGCAATAGACTGGCACCGGGGTCGGACATTCTCTCGCGCCGCTGCAGTGCTATGTCGTGGTTCCCCAGCCCGAAAGGTTTCCCCGTGCGCCCCACCCGCAAGACCGCCGCCCTTGGCCTCGCCCTCGCCGTCCTCATCACCCCCGCCGCCCAGGCCCAGATGACCCAGGCGCCCGCCGCCGTGAAAGCCGGCGCCTATCGCCTCGACGCCGGCCACAGCAAGGTCACATGGTCGGTCAGCCACTTCGGCTTTTCCACCTACATCGGCCAGTTCCCG
>NZ_JANPJP010000064.1:0-2934 GCF_031425575.1 Phenylobacterium sp.
CTGTTGCGGCGGTCGTACATGGTCAGCACCACCCCCTGGATCTCCAGGTTGGGGTTCAGGCTGCCCCGCACCAGCTCGATGGTGCGCACCAGCTGGCTGAGGCCCTCCAGGGCGAAGAACTCGCACTGCAGGGGGACCAGCACGGCGTCGGCGGCCGCCATGGCGTTGACGGTCAGCAGGTTCAGGGACGGCGGGCAGTCGATCAGCACATAGGTGTAAGAACCCGCCTGGCGGATCGGGTCGATGGCGTCGCGCAGCTTGAAGGAGCGCCGCGCCTGCTGGCCCAGCTCCAGCTCGACGCCGGAGAGGTCGGCGTGGGCCGGGACGATGTCCATGCCCGGCAGGTCAGTCCGGACGATGGCGTCGGCGAGCGCTGCGTCGCCCATCAGCACGTCATAGAGGGTGATCTTGCGCTTGGAGTGGGGGACCCCCAGACCGGTGGAGGCGTTGCCCTGGGGATCGGAATCGATCAGCAGGACGCGTTCGCCGACGGCGGCGAGCGCCGTGCCCAGGTTGATGGCCGTCGTGGTCTTTCCCACGCCGCCCTTCTGGTTGGCGACCACCAGGACGCGGAGCGCCCGATGCGGTGTCTGATCAGCGTCCACGGCCCAACTTCCTTACGCGTACGATGCGCCCGCGCGCATCACTGAAGCTGGGCAGGATGTCCGCCTCAAAACTCCAAGACTTGGTCGCCTCTTCCATCTCGACCGCAACATCCTGGCCCTTGAGGAACAGGGCGGTCGCGCCGCGCTTCAGGTAGGGCTGGGCATACCCAAGCAACCGGGTCATCGGCGCGCAAGCCCGGGCGGTGACGATATCCACAGTCAGGGACAAGTCCTCCGCACGTGAATTGTGAATCGTCGCCGGAAGCCCCAGGCCGTTCACCACCTCGGTCAGGAAGCGGCAGCGCTTGGCCATACTTTCCACGAGATGCATGTGGAAGCCGGGGCGGTTTTTCTGAAGGATCGCAAGCACGATACCCGGCAATCCTGCGCCCGCGCCGAGGTCGGCCCAGGTCAGGGCCTCGGGCTCCAGGGGCAGGATCTGGGCGCTATCCCAGGCGTGCCGCGACCAGAAGATCTCGAGGGTCGAGGGCCCCACCAGGTTCATCTTCTGGTTCCAGTCCTCCAGGTATGACCGGTATTGCTGGAGGTCGGCGATGACGCTTTCGTCGGCGCCGGTGGCCATGGCGAAGTCGGCGGCGGTCTCCACTTCGATGGGAAGGGTGTCGGTCCTGTCCATCAGGCGGCCCGCCGGCGGACATGGGCCAGGAGGGCGGTGAGGGCGCCCGGCGTCACCCCTTCGATCCGCGCAGCCTGGCCGAGCGTCAGGGGACGGATGGCGGTCAGCTTGCCGCGCACCTCGTTGGAAAGGCCGCCGACCACCGAATAGTCCAGCTCGACCGGCAGGCGCAGGTTCTCGTCGCGGCGGAAGGCGGCCACATCGGCCTCCTGTCGCCCCAGATAGCCCGAATAGGCGGCGTCGATCTCCACCTGCTCGCGGACCTGGGGATCCCACTCGGCGATCTCGGGCCAGATGGTCGCCAGGTCCTCGAAGGAGATGGTGGGGTAGGCCAGAAGCTGGGTCAGGTCGCGGCGTTGGCCGTCGGCCTTGACCGGCAGGCCGGCCTTGGCGGCCTTGTCCGGGGTCAGGGTCAGGGCGGCGGCGCGGGCACGGGCGGCGGCCAGGGCCTGCGCCTTTGAATTATAGGCGGTTTCACGTGAAACACCGACGCAGCCCAGGGCCAGGCCCTTGGCGGTCAGGCGCTGGTCGGCGTTGTCCGAGCGCAGGGTCAGGCGGAACTCCGCCCGGCTGGTGAACATGCGATAGGGCTCGGTGACCCCCCGGGTCACCAGGTCGTCGATCATCACCCCGATATAGGCCTCGTCGCGGCCGAAAATCGCGGGCTCGGCGCCCGAGGCGGCGCGGGCGGCGTTCAGCCCGGCCACCAGGCCTTGGGCCGCGGCTTCTTCATAGCCGGTGGTGCCGTTGATCTGGCCGGCGAGATAGAGGCCCGGCAGGCGCTTCACCTCCAGGGTGGCCGACAGCTCGCGCGGATCGACATAGTCGTACTCGATCGCATAGCCGTGGCGGCGGACCTGGACGTTCTCCAGGCCCACGATCGTGCGCAGGAACAGGTCCTGGGTCTCCGCCGAGACCGAGGTGGAGACGCCATTGGGATAGACGGTGTCGTCGTCCAGGCCTTCCGGCTCCAGGAAGATCTGGTGCGCCGTCTTGTCGGCGAAGCGCACCACCTTGTCTTCGATGGAGGGGCAGTAGCGCGGGCCGCGCCCGTTGATCCGCCCGCCATACACCGCCGACTCGCTCAGGCGCTCGGCGATGATCCTGTGGGTCTGCGCATTGGTGTAGGTGACGCCGCAGGCGATCTGCGGCGTGGTGATCTTGTCGGTCAGGAAGGAGAAGGGGGAGGGGACATCGTCCGCCGCCTGCATCTCCAGCTTGTCCCAGGCGATCGTGGAGGCCACCAGGCGGGCCGGCGTGCCGGTCTTGAGACGGCCCATGTCCAGGCCCAGGGCGTAGAGGCGGTCCGAGAGCCCGATAGCTGGCGCCTCGCCGACGCGTCCGGCGGGGATGCGCTGTTCGCCTTGGTGGATCACCCCCTTCAGGAAGGTGCCTGTGGTCAGCACCACCCGTCCAGCGGGATAGATTTCACCGCTTGCGCCCACCACGCCCGTCACCTTGCCGTCCACCACCAGCAGGTCCTCGACCGCTTCGGCCTTGATGGTGAGGTTTGGGGTGGCGGCCAGTTCGGCCTGCATGGCCTGGCGATAAAGCTTGCGGTCGATCTGGGCCCGGGGGCCGCGCACGGCGGCGCCCTTGGAGCGGTTCAGCAGCCGAAACTGGATGCCGGCCACGTCGGCCAGGCGGCCCATGACCCCGTCGAGGGCGTCGATCTCGCGCACAAGATGCCCC
>NZ_JANPJP010000065.1:0-15935 GCF_031425575.1 Phenylobacterium sp.
GATGTGAGCGCGGCGATCGCGGCCGGCGCCAAGGCCTATGACGCCATCGCGCTGGACGTGGACAACGGCCCCGAAGGGCTGAGCCGCAAGGAGAACGACCGGCTCTACAGCCGCGAGGGGCTGGCGGCGGCGCGGCGCGCCCTGTCGCCCGGCGGGGTGCTGGCGGTGTGGTCGTCGGGGCCGAGCGAGGCCTTCACCAAACGACTGACATCGGCGGGGTTCGCCGTGGAGGTGGTCCCGGTGCGGGCCGGCGGCGGCAAGCGCGGGGCGCGCCACGTGATCTGGCTGGCGGTGAATTCGTAACATCATCCGCTCATCCCGGCGAAGGCCGGGACCCAGGTGAAACCTCCTCCGATCTCAGACGGGACCGCAAGCCGAGTTGGATCACCATCCAATGCCGAGGATGAATCTGGGTCCCGGCCTTCGCCGGGATGAGCGGGGTTCATTTTGGGCGCGGAGCTTGAGGCTCGCCCCCTCCACCACGCTTCGCGCGGTCCCCCTCCCCCGTGCCGCTACGCTTCACAGGGGAGGAAAGCGCGTTAAGTACTGTTACTCGCACGTCATGTATGTACGGACCGTAATGTCCTTAAATCTCTGTCATTACCTGGTATTCACAAGACTTACGAAGTCGATCCCCTTATCTCGAAGTCATCGGCGGCGTGTCGCCGCCAACCACATTGACGACCTTAGAGGGACCACCCCATGTTCAAGCTGATCCACACCGTTTCCGCCGTCGCCGCCCTGGCCCTGGCCGCCGTTCCCGCCCTGGCCCTGACCACCGCCGCCCACGCCGCCCCGCTGTCGGTGAGCGTCGGCGACCTTTCGACCGCCGCCGGCGTCGCGGCCTTCGAGCAGCGCATCGACAAGGTGGCGGGCCATGTCTGCGACGCCCAGGCCCAGGGCGTCGGGACCCGGATGGTCAACACCAACGGCTGCCGCGAGGCGGTGCGCGCCGAGGCCATCGACAAGCTGAGCGCCGCCCAGCGCGGCCAGATCGCCGCCACCGGCGTCTCGCAACTGGCCGCCCGCTAGAGCATGATCGCATGAGACGGAACCGCGCAGCGGTCCCGGCTCAAGCGTGAATCATGCTCTCGCTTATGTCTGGAGCCTGATTCACCGCATCGGCGGAATCGCGAAGCGATTCCACCTCAACGGATCAGGTTCTAGGATCTCCTTCCTCCCAGTCGGGAGTTTCCCAACCTGGAAGCCCGCCCTCACCGGCGGGCTTCTTTGCATTGGCGGCGCGGTTACGCTCCGATCCCACTTGTTACCGCGCGTTAAGTAACGTGACATGTGTAATGAATATGTACTTTCCGTAATGATCTTAAATCTCTTTCATTACTTGAACTTCACGGGACATTGTCGAGCAACGGGCCTATCTCATCCGTCATCGGCGGCGTGTCGCCGCCCACCACATCAGATACCCAGAGGGAAGCCCGCCATGTCCAAGCTCACCACCAAGCTCGCCGCCGCCGCCACGCTCGCCCTGGCCGCCATCCCCATGCTCGCCCTGACCACCGCGGCCCACGCCGCGCCGATGAGCCTGAAGGTCGGCGACCTCTCCACCGCCGCCGGCGTCGCGGCCTTCGAGCAGCGGCTGGACAAGGTGGCCAAGACCCTGTGCGACGCCCAGCGCCTGGGCGTCGGGACCCGCATGGTCAAGACCGAGGGCTGCATCGAGGCGGTCCGCGCCGAGGCCATGGACAGCCTGACCCAGTCGCAGCGCAGCCAGGTGGCCGCCTACGGCCGCTCGGAACTCGCCGCCCGCTGAACCATCCCTTCCTCCCTAGCCGGGGATGGACAGCGCGAAAAGCCCGCCCTCCCCGGCGGGCTTTTTTGCGTTTGGCGGACGCGCCGTCATGGGCCTAACCATGGGGCCAGGAGGATCCCATGCCGCAGTTCCGCACGATCGACCTGGCCGATGTCTCGCTGCGGGTGGCGATGGAGGGCCAGGGTCCGCTGGTGGTCCTGGTGCACGGGTTTCCGGAGAGCTGGTACAGCTGGCGCCACCAGATGGGGCCGATCGCGCAGGCCGGCTTCACCGCCTGCGCCATCGACGTGCGCGGCTATGGCGGGTCGAGCAAGCCCGGCGAGGTCAGCGCCTATGACATGGAGCACCTGGTGGGGGACGTGGCGGCCCTGGTGGAGCAGCTGACGCCCGGCGAGACCGCGGTGCTGGTGGGCCACGACTGGGGGGCGCCCATCGTCTGGAACACCGCGCTGACCCGCCCCGACCGGGTGCGGGCGGTGGCGGGGCTGTCGGTGCCCTATACCGGGGTTCCGAAGACCAGCTTCATGGACCTAGTGGACAAGGTGTTCACCAGCCGCGGCAAGTTCTTCTACCAGGCCTGGTTCCAGGAGGTGGGGCCGCCGGAGGCCGAGCTGGAGGCCGATCCGCGGATGAGCATCCGCAAGTTCTACTACGCCATCAGCGGCGACGCGCCCGACGGGACCTGGCCCAACGACAAGGTCCACGGCCAGAGCCTGCTGGAGGGACTGATCGATCCCGACCCCTTCCCCGCCTGGCTGAACGAGGCCGACCTGGACTACTACGCCGCCGAGTTCGCGCAGTCGGGGTTCTTCGGGCCGGTCAGCCGCTACCGCAACCACCAGCGGGACTTTGAATTCCTCTCGAAGTTCCAGGGGAAGAAGATCGAGCAGCCCAGCCTGTTCATCGGCGGCGAGCGCGACCTTGTGCTTTCCATGCTGGGGCGGGGCAACCTGCTGGAGATCATGGGCGAGGAGATGACCGACCTGCGGGGCGCCGACATCCTGGAGGGCTGCGGCCACTGGACCCAGCAGGAGCGGCCGGAAGAGGTGAACGCCCGGCTGATCCCCTGGCTGAAGGGGCTCTAGAGTCTTTGGATTGGAGCCTGACGGGCGCCTGAACCGGCTTCCACTTCAGGCTGTCAGGCTCTAGGCCAGGGCGCCTGAGAGCCAGTCGACGAACAGGCGGGCCGAGGGCGACAGGGGCCGCTCGCCCGAGGGGATGGCCACCAGACCCTGCTCAAAGGCCGCGAAGCCACAGGGCGCGCGAAGGCGGCCGTCGGCCAGCTCGCCGCCGATCAGCCGGCGCTCCACCAGGGCCACTCCCAGGCCCGCCAGCGCGGCCTCGATGCAGAGGTGGGTGTGGGGGAAGCTGAGCTCGCGCGCGCCCGTCACCCTGCGGCCCGTGGCGGCCGACCACTGGTCCCAGGCGCTGGAGGTGAAGTCGTGGGCGATGCGGCAGGGGACGGCCACCAGCGCCCCCAGGATCTCGTCGAGCGGGTAGCCCGGCGCGCAGACCGGCCCGAACGCGACGGGGGCCAGCGGAATGGCGCGGGCCTGGTCGGTGGCGGGGAAGGCCTTCCAGTCCCAGGCGATCACCAGGTCGGCGCCCTCGTCGCGCAGCTCCCGGGCCGAAGTCATGGACAGGCGCACCCGGACCTGCGGATGGGCGCGGTAGAAGTCGGCCAGGCGCGGGGCCAGCCAGCGGGTGGCGAAGGTGGCGCTGCAGGCGACATGGACACCGGGTCCGCGGGCCTCGTCGCGCACGCGCCGCCAGCCCTGCTCCAGCCGGTCGAGGGCCTCGGCGACCACGGCCTGCAGGGCGATCCCTTGCGCGTTCAGGCGCAGGCCGGCGCCGGCCTTGTCGAACAGGGGCGCCCCCAGGTGGTCCTGCAGGCTGCGGAGCTGGCGGCTGACCGCCCCGTGGGTGCGGCCCAGTTCCTCGGCGGCGCGGGTCACCGAGCCCAGCCGCGCGGTGGCGTCGAAGGCCCGCAGGGCCGAGAGGGGCGGAAGCTGGCGCATCTGTGAGAATTCCTCACGGATATGGGCGGACTAGTCAATTCTATTGGCTGCAGGGTTGGGGGATGGTGAGGGCCCGGTGACGAAAGCTCACACATGCCCACCCTGACGACGATCGAAGACCTGGAGGCTCTCTATGGCCAGCCCGGCCCCGCCTCCACCCTGAAGGAGCTGGACCGGCTTAACGCCGAGTACCGCGCGGTGATCGCCGCCTCGCCCTTCGCCGCCCTGGCCACGGTGGGGCCGGAGGGGCTGGACTGCTCGCCGCGCGGCGACGCCGGCGAGGTCGTGCGGATCGCCGACGACAAGACCCTGCTGATGCCCGACCGGCGGGGCAACAACCGCGCCGACTCCCTGCGCAACATCGTGCGCGACCCGAGGGTGGCCCTGCTGTTCCTGATCCCGGGGTCGGGCTCCACCCTGCGGGTGAACGGGCGGGCGGAGCTGCGGACGGACGAGGATTTGCTGGAGGCCTTCCGCATGGCGGGAAAGCCGCCGCGCTGCGTGATGGTGATCACCATCGAGACCGTCTTCTTCCAGTGCGCCCGGGCGGTGATCCGGGCCGACCTGTGGAACCCGGCCAAGCATGTGGACCCGGCCCGTTTGCCGAGCGCCGGGCGGATGCTGAGCGCGGCGAGCCAGGGCGCGCAGGGCGGGGACGCCTATGACGCCGAGTGGCCCGCCCGGGCGGCGGCGAGCATGTGGTGACCTAGTCCCCCGCCTCCACCATCGCGAAGGTCTTCTCCCCCATGGCCAGGAGGCGCGGGTCATCGACGCGGCCGGCGTCGGTGAGGACCACCGCGTAGTTGACCGCCCAGCCGGCGGCCCGCGCCCAGGTGGCTTCGCTGGCCCCGTAGGCGGCCATGGCGGCGCGGCGGGACGCGATGTCGGGCAGCAGCATCCAGAGACTGGAGAGGTCGGTGGCGCGGTCGCCGCGGCACATGTCGCCCCAGTCGACGACGGCGGTGAGGCGGCCACCTTCCGAGAGCACATTTCGGGCGTGGGGGTCGCCGTGCAGCCAGCTCGGCTCGACATCGATGGGGGTGGCGAGCGCGCGCTCCCAGACCTGACGGACGCGCGGCGTGATGAACCCGGTCTCCGCCGCTAGCCGCGCGAACCGGGGCGTGAGGTAGTCCACCCGCTCGGCCAGGGCCACGCCGCGATGGGGATTGTGCGGGGCGTCGGCGGGCGCCGGCTGGTGCAGAGCCTTGAGGAAACCGGCCAGCACCGGCGCCTGGTCGGCGTTCAGGGGATCCAGATCGACCGCGCCGCCAGGCATCCAGGGCAGGACGCTCCAGGGCCAGGGATAAGCCTCGCCGCCGACCCCGAGGCGAAGCGGCGCGGGGATCGGCAGGGGCAGGCGCGGCAGGGTCGGCAGCCACCTCTGCTCGTTTTCGATCAGTTCGACACCCGCCAGGCGGCGCGGCATCCGCACGGCCATATCCTCGCCGAGCCGGAACATGTCGTTGTCCCAACCCGAGGCGACGAGGCGGATCGGCAGGGAAGCGAGGTCGGGGTGCTGGACGGTCAGCAGGGCGCGGACCAGGGCCTCGCTGATCTCCACCTCAGCGGGGGGCACACCGACGGTGGGGTTGCGGACCTTGGCGCTCACCGGGGTGACTCCGTGAGAAAGCTGGTGTATCGCGGCTTCTGTCATGACCCGCACCGCCGCCCAAGCCTGGTATTTTAGCTTTCCGACGCCCCTGGCGGAGGAAGGACTTGGCTTGACGTGACAGCGTCCTAGACAAGCACCCACCCACCGCCAGTCACCCTGGCGGTTTTTTTATGCCCGCCACGGTGACCTCCCCGACCCGGAGATCCCCATGTCCAGCACCGACGACCTTCGCATCGCCAGCCTCACCGAACTCAGCCCGCCGTCCCAGGTGATGGCCGAGTTCGCCCGCACACCCGCCGCCAGCGCGACGGTGACCGCCGCGCGCAGCGCCCTGCACGCCATCCTGCACGGCCAGGACGACCGGCTGGCCGTCGTGATCGGCCCCTGCTCCATCCACGATCCGGAGGCGGCCATGGATTATGCCGGCCGCCTGCTGATGCAGCGCCAGCGGTTCGGGGGCGAGCTGGAAATCCTGATGCGCGTCTATTTCGAGAAGCCCCGGACCACGGTCGGGTGGAAGGGCTTGATCAACGACCCCTATCTGGACGGGACCTTCCGTATCAATGAGGGCCTGCGCCTGGCGCGTGGTCTGCTGCTGGACATCAACGACATGGGTCTGCCGGCGGCGGTGGAGTTCCTGGACGTGATCACGCCCCAGTACCTTGCCGACTTGGTGGGCTGGGGTGCGATCGGGGCGCGGACCACCGAGAGCCAGATCCACCGCGAGATGGCCTCGGGGCTGTCCTGCCCGGTGGGGTTCAAGAACGGCACCGGCGGCGAAGTGAAGATCGCCGTGGACGCCTGCAAGGCCGCCAGCCAGCCGCACCACTTCCTGGCTGTGAGTAAGGACGGCCGCTCGTCCATCGCCGCCACCACCGGCAACGAGGACTGCCACGTGGTGCTGCGGGGCGGAACGGCGACCAACTATGACACCGCCAGCGTGGCGGCGGCCGCCGCGGTGATCGAGGCGTCGGGCCTGCGGCCGGCCCTCATGATCGACGCCAGCCACGCCAATTCGTCGAAGGACCCCGCCAACCAGCCCCGGGTGATGGACGATGTGGCCCGGCAACTTGCGGCCGGCGAACGCCGGATCGTGGGCGTGATGGTGGAGAGCCACATCGAGGCCGGCCGCCAGGACCTCGTGGTCGGCCAGCCGCTGGTCTACGGCCAGAGCATCACCGATGGCTGCATCGACTGGGAGACCTCGGTCGCGGTGCTGGAGAGGCTGGCCGAGGGGGTCCTGGCGCGGCGGCGGGTGACGGCGGCGGGGGTGAAGGAAGGGGTGATGGCTTGAGAAAGCCTTCCCCCTCGACGGGGGAAGGTTGGATGGGGGTGAGGCGAAGGCCTGAGCGGCGCCAACCTCAACCAGCCGTCATCGCCCTGGGTTCACCCCCATCCCTGACCCTTCCCACATCGAGGGGGAAGGGAGAACTGCCCCGACTCCGATTCGGGCTCGGTTCGTTCACCCTCGGTTCCGTCTGTTAACCATGGTGAATTTTGCGTTAATTCCGCGTTTGTTCCGTCCGCGGCCTTAGCTGCAGAGCGCCTCGCCGCCCATGTCGAGGTGGAAGTGGTTGGCGTGGGCGGCGTTGTAGTCGGGGGACAGGACGGTGGTGAACACCCGGCAGCCCTCGTCGCGGACCCGGCGCAGGAAGCGGCCCTTGGGACCCGGATCGTTCCAGTCCTTCAGTACACTGATGGTCTCGCCATTGGCCAGGCGGAAACCGGCCACGTCAAGGGCGTTGGCGCTGGCGTGCTCGCTGACCCGGCTGGTGGCCAGGCCGTAGATGTTGCGGCAGGAATAGGAACCGTAGTTGTCGATGGCGGTGACCGCCTCCCCCAGCACCTCGAAGGCGGCGGGCTGGACGACCTGGCGCTCCCAGATGGAGACTGCGAGGGTCTCCTTGCAGGTCATGGAGACATCGGCGGGACGCAGGGGCGCCATGCCGCCAGTGATCCGCAGGGCGCCGCGGACCTGGCATGTTCCGTCGGCGGAGGTTTCCTCCACCTCCCGGAAGCTGAGGCCGCCCTGGGAGAGGACCGCCCGGCAGGCTGCGGCGTCTTCGCCGGTGCGGGCGGCCTTGGCCTTGGTGGCCACGCCGATGGGATCGATGACGCTGAGAGTCTTCCACGGCAGGTGCTGAACCGGGATGGACCGCTCGGCCAGCAGGGCCATGATGCCGACGATGCCCCAGATCAGGACCAGGCCCACGACCCGAGCGATGATGGTCTGGTGGCGGGCGTGTTTTTCGATGTGGGGATGACGGGGCGCGCGGTAAGCCATGGGGGACTAACGGTGAAGCTTCCTCATGGTTTCCTCGGGCGCGCGACAAGCAGTCTAGCACAGCCCTTCCCTCTCCTTGCGAGAACGGCCTAGGGTTCACGATCACTTGGGGTGGGACCATGAAAACGGCGGCGAAGATCGGCCTGGGCCTGGGTGGGGCCGCGGCCCTGCTGGGGGGCGTGATCGCGGTGCGCACCGCGACCTTCAAGGCCCCGGCGGCGGCCGATCTCTCCGGGGTCAAGCTTGCGCCCGCAGTCACCGTGGACCGGGCCCTGGCCGCCCAGCACCTGTCCCAGGCCATCCAGATCCGGACCATCAGCCACCAGGACAGGGCCGATGACCAGCCCGCCGAATGGGACCGGCTGCACGCCTGGCTGCAGGCGACCTACCCCGCCGCCCACGCCGCCATGGGCCGCGAGATCGTGGCCGGCCACACCCTGATCTACACCTGGGAGGGCTCTGACCCGGCGCTGGCCCCGATCGTGCTGATGGCGCACCAGGATGTGGTGCCGGTGACCCCGGGCACCGAGGCCGACTGGAAGCATCCTCCGTTCGGCGGGGTGATCGCCGACGGCGCCGTCTGGGGCCGGGGCGCCATCGACGACAAGGGCTCCCTGGTGACCCTGTTCGAAGCCGCCGAGATCCTGGCCAGGCAGGGGTTCAAGCCGCAGCGTACGGTGATGATCGTCTCCAGCCATGACGAGGAGGTGCGCGGCGAGGGCGCGCGCGCCGCGGCGGCCTGGATGAAGGCCAAGGGCATCCGCGCCGAGTTCGTGCTGGACGAGGGCCAGGCGGTGATCTCCGACAACCCGATCACCGGCGGCCCGGTGGTGCTGATCGGCCTGGCGGAGAAGGGCTATGGCACCTTGAAGGTGACCGCCCGCGCACCCGGCGGCCACTCGTCCTCCCCGCCCAAGGACGGTGGCGGGGTGGTGACGCTCTCCAAGGCGGTGACCGCCATCGCCGAGAACCCCTTCCCGATGAAAGTCTCCGGCCCGGGCGCGGCCATGCTGAGCAGCCTGGCGCCCGATGGCCCGCTGGCGATCCGGATGGCGATGGCCAACAGCTGGCTGTTCTCACCCCTGATCGTGGCCCAGACCGCCGCGACGCCCGCAGGCGCGGCCCTGCTGCACACCACCATCGCGCCCACCATGCTGAAGGGCAGCCCCAAGGAGAATGTGCTGCCCCAGGACGCCACCGCCTGGATCAACTATCGCATCGCGCCCGGCGACACCTCGGCCGATGTGATGGCCAAGGCCAAGTCCGCCGTGGGCGATCTGCCCGTGGACCTGACCTGGGTGAAGACCCCCGACGAACCGTCGCCGGTGTCCTCCACCACCTCGCTCGGCTGGAAGACCATCGCCGCGGTGGCGGGGGATCTGGCCAAGGCGCCCGTCGCGCCGGGCCTGGTGACCGCCGGCACCGACAGCCGCTATCTCGGCCCGGTGGCCAAGGACGTCTACCGCTTCCAGCCGATGACCTTCTCCCTGGCGGGAACGACGATGATCCACGGCACCAACGAGCACCTGTCCCTGGCGAATCTGGAACAGTGCGTGCAGTTCTACGCCCGCCTGATCGCCACGGCGGCCCGGTAGGGGGAAGACGAGGAACCACGAACCTCACGAACAGGCAGCGTCGTTCGTGAGGTTCGTGGTCGGCCTCTTTAGGATTCACCGTGACCACATGTCCGGCGGTTTCACCCAATTAAACAGCCGATCTTAACCCTGCACACCTTGCGATCCGCTGCGGCGCAACGCACGTTCCGTCCAACTTGAGACCTGGAGACTTTTCGAATGCGCAATTGGCGGTTGGACGAAGACGAAGAGGGCGACAGCGCCCGCAAGCCCGACATGCCGATGACGGCCGGCCCGGTGCAGAACGGGCTCTACAAGTCCCGCACAGTCCTGATCTTCGGTGAGATCGACATGCGGCTGGCCGAGCGGGTCACCGCCCAGCTGCTGGCCCTGTCCAACGACAGCGACGCCGACATTCGGGTGATCGTCAATTCCCCCGGCGGCCACGTCGAGAGCGGCGACACCATCCACGACATGATCACCTTCTGCGGTCCCAAGGTGAAGATGATCGGAACCGGCTGGGTCGCCAGCGCCGGCGCCCACATCTATCTGGGCGCGCCCAAGGAAAACCGGCTGTGCCTGCCCAACACCCGCTTCCTGCTGCACCAGCCCTCGGGCGGGGTGCGCGGCCAGGCCTCGGACATCGAGATCGAGGCCGAGGAGATCGTAAAGATGCGTGAGCGGGTCAACCGCATGATCGCGCGCGAGACTGGCCAGTCCTACGAGAAGGTGGTCAAGGACACGATCCGGAACTTCTGGATGGGCGCGGAGAAGGCCAAGGAATACGGCATCGTCTCGCGCATCATCAGCCGCGCCGACGAGGCCTAGGGTGTCGACCGCGCCCTGGTGGAAGGGCGCGGTCGTCTACCACATCTATGTCCGCAGCTTCTTCGACAGCGACGGCGACGGCCACGGCGACCTGAAGGGCGTCGCGGCCAAGCTGGACTACATCAAGGACCTGGGGGTCGACGCCATCTGGCTCTCCCCGGTCCACCCCTCCCCCAACCGCGACTGGGGCTATGACGTCTCCGACTTCGAGGACGTGCATCCAGACTACGGATCGATGGCCGACCTGGAGGCCCTGGTGGACGCCGCCCACGGGCGCGGCCTGAAGGTGATGCTGGACGAGGTGCTGTCCCATACCTCCGACGAGCACGCCTGGTTCGCCGCCAGCCGCGACGGCGGTCCCGATGGCGAGAAGGCGAGCTGGTACGTCTGGGCCGATCCGGCCCAGGACGGCACCGCGCCCAACAACTGGCTGTCGGTGTTCGGCGGCCCAGCCTGGGCCTACCAGCCGGCGCGGCGGCAGCACTATCACCACAAGTTCCTGCGCCAGCAGCCCAAGCTGAACTGGCGCAATCCCGACGCCAAGGAAGCCGCGATCAGCGTGCTGAACTTCTGGCTGGCCAAGGGGATCGACGGTTTCCGCCTGGATGTGGCCGGCACCTTCCTGCACGACGACAGCCTGACCGATAACCCCGCTGTCCCGGCGCCGGAGCGGACCCGCCACCACTGGGCCCACGCCAGCGAGATGCAGGTCCACCTCAACGACAGCAACCTGCCCGAGAACATCCCGCTGCTGGACGAGATCCGCACGCGCGTGGACAGCCACGGCGACCGCTTCGTGTTCGGGGAGTTCTCGGAGGAGGAGGAGCGGTGCGGCGCCTATTGCACGCCGCAGGACGGGCTGCATTCGGCCTATACCTTCGTGCTGCTGCACGCGCGCAAGCTCAATCCGCAGATCTTCCGCGACCATTTCGAGACCCTGGCGCGGCATCCGGGGCACTGGCCCTGCATCTCCTTCTGCAACCACGACATCATGCGCACGGCGACGCGGTTCGGCGGGGGCGAGGCCATCGCGCGGCTTATGCTGGCCCTGCTGCTCAGCCTGAAGGGCACGACCCTGGTCTATCAGGGCGAGGAGCTGGGGCTGCCCGAGGCCCAGAGCCTGACGCGCACCGAGATCCGCGATCCCGTCGGCGATCTCTACTGGCCGATCTCCAAGGGGCGCGACGGCTCGCGTACGCCCATGCCCTGGGCGCCCGGCGAGAACCTGGGCTTCTCCAGCGCCAAGCCCTGGTTGCCCAGCGCGCCGGAGCACCGCGACCTGACGGTGGCGGCCCAGGCGGCGGACCCCAACTCCATCCTCGCCTTCTCCAAGGCCCTCATCGCCCTGCGCAAGGGCTCGCCGGCCCTGACGCGAGGCGAGATCGAAATGCTGCCGGCGACAGGCCAGGTGCTGGCCTTCACGCGGACGCAGGGGGATGAGCAGGTGCTTTGCCTGTACAACATGGGCGCCGAGTCCTCAGTGTTCGAACAGGCCGGCCTGACCGGCGAGCCCGTTTCCCTGCCCGGTTTGATCCAGGCCAAGGCGGCGCCCGGACGGATCGAGCTAGGCCCATACGGCTTGGCCTTCATCCGACGGCCCTGAACCGCTACAAGGACCCCATGGCCGACGGTGACACCAAGTCCGCGAAAGCCCCCGCAGCCGACGCCAAGTTCGGGCGCGGGTTCCTGGGCGATATCTGGTACTTCGCGGCGCTTTCCAGCGACCTGAAGCCCGGCAAGCTGCAGCGCTATGAGCTGCTGGGCGAACCCGTCCTGCTGTATCGCGACCGCAAGGGCGCGGTTCACGCCATGAAGGACATCTGTCCGCACCGGGCCGCGCCGCTGTCGGCGGGGACGCTGACCACGCAGGCCGATGGCCGCGAGGTGGTGGCCTGCCCCTATCACGGCTGGCGGTTCGGGGGCGACGGCGCCTGTACGGCGATCCCGTCCCTGGTGGCTGAGCAAGCCATGGACGTGAGCCGCATTCGGGTTCGCTCCTATCCCGCCGCCGAGAGCCAGGGCCTGGTCTTCGTCTGGGTCAGCTCCGATCCGCGCTTCGACGGGCAACCGAGCGAGCCACCCCCGGTGTTCGAGGGCGTCGTGGGCGGCGCGCCCAAGCTGGTGGACCGCATGGTGTTCGACGCGCACATCGACCACGCCGTGGTGGGGCTGATGGACCCCGCTCATGGTCCTTACGTGCACCAGCAGTGGTGGTGGCGCTCGGCCAAGAGCCAGCACGACAAGGCCAAGAAATTCGAGCCCCGCGAGGCCGGCTTCGCCATGGTCCGCCATGAGCCGTCGAAGAACAGCCGCGCCTACGCGATCCTGGGCGGCGAACCGCTGACTGAGATCACCTTCCGGATTCCCGGCCTGCGCTGGGAGCATGTCACGGTCGGCAAGCGGCAGGTGCTGTCGCTGACCTGCCTGACCCCGGTCAATGAGACCCAGACCAGGATCACCCAGATCGTCTGGTCTGATCACCCGGCCTTCCTGTTCCTCAAGCCCTTCGTGGCCTGGGGCGCGCGGATCTTCCTGCGCCAGGACGGGGACATGGTGAACCTGCAGAACGAGGGCCTGCGCTATGACCCCTCCCTGCTGTGGATCGACGACGCCGACCGCCAGGCCAAGTGGTACCAGCAGTTGAAACGCGAATGGACCGCCAGCCGCAAGGAAGGCCGCCCGTTCCGCAATCCTGTGGAGGCCGCCGTCCTGAAATGGCGAAGCTGAACCGTTGACCTAACGGCGTTCGCGCGCGACGCTCTACCAGAGCGCGCGATAGCCGAAAGTGGACACCGGTTTCGGTGCCCATCGCGCGCTCACTCCAAGGGCGCAGCAAGCTTTTCGGCTTGCTGCGGGGGGAAGAGCTATGGCGTGGGGCCGTTCAGCACATCTGGTCATCGGGCTGGCCGCCTGGCTAGCCTGGGCCGCGCCGGCAGCCGCGGGCGTGCTGGTCCGCGCGCCCAGCTATGTGAACCTCAGCGCCCAGGCGCGGACCTGGCGCCTGACGGACTCAAGCTGGGGGTTCATCAGCCCGCTTTCGACCGCCGTGGCGAGCGAGCTGGAAAAGTGCAAGCGGGTCGACCCGGCGATCGCCGCGCCGCTGCAGATGTCCCCGAACCGGCTGGACAAGGCCTCGGCGGAGGCGCTGGCGGCCCTGCGCACCTGCCGCAAGCGCTGGTTTGAGAAGGCGACCCCGGTGGGGGCGGCCGACGAGAAGCTGTGGGTCAAGCTGATGAACCGGCCCCCGCCCTCCACCCTGGACCGGGCCAAGGTGATCGCCTTCGGCGCCGCGACCCTGACCCCGGACTATGACCGCACCCTGTGGGACTGGGACCGAGGCTCGGGCTTCGCCAGCGCCGACCCGGCCTCGATCTTCAGCTGGGGGCCCTACAAGTCGACAGCCGGCCATGGCTGCACCTTCCAGCGGGTGCTGAAGGTGCTGGCCACCGATACCGTCACCGGCCCCATGGTGCGCGAGGCCTTCGCCGAGGAGGGACCGCTGCTGGACCAGCTGGTGGACCAGTCGAGACCCGACTGGTGCGCCGGCGCGGCGGTGATCCTCCAGCCGGTGTTCGACGATTCCGAGCGCCGTGAGAATTTCCGTATCATCTTCGCCAAGCTGGCGGGGCGCCCCAAGATCCGCGCCGGCTATGACGGCTATTTCCTGGGGCCGAACGGCTATCTGGGCCGCCGGATCGCCCGCCACTACGACCTTTATGCGCGGGCGGGCCTGACGCCCACCAGGATGGACTTCGCCTATTTCCTGGACCGGTCGCTGGACTATCCGCCGCTCAGCGAGACCCAGATCGCCGACCTCTCGGCCACGGTCCGCGCCGGACGCATGACCAACTGGCAGGCCCGGCGGCTGATCGCCAACGTCACGCCCTTTTCCTCGCCCGGCGCGCGCAGCTATCAGCTCGGACGGGACGCGGTCTATTTCGTCGACGCGCTCGGCCAGGAAGGCCTGGATGACACCGAGCGCACTTCCTGGATCAAGAACAGCCGGCTGAAGGCCAGCGATGTGGGCCTGACCGAGGAGCCCTACGCCCCGCCGTGCGACGTGGTCTTCCTGCCCGGCTGCCCGGGAGGCCCGCCATGAGATCCCTGCTGCTGGCCGGCGCCCTGGCCACCTGCGTGGCCGCCGCCCCGCCCCCCGCCCGCGCGGCGGGCTACGTCATCGACCGCGCCGAGCTGAAGGCCGCCTGCACCTCGGCCGCCGCCCGGCCGCCGCCACCCATCGGGGCCGAGATCGCCCGGGTGGCCACCGACCAGTGGGCCAAGTTCGGCTACGGCCGGGTCAAGGAGACCGCCGCCGACGCGGTGATCGAAAAACAGGGGGACGGCGCCCTGGTCGGGTCGCTGTCCTGGGACGCCGTCTGGCAGTTCTGGGCCTTCACCGGCTACGACAACATGCTGACCTTCCCGTATGAAGTCGTGATCAGTGGCGGCGCCCCGCAAATCCTGAAGGCCAACAGCAAGGCCAATATCGAGGCGGCGACCGCCAAGTTCGGGGCCGGTACGCCGCCGGCGCGGGCCATCGCCGGGGCCATCAAGCGCTCGTCCACCTCATCCCTGCCCTGGTCGGCGGTGTTCGTCTCCTCGGTGATGAAGCGCGCGGGCCTGACCAGCGACCAGTTCCGCCCGGCCGCCGCCCATGCGGGCTACATCCAGGCCGCCGTCGACGGCTACGGGTTCGGGCGCAACGCCTATGCCTACCTGGCCTGCGACCCGAGCTGGGTGGAGCCGCGGGTCGGCGACGTGGTCTGCTATTCCCGCAATGCGAGCCCGGTGCGGTCCTTCACCCAGGTCCTGGCCGGGGTTGAGCGCGCCTCGTCCAGCCGCGGCGCCTATGCCTACGAGAGCCACTGCGACGTCGTCAGCCAGGTGGCGCGCGCGCCCAAGCACGTGGTCCACACCATCGGCGGCAATGTCGGCGACACGGTTACCAAGACCGAGCGGGCCCTGGCTGGCGGCCCGATCACCACCGGGCGGCCCATGGCCTGGATCGCGGTCCTGGTGCTGAAGCCCGACCCGTCGGTGGCCCAGCCTGCCCCGCCGCCACCAGCGCCCGTACCCCCGCCACCTCCGCCGCCGCCTGAGCCCACTCCACCGAGTCCGCCGCCGCCCCCTGTTCCTCCGGCTCCGGAGCCTGAACCGCCACCCGCGCCGACTCCTGAGCCGGCTCCTCCGCCGCCCCCCGCGCCAGCCCCGCCACCGGCGCCCGAGCCCGCACCCGTTCCAGCGCCCGCGCCTGAACCCGCGCCGCCGCCACCGCCTGAGCCAACCCCCATAGCGGCGCCCACGCCGGAGCCGGAGCCCGTCGCCGAGCCTGCGGTTCCGGACGCGCCGGACGGGCCGGACGGGCCGGCGCAGGAGGTGGATGAATCAGCGCCGTCCCCGGCCTAGCCGCCCGGGTCAGGCGACCTGGCGCGGGGCGGCCTCGGGGGTGGGGTCGGTGAGGCGCAGGTCGTCGATGCGGATGGGAGCAAAGCCGCGCGAGGCGTCCCAGTCCAGTCGTCCGCCCAGGGCGGTGACGCACGAGACCGGCTCCAGCCGGGTGAGGTCCATGCGCGACAGGGCCGCGTGGGGTAGGCGCACATAGAGCACCGGGTGCTGTTCGTATTCCCCGGTGCGGCCCGGAAGGTGGCAGCGGGTCACCACCTCGACGGAGTCGCCGCCCACCACCGCCAGCACCTCGGTCCCGATGCGCAGGGTGATGGAGCAGACGTTGGAGATGTGCATCTCCTGGATGTTGGCCATCGGCATCACGGCGTAGCCCGCGCGCTCATTGTCGACAGCGATGATCGCCTCGTCAGGAATGGCGTCCAGTTCCAGAGCGTCCAGATAG
>NZ_JANPJP010000066.1:0-8493 GCF_031425575.1 Phenylobacterium sp.
GCCTGGCGGATCACCGTCAGGCGCTCGCGCTGGATCTGCGGAAGGTCGTCGCGGGCCATGGCCTGGGCCATCCCCAGCACCCCGTTCAGCGGCGTGCGGATCTCGTGGCTCATGGTCGCCAGGAAGGCGGACTTGGCCTCATTGGCGGCGTTGGCGTCGTCGCGGGCACGCTCCAGGGTGACGTTCAGGTCGCGCAGCCGGTCCTCGGACTCCTTCAAGTCCTGGATGGACTGGGTGATCACCACGCAGCGCACGGGACCCTCGCCGGCGAAGCGCGCCGCGGTCATGCGGAACCACTCGCCGCTGACACCTTGATACGCGCGGATGTAGGACTTGGTCTTGCCGGCGAGGATGTCGCCCAGACCCTTCAGCAGGGTCTTGCCTTGGTTGCCCGGCAGCTTCGAGATCACGTCGAACAGGTTGCGGCCCAGGTGGTAGGTGTCGCTCTTGGTGAGCTCCGCGCCCCGAGCCCGGAAGGCCTGGTTGGCGGCCACGATGGCGCCGGTCTCGTCGACGACGGTCAGCATGGCGGCCACGCCATCGATCACGCCGCGCCCGAAACGCTCGGACTCCAGCAGCTCGGCATGGGCCTGGCGCTGGGCGGTGATGTCCTGCATGGCGCCGTGGATGGCCACGCACTTGCCGTCCACCATTTCGGGCTCGCCGACGACACGGAACCAGAGGTCCCCGCCCGTCGGTGTGGCCATGGGGCTCTCGAACTCGATCCGTTCGCCAGTCTGCATGGCGTCGCGAATATAGGCCCGCACCCCCTCACGTTCGGTCTCCGGAAAGATGGACACGGAGGCTCCGGCCTCCTCAACCCCTTCGGGCCGCCCCAGCATCGCCTGAACCTCGTGGCTCCAGCGGACGACGCCGTTGCGCAGGTCAACCTCCCAGCCGCCGAGGCGGGCGAGATGGCCAGCCGAGCGCAGGGAGGTCGAGGTGGCCTTCAGCCGCGCCTCGAGCTGCTTGGCCGAGGTGACCTCGGTCTGGACCGAGACGAAGCCGTCATGGGCGCCCGCGGCGTCGTAGGTGGGCCGCACGTCCAGGTCGATCCAGAATTGGCGCTGGTCCTTGGCCTGCATCTGGACCTCAAGACGGAAGCCCTCGCACGCGGCGATGTGGGCGCGCAGGCGGGCGAAGGTCTCGGGATCGGTGTGGGGGGATTCCAGCAGGGCGCAGGGCGTCAGGCCTCGGCATTCATTCAGGGAATAGCCGGTGATGGCGGTGAAGCCCTCGTTGATCCACTCGATGCGGCCCGCGGCGTCCAGCAGGACCGTGCCGCTGGAGGTCGCCAGGGCGATGCGCGCCAGCCGGCTGTCGAGGTCGCTGCGCGGCTCCAATCCCTCTGCCCCCGCCCTTCAATTCTTCCCAAGATTAACTCTGTTCCCGGGGAATGAACAAAGGGGAAAGGCGCCGCGAAAATTCGCCGCAAGGCGATCTCCTGATCAAGCCTGCGGCAGTAGGGTCGGGCTCTCGGTGGTGAGGCTTACAAGGTCGCTCTCGTCCTTCAGCCCCACGCCCGTCAGGCCAAGGCGCCGCGCCTCGGCGATGTGCCAGGCCAGCTTGAAGGCCGCCTCCTCATAGGACAGGCCCTCAGGGCGGATGTTGGAGATGCAGTTGCGCTCCGCGTCGGTGCGGCCCACGTGGGGCGCGTGGGTCAGGTAGACCCCCAGGCTGTCGGGGCTCGACAGGCCGGGCCGTTCGCCCACCAGCAGGGCCACCACGCCGGCCCCCAGGCGTCCGCCGATCTCGTCGCCCAGGGCCACCCGGGCCTGGGTCGCGATGACCACGGGTCCGAGACTCCATCCCGCGCGATCGACATAGGGGGCCAGGGCGGCCACCAGGGGAACGGCGTGGGCGTGGGCGGCGGCGCTGGAAAGCCCGTCAGCCACCACCAGCACCAGGTCGGATCCACGCGCCTCGGTGCGCTCCAGTATCTGGCGGCTCGCGCCCGACAGCTTCCGCCCGAGGTCTGGCCGACGCAGATAGGTCCCCCGGTCCGGCGCGGCGCTGGCCACCTGGACCGTGGCGTGGCCAAGCGCCTCCAGGCCGCGGGCGACGGCGTCAGCGTCAAAAGGGGCGTGCACCGCGTCCCGGGCCTGGGCGTGGGCGAGGGCCAGGGCCAGCACCTCGCGGGTCGGCAGGGCGGGGCCTGCCCGGCCCAGCGCGATCCGTGCGGCGGTCAGGCCGGTGAGCTGGGTCCAGGGATCGCGGGCAGGGGGCTCGCCCATCAGGCGCCTGTCAGCAGTCGGTGGGTCGGCGTGCGCGGCAGCAACCGTCCGTCGCCGCCGGTGATCTTCATGCCCTCCAGCCAGGCCTCGAACTCGGGCGCCCGCCCAAGGCCCAGCAGCTCCCGGATGTAGAGCGCGTCGTGGAAGGAGGTGGACTGATAGTTCAGCATCACGTCGTCACCGCCCGGCACCCCCATGACGAAGGTGACGCCGGCTGTGGCCAGCAGCGTCAGCAGGGTGTCGATGTCATCCTGATCAGCCTGCGCATGATTGGTGTAGCAGACGTCGCAGCCCAGCGGCGCGCCCAGCAGCTTGCCGCAGAAGTGGTCCTCCAGCCCCGCGCGGATGATCTGCTTGCCGTCATAGAGGTACTCCGGGCCGATGAAGCCGACGACCGTATTGACCAGCAGCGGATCGAAGGCGCGGGCGACGGCATAGGCGCGGGACTCCAGGGTCTGCTGGTCCACGCCGTGGTGGGCGCCCGCCGACAGGGCCGAACCCTGGCCGGTCTCGAAGTACATGACGTTGTCGCCCACCGTGCCGCGCTTCAGCGAGAGCGCCGCCTCGCGCCCCTCCTTCAGCAGGGCGAGGTTCACGCCGAAGCTGGCGTTGGCGGCCTGCGTGCCGGCCACCGACTGAAAGACCAGGTCCACCGGCGCCCCGCGCTCGATCAGCTCAAGGCTGGTGGTGACATGGGCCAGGACGCAGGCCTGGGTCGGGATCTCGAACCGCCCGATCAGGCCGTCCAGCAGGCGTAGCAACTCCCCGGTGGCGACCAGGCTGTCGGAGGCCGGATTGATCCCGATCACCGCGTCGCCGCAGCCGTACATCAGGCCGTCCAGCACGCTGGCGGTGATCCCGGCCGGATCGTCGGTGGGATGGTTGGGCTGCAGCCGCACGGCCAGGGTCCCGGGCAGGCCGATGGTGTTGCGGAACCTCGTCGTCACCCGGCATTTCGAGGCCGCCAGGATCAGGTCCTGATTGCGCATCAGCTTGCTGACCGCCGCCGCCATCTCCGGCGTGATCCCCGGCGCCAGACGGGCGAGCACCGCCGGCGTGGTCGTCTCCGCCAGCAGGAAATCGCGGAACGCCCCGACCGTCAGGCCGGCGATGGGACCGAAGGCCTGCGCGTCATGGCTGTCGCAGATCAGCCTGGTGACCTCGTCGGTCTCGTAGGGGATGAGCGGCTGGTCCAGCAGGGTCTTCAGCGGAACCTCGGCCAGGGCCAGCTTGGCCGCCACGTTCTCCTGGGCGCTGGACGCCGCAAGTCCCGCCAGGGCGTCTCCCGACCGGGGCGGCGAGGCCTTGGCCAGCAGATCCTTCAGGTCCGGAAAGATCCAGGTGGTCGTGCCCACGACCTGACGATAACCCATGGCGCGCCCCGTGCAGGCGAGGATCATGGCGCCTTCGCGCGCGGCCCCCAACCCCGGGGGGGTTTACAGAGCCCGCGCCAGCCTCAGGGCCTCGGCGTTCTCGGCCCGGGCGCGGCGGTCGTTGATCGCCACGTCGGCGTCCAGGGAGTCGTCGTAGGAAACCTCATCCTCGAAGGGCGAGATGATCGCGTCGGGCAGCAGGTCCATTTCGTTCGGCATCGGACGCTTCTCCAAGGTTAGCGCTCGCCTGTCGCGGGAACAGCAGGATGCCGTTCATCTCTCGTTAAGAAAAGCGTCACGTCACCGATCGGCGGGACTCTCACGCACTGTTGACCTGCCGGGCCGCGACCCCGCGACGCGGGCTTTTCAGTGATCGATGATCAGAAAGCGTATTGGCCTAAGCGTGGAACGGTATTTAGATGAAACCAACGCCGCGTCGGGGTCGGCGGACGCCGTCCTGGAGGCAGGATGGCGTTCGCAACCGCGAGAGTAGAGCGTCGCGGGAAGGAATTTGTTTTGCAGCGCACCATTACCGAGGGGCCTGACTACTTTCACAAGGTTGTCGATTGCCAGTGGGCCTGTCCGGCCCACACCCCAGTCCCTGAATATATTCGCTTGATCGCCGACGGCCGCTACTCCGACGCCTATATGGTCAATTGGCGGTCCAACGTTTTCCCGGGCGTCCTGGGGCGCACCTGCGATCGCCCCTGCGAGCCCGCCTGCCGCCGCGGCCGGGTCGAGGACGAGCCCGTCGCCATCTGCCGGCTGAAGCGCGTCGCCGCCGACAACAAGTCCGACATCACCGCCTTCCTGCCCGCCGTCGCGCCACGCAACGGCAAGACCGTGGCCCTGGTGGGCGCGGGTCCTGCGGCCCTCACCGTGGCCCGCGATCTCGCCCCCCTCGGCTACCACGTCGTGGTCTTCGACGGCGACGCCAAGGCCGGCGGCATGATCCGCCGCCAGATCCCCCGCTTCCGCCTGCCGGAGGAAGTGATCGACGAGGAGGTGGGCTACATCACCGGCCTCGGCCTCGACATGCGGCTGGGCCAGCGCGTCGACAGCCTCAAGGACCTGCTGGAGGAGGACTACGACGCGGTCTTCATCGGCACCGGCGCGCCGCGTGGCCGGGACCTGGACCTGCCCGGCCGCCAGGAGGCCGCCGCCAATATCCACATCGGCATCGACTGGCTCTCCAGCGTCGCCTTCGAGCATGTGGACCGCATCGGCAAGCGGGTCATCGTCCTGGGGGGCGGCAACACCGCCATGGACTGCTGCCGCACCTCGCGCCGCCTGGGCGGCGAGGACGTCAAGGTCATCGTCCGCTCTGGCTTCGACGAGATGAAGGCCTCCCCCTGGGAGAAGGAAGACGCCCTCCACGAGGACATCCCGATCCTCAACTTCCTGGGTCCCAAGGAATTCACCCATGAGAACGGCCGCCTCACCGGCGTGCTCTTCGAGAAGGTGGTCGCCCAGTTCGACGACAAGGGCCGTCGCAAGCTGGTCCCGTCCGGCGAACCCGACCAGCACTTCGAATGCGACGACGTCCTGGTGGCGGTGGGCCAGGAGAACGCCTTCCCCTGGATCGAGCGCGATCTTGGCCTCGACTTCGACGAATGGGGAATGCCCAAGGTCGACGAGGTCACCTTCCAGTCCACCCTGCCTCGGGTGTTCTTCGGCGGCGACTCGGCCTTTGGGCCCAAGAACATCATCTGGGCGGTCGCCCAGGGCCACGACGCGGCCATCTCCATCGACAGGTTCTGCCAGGATCAGGACGTCCGCGACCGGCCGGCCCCGGGCACCTCGATGGTCAGCCAGAAGATGGGCATCCACGAGTGGAGCTACGACAACGACATCTCCAACGACCTGCGCCACCGCGTGCCCCTGCGGGAGAAGGGCGAGTCGCTGAAGAACGTGAAGCTGGAGGTCGAGCTGGGCTTCGATCCCCTGCTGGGTTTCGCCGAGGCGCAGCGCTGCCTGAACTGCGACGTCCAGACGGTGTTCGCCGAGCCGATCTGCATCGAGTGCGACGCCTGCGTCGACATCTGCCCGGTGGACGCCATCACCTTCACCGCCAATGGCGAGGAGGACGACCTGCGGATGCGCCTCAGCGCCCCGGCTCTGAACCTGACCCAGGACCTCTACGTCTCCGGCGAGCTGAAGACCGGCCGGGTGATGGTCAAGGACGAGGACGTCTGCCTGCACTGCGGCCTCTGCGCGGAGCGCTGTCCCACCGGCGCCTGGGACATGCAGCAGTTCACCCTTGAGATGACCCACGCGGGGGAAAAGCCATGCGCCCGCTAGAGGCCGTCAACGACTTCGTCGTCAAGTTCGCCAACGTCAACGGCTCCGGCTCGGCCAGCGCCAACGCCATGTTCGCCAAGTCCTTCCTGCGGATGGGCGTGCCTGTGGCCGCCCGCAACATCTTCCCCTCCAACATCCAGGGCCTGCCCACCTGGTACGAGGTCCGCGTCACCGAGGCCGGCCACCAGGGCCGGCGTGGCGGAGTGGACATGATGGTGGCCATGAACCCCCAGACCTGGGACCGGGATCTCGCCGAGATCGAGCCCGGCGGCTACCTGTTCTACGACAGCACCAAGCCGCTGCCGCCGTCGAAATTCCGCCAGGACATCACGGTGGTGGGCGTGCCCCTGACCGCGATGTGCAACGAGGCCTATTCGGTCCCGCGCGAACGCCAGCTGTTCAAGAACACCATCTATGTGGGCGCCCTGGCGGCCCTGCTGGACATCGAGATCGGGGTCATCGAGCAACTGCTGGCCGAGCAGTTCGCCGGCAAGGAACGGCTGATCGCCGCCAATGTCGCGGCCCTGCACATGGGCGCCGACTATGTGAAGGCCAATCTCGCGCCGCTCGGCCTGCGCGCCCGGCGCGCTGACAAGGTGGGCGACCGCATCTATGTCGAGGGCAACATGGCCGCCGGCCTGGGCGCGGTCTATGGCGGGGCCACGGTCTGCGCCTGGTATCCCATCACGCCCTCGACCTCGCTCGCCGAGGCCTTCACCGAGTTCTGCGCGGACTATCGGACCGACCCTGCGACCGGCAAGGCCCGCTACGCCATCGTCCAGGCCGAGGACGAGATCGCCTCCATCGGCATGGTGGTGGGCGCCGGCTGGAACGGCGCGCGCGCCTTCACCGCCACCTCGGGGCCCGGCATCTCCCTGATGCAGGAGTTCGTCGGCCTGTCCTATTTCGCCGAAATCCCGGCGGTGATCTTCGACGTCCAGCGCGGCGGTCCGTCCACCGGCATGCCCACCCGCACCCAGCAGTCGGACATCCTCTCGGCGGCCTATGCCAGCCACGGGGACACCAAGCATGTCCTACTGCTGCCGCAGGATCCGGGGGAATGCTTCGAGATGGGGGCTCTGGCCTTCGATCTCTCCGACCGCCTGCAGACCACCATCTTCGTCATGCTCGATCTCGACATCGGCATGAACGAGTGGCTGACCGCCCCCTTCGCCTGGGATGATAGCCGCACCCTTGATCGCGGCAAGGTCATGACCCATGACGAGCTGGAGGCCGGCCGCGACTTCGGCCGCTATCTCGACGTGGATGGCGATGGCATCCCGTTCCGCACCTATCCCGGGACCCATCCCACCAAGGGCGGCTATTTCACCCGCGGCACCTCGCGCAATCCCTATGCCCGCTACAGCGAAGAGGGCAGCGTCTATGTCGACAACGTCCAGCGCCTGCTGCGCAAGTTCGAGACCGCCAAGGGCCTGGTGCCGGCGCCGGTCCGCCGCGACGCCTCGCGTCCGACCCGCACCGGGGTGATCTATTATGGCTCCACCGGCGCGGCCATGGACGAGGCGTTGCAGGTGATGGAAGCCCAGGGCCGCTATGTCGACGCCCTGCGCGTGCGCGGCTTCCCCTTCGCCGATGAGGTCTTCGACTTCATCGCCGCCCATGACGAGGTCTTCGTGGTGGAGCAGAACCGCGACGGCCAGCTGCGCACCCTGATCATGAACGAGGGCGGGGTCGACCCGGCCAAGCTCACCGCCGTGCTGCACTATGACGGCACCCCCATCACCGCCCGCTTCATCGCCGGGGAGATCGGGGCCCAGCTCACCCCCGCCGCCCCGACGCCGGAACGCCGCCAGGTTCCGGAGGCCGCCGAATGACCTACATCACCAAGCCCCAGCTGCATCACCCGCGCCTGGTGGAGAACGCGCTGGGCAAGACGCGCCGCGACTACGAGGGCTCGGTCTCCACCCTCTGCGCCGGCTGCGGCCACGACTCCATCTCCGCGGCCATCATCCAGGCGGCCTACGAACTCGACCTGCCGCCGCACCGGGTGGCCAAGCTCTCGGGGATCGGCTGCTCGTCGAAGACCCCGGACTATTTCCTGGGCGCCTCCCACGGCTTCAACACCGTGCACGGCCGCATGCCCTCGGTGCTCACTGGCGCCAACCTGGCCAATCGCGACCTGATCTATCTGGGGGTCTCCGGCGACGGCGACAGCGCCTCCATCGGGATCGGCCAGTTCGCCCACGCCATCCGGCGCGGCGTGAACATGACCTATATCGTCGAGAACAACGGGGTCTACGGCCTGACCAAGGGCCAGTTCTCCGCCACCTCCGACAAGGGCTCGAAGTCCAAGAAGGGCGTGGTCAACCACGACTCGGCCATCGACCTGGTGAGCGTCGCCCTGCAGCTGGGCGCCACCTTCGTGGCCCGCTCCTTCTCGGGCGACAAGGCCCAGCTGGTGCCCCTGATCAAGGCCGCTCTCAGCCACCAGGGCTCGGCCTTCATCGATTGCATCTCGCCCTGTGTCGCCTTCAACAACCACGAAGGCAGCACCAAGAGTTTCGACTACGTGCGCGAGCACAACGAGGCGGTGAACTTCCTCGACGTGATCACCGGGCGCAACG
>NZ_JANPJP010000067.1:0-3629 GCF_031425575.1 Phenylobacterium sp.
GTTGATCTGGTTGATGGTGATCCGCGCGCCCAGGAGGGCGACGCCCAGGCGCAGGACCGTGCGGCCCATGAAGTCGATGCCGGGCCGGCAGCGCGGGTCCTGGCCGACGAAGTTCACCGCCATGCCCAGCAGCAGGGCGAACAGCATGACCGGCGCGCCGTAGTGGTCGGAGAGCCAGGAGGCCGCCAACGCCACCACCACGGCGATCAGCCCGCCGGGCAGGATCCGCTGACCCGCCCGGTAAAGCCGCAGATAGGCCGGCGTGCCGGCAGGCGCGGGACTGAGGACCGGCACCCCCTCCAGCGAGTCGAAGGAGGCGAAGGCGAACTCGTGTTGCTCGGGTTCGCCCGGGGACGTCACGGCAGCAGGGGCCCGTGGTTCAGCCTGGGCAGGACATGGCGGGCGAAGAGGTCGGCCTCGGCGGCGTGCGGATAGCCCGACAGGATGAAGGCGTCGATGCCCATGGCCTGGTAGGCCTGCAGCTTGGCCAGCACCTGGTCAGGATCGCCGACGATGGCCGCGCCGCAGCCCGAGCGGGCCCGGCCGATGCCGGTCCAGAGATTGGCCTCGGCATAGCCGTCGTCCGAGGCGGTCTCGCGCAGTTCGGCCTGGCGGCGCACCCCCACCGACTGGCTGTCCAGGGACTTGGCGCGGATGGCGTCTCCGGCGGGCGCATCCAGGTGCGACAGCAGGCGGTCAGCGGCGGCGCGGGCCTGCGCCTCCGTCTCGCGGACCACCACGTGGACGCGGTAGCCGAACTTCAGCCTGCGGCCGTGCCTGGTGGCGCGCGCGGTCATGTCGGCGAGGATCTCCTTCACCGCCTCCTGCGTGTCGGGCCACATCAGATAGACGTCGCAGCCCTTGGCGGCCGCCTCGCGGGCGTCCTCCGACAGGCCGCCGAAGTAGAACTGGGGCGACTTGCCCGAGACTGTGCGGATGCGCGGCGGCTCCACCTTCAGCTTGTAGAACTCACCGTCGAAATCGAGCGCCTCGCCATTCAGCAGGGTGCGCAGGATGTGCATGGTCTCGACGGTGCGCTGGTAGCGCGGGGCGCTCGCCAGGGTCTCGCCCGGCATGTCGCTGGAGATGATGTTGACGGTCAGGCGGCCGTTCAGCATCTGGTCGATGGTGGCCAGCTGGCGGGCCAGCTGAGGCGGCCACATCTCACCGCAGCGGATAGCGGCCAGCAGGCGCATGCGCTGGAGCATCGGCGCGATCCCGGCCGCGAAGGCCACGGTGTCAATGCCCAGGCCGTAGCCCGACGGCAGCAGGATGTTGTCGAAGCCACCCTTCTCCGCCGTCAGGGCGATGTTGCGGCAATGCTCCCAGCTGGACGCCAGGGCCGGGTCCGGCACGCCCAGGTATTCGTAGTCATCATCGCAGAGCGCCGAGAACCAGGAGACTTCGCAAAGGGCTTGGGTCACGGCAGGGGAGCTCCTCTGGCGGCGGTGAGAACGGCGTACCATTCGGGACGGGTCAGCTGGAGCGCAAGCGCCTGGGGCGCCTCGGCGATGCGCTCTGGCTGTTGCGAACCGATGATGGGGATGGGCCCCGCGGGGTGGGCCAGCAGCCAGGCATAGGCCGCGACGGTACGCGAAACGCCGTGGGTCGCCGCCAGCCTGTCCAGCTCAGCGCGGACCGCCAGGACGCGCTCGTCCGACGACGGACCATCCGCAAGGCGGCCCTGGGCCAGGGGTGACCAGGCCATGACCCCCATGCCGGTCTCCAGCGCCTGATCCAGCGTCCCGTCATAGAGCGGGCCCACCACCAGGGGCGAGAACTCGATCTGCACGCAGGCGATGGGAAAGGCCAGGTGCGCCTGCAACGCAGAGACCTGGGCGGCGGTGTGGTTGGAGAGGCCGACCTCGCCGATCTTGCCGGCGCTGCGCAGGCGGGTCAGCACCTGGGCGACCTGCGCCGGGTGGGCCAGGTGGTCGGGGCGGTGGATCTGATAGAGATCGATCTTGTCGACCCCCATCCGGGAGAGCGAGGCCTCAACCGCGCTCTCCACATAGGCGGCGCTGGAGTCGTAGGGCGTGCCCATGACGATGCCGCCCTTGCTGGCCAGGACGATCTGGTCGCGGATCTGCGGCGCGTCCTTCAGCACCTGGCCGAACAAGGCCTCGGCGGCGCCGAAGGGCTCGTCATTGTCGGGCCCGTAGATGTCGGCGGTGTCGAGGAAGGTCATGCCAGCGGCGATGGCGGCCTCGACCCGGGTGCGGGCGGCCCTCACGTCGGAACCCTTGAAGCGCCACATCCCCCAGGCCATGGGCGACACCGCGAGCGAGCTCTTGCCGAGGGACAGTTTGGTCATGGATCTGGACGCCGCCTGCTGATTAAAAAATATGCTCAATAGCTGCCAAGCTCAGCAGTGATCGGCGACGGACGGAACTGCAAGTTCTCCCGCGCCGAAAATCAAACAGCTCGACGCCGCCAGGCCTTCTCCACCAAGATCTTCGCCACCGTCGCGGCCGCCTGTCACCTTGACCGATCAGGCTCTAGACGCTGAGCTTGAACACCGTCGTCGACTTCCAGGTCACGCCCGGACGCAGCAGGGTCGGGACGAAGTTCGGTTGGTTCGGGGCGTCCGGCGCGTGCTGCGTCTCCAGGGCCACGCCACCCCAGCCGGTATAGGCCGTCACGCAGGGCTCGGTAGTGTCGATCTGCAGGGACCTGCCCGAGCCTTCGTGGGTCAGGCGGGCGGCCGGCGCCAGGACGCCACGCTTCTTGTCGGCGAGCACGAAGGTGTGGTCGAGATCGGCGGTCAGCGGGCGGGGGTGGCGGTAGTCCAGCTCCCCACCGGCGACATCCACCATCTCGCCGGTGGGGACCAGACCCTCGTCGGTGACCAGCACCCCCTCGGCCAGGATCTGCAGCTCGTGGTCACGGACGTGGCGGGCGTTGAGCCCGCCCAGGTTCCAGTAGGTGTGGTTGGTGAGGTTCACCACCGTCGGCGCGGTGGTGGTGGCCGAGATTTCCAGCCGCAGCTCATTGCCGCGGGTCAGTTCATAGACCGCCTGGACCGCAAGCTCGCCGGGGAAACCCATGTCGCCGTCCGGGCTGACATGGGTCAGGGTAAGCTTGGCGCCGACCCGAGTCTCCTGGGCCTTGGCGGCCCAGACCGCCTTGTCGAAGCCGACACGGCCGCCGTGCAGACAGTTTGCGCCCTCATTGCGGTCGAGGTCGTAGTCACGGCCGTCGATGGAGAACTGGCCGCGGGCGATGCGCCCGGCATAGCGGCCCACCAGGCAGCCAAAATAGCGCGGGCTCTCCAGGTAGCGTTCCAGGTGGTCGTAGCCGAGGACGATGTCGTCCAGCTCGCCGTCACGGTCTGGCGCACGGATCGACTGGATGGCGCCGCCATAGGTGAGGATGCGCACCGAGACGCCATGAACGTTGGTGAGCGTATAGGCGTCCACCATTCGGCCATCGGGCAGATGGCTCAGCGGCTTCATGGTGATGGGGGCGTTCATGTCAGGTCCCGCAGGCGCGCCGCGGCCTCCTCGGGCGTCAGGTCGCGTTGGGGCATGGCCAGCATCTCGTAGCCGACCATGAACTTGCGCACCGAGGCCGACCGCAGCAACGGCGGATAGAAGTGGGCGTGCAGGGTGACGTGCGGGTGCGCCCCG
>NZ_JANPJP010000068.1:0-5614 GCF_031425575.1 Phenylobacterium sp.
CGAACAGGTACTTGCGGCCGAAGCCTTCGACTTCGTAGGGCCGGCTTTCCTGGCCCTGGTAGCGCACGCCCCGCTCATCGGTGAGGTTGTTGGCGTCCATGAACAGCGAGAGGGTGTCATTGACCTGGTAGCGGACCGAGAGATCCAGGCGTGTGGTCTCGTCCCAGTAGAGGTTGGAGTTGGACGCGCTGCCGCTGGGGAACACCTCGTCCAGCCAGTCGCTACGGTACTGGTAGGTAAGACGGGTCGACAGACCGTACTTCTCGTAGAACAGGGTGGCGCCGATGATCCTATCCGAGGTGCCGGGGAACTCCACCGTCGCGCCGTCCGGGGTCTCGAACTCGCCCTTGGTGAGGGCCAGGCTGCCCTGGAAGCCGAAGCCGGAGGTCCAGCCCGGCAGGAAGGTCCAGGGCTGATAGTAGACAAACTCGACGCCGCTTAGGTGACCTTTGCCGCCGTTCAGAGTGGTGTTGAAGGTATAACCGCTGCGATTGACGCCGCCGAAGTCGTAGCTGTTGTCGCCCACAAGGGTGGAGGCGTCGAACAGTACGTCCTTGATCTCGCGATGATAGGCGCTAACCGCGAGCAGCGAGGCCGGAGCGAAGTACCATTCAGCCGTGAGGTCGACGCCGTAAGCGGTTTCCGCCGTCAGGAAGGGGTTGCCGCCGCTGATGGTCTGGGCCGAGTCGCTGACCGACACCGAGGCGCGCATGTCGGCAAGACTTGGCCGCGCCGCCCCGGTGATGAAGGCCGCCCTCAGCTTCACGTCGTCGGCATAGTCGAAGGTGTAGTGCAGGCTGGGGAAGACATGGGTCTCCTCGCTGTCGAAGTCGAGCGGAACCAACGCCGTCCCGGCGATGGCCAGGCCCTCGGTGGCCACCTTGGTGCGTTCAGCGCGGAGGCCGGCGATCAGGGTGTGGCGATCCCACTTCCAGCGGTTCATGGCGTAGGCGGAGGCCACGGTCTCGTCCACCGTATTGGCCGAACGCGGATCGAAGTCGAAGACGGCGAAATTGCCCGTACCGGCCTTGTTGGCGGCCCGCGCCGCCGTCATCAGCAGCCGCTGCTGATAGGCCCAGGCGGGGTTGTGGATGTAGTTGGCGGAGAAGCCGAAGTTGAAGTCGGTGTCCCAGGCGTTGGACGTTACAAAGCTGTTCGGATTCCACGGCAGGCCGAGTTGCGCGGCGACGTTGCGCAGATTGAAGCCGGAGCGGTTGTTGGAGACCACGGTGCCGTCGGCCCGCACCAGAGCGACGTCCTGATTGTCCTGGCTCCGGTCGTCATACTGGAAGCCGGCGCTGAAGGTGGCCTCGGCGCCGAAGCTGGTCCAGTCCCGATCGATGTCGAATTTGGCGGTGACGGCTTGGGTCTCCAGCCGCGAGCTGAACTCGGAGGCGAACTCCTCGGTCATGCTGAGTTGGTTGAGAGAGGTCCGCTGCGGCCCGCGGGTCAAAACTCCGCCGACGCTGACCGTGTCGTAGAGGATGGCGAACGGGATGCCTCCAGCAATGGCGTTCACCTGGAGTTGCAAGGAGGGTAGCAGCAGGGCGTTGGCCGCCGTCGGACGCCCCAGCCCCGTCGATGTCTGTTGGGCGGTGAGGGGCGTATAGGTGTTGAACTCAGTTGAGGTGTGGGCGAGGTTCCAGTCGATGTTCCAGTCGGAGAGCTTGTGCTCGCCGTGCAGCACGGTGAACCACACGCCGTTGGAGTAGACCCCGTCCTCGAACAGGAAGTCCTGTGGCACGCCGACCAGATCAGCGGTTTGGAAGTTTCGCGTTCCCGAGAAGGCGTTGCTGTACTGCAGGCGGAACTGGTTGCGTTCCTCGAAGTCGTTGAACTCGGTCTTCAGGTGCGAGAATGAGAAACGATTGTCGTCATTCGGAGCGTACTCAACCTTGGCAGAGTAAGATTCGGTCTGCCGGGTGATAATGTACTTGGTAACCCGCAGCTGGGTGATGCCGGTCGCGTCGAACCTGGGCTCGGAATTGTCCGTCTGTTGTTCGAAGGAATAATGCGAGCCGATCAGGCTGAAGCCCCAGGTGTCGTTGGCCCAGGACAGGCGGCCGGAATACTGTTTCACCGGTCCGTCGCCCAGATCGACCAAGCCGCCGCCAACGTCGAACGTGCCGTGGAAGCCCGGCATGCTCATGGGCGAGAAGGTCTCGATGTTCACCCGGCCGGCCAGGGATTCGGCGGGCATGTCGGGGAGCAGGGTCTTGTTCAGCACCACCTGGCTGATCTGGGCGGCGGGCACGGAGTCGAAGCGGAAGATCCGGTCCTCGGCGCCAAGGACATTGATGCCGTCGAGGGCGACGGTGGTCCAGCGGGTGGGCGCGCCGCGGATCTGGATGTAGCGCTCCTGGCCCTGGTCGCGCTGGACGCCGATGCCCGGCAGGCGCGCCAGGGCGCCGGCGGCCGTGGCGTCGGGGAAGCGGCCGATGGTGTCGGCGGCGATGACGTTGACGACGTTGTCGGCTTCCTTCTGGATGGCCAGAGACTTCTCAAGGCTTTCGCGGATCGGGGCGGTGACCACCAATTCCGAAACCTCACCGGCGTCCGCAGCGTCCGCCGCCGCGTCGGCCGCCCGCGCCGGCGAAACGCCAGCCAGTGTGATGACGAGTACAGATAGCGCCGCGCCGCAAAGCGCGATCTCGCGATGACTGTTCCGAGATTTCATGTTGACCCCTCCGGTGAGGAGAGCATCTCTAGGAGCCCACGGATTCGGTTAGGTCACGCTGGCGAGAAACATTGGTGATCGTCCCGCAATTTGTTGGACGTCGGCGGGCCGGCGCGAGGCGCGGCTAGAGACCGCCCTGGGCGAGGGGCTCGAGAAGCAGGTGATCAGGGCCTGATCGCGCAACGGAACCCGATGTGAGAGGTGCAGCTGTCGATGCTCTGGGCATGGCGCGCGGCCGGCCGGTAGCGCCGGCAGTAGGTAGGCGCGCAGAGGTGCGAGCCACCCTTCAGCACCTTGCGCGCAATTGTGGGGGCGTCGGGATCGAAGCTGTCGCCGCAGCAGGGTGAGGCGGTCGGGGAGGGGGCGGACCAACCGTCCCGGGTCCACTCCCAGACATTGCCGATCATGTCCGACAGGCCGTAGCCATTGGCCGGGAAGCTTCCCACCTTTGAGGTTCGGAAGCGGCCGTTCGGCTTGAGGCTCTGGTGGGGGAACCCACCCTGCCAGGTGTTGGCCATGAGCCAGCCCTTGGGGCTGAGCTCGTCGCCCCAGGCGAACTCGGTGTCCGTCAGACCGCCGCGGGCGGCGAACTCCCATTCGGCCTCGGTGGGCAGGTCGGCGCCGGCCCAGACGGCATAGGCCTCGACGTCGCTCCAGGCGACATGGACGACGGGGTGTTCCCAGAGCCCGGCGAGGCCGCTCTCGGGTCCCAGCGGGTGGCGCCAGTCGGCGCCGGCCGCATAGCGCCACCAGCCGCCGGGGTTGTCCAAGGGTACGGGGCCGGCGGGCGGGGTGAAGACCAGGGAGCCGGCCACCAGGCTTTCCCGCGGCGCGCCCGGATAGTCGGCTGGATTCGGGGCGATCTCGGCGAAGGTCGTCCAGCCGGTCTCGCGGACGAAGCGGGCGAACTGGCGGTTGGTGACCGGTGCGGTGTCGATCCAGAACCCGTCCACGCGAGCGTCGCGAGCGGGCGCCTCCTCGGCATAGTGATGATCTGACCCCATGCGGAAGGCGCCGCCCGGGATCCAGGTCATGCCGGGCCGGCGCGCGCCGGCGGCGATGGGCAGAGCGGGTCGGGTCTCTCGCATGGGCCTCTCCCTGTCGCGCATTGTCACCACCGGCGCCAAACCGTATCGCTCAAGGCGCGGGTCATGGCGACTCAGAGGATTGGGCATGGCTGATCACGAGGCGTGGTTCGCGGCCGGCGGCGGCATGGAGAGCGTGGCGGGGCTCATCTCGCCCCGCTCGGCGCGCGTCTTCATGAACGACGACTAGCCGGTGATGGCCCAGCGGTTCGACTACATCATTGTCGGCGGGGGCTCGGCCGGCTGCGTGCTGGCCAACCGGCTGTCGGCCGATCCCAAGACGCGGGTCCTGGTGCTGGAGGCCGGCGGCAAGGACGACTGGATCTGGTTCCACATCCCGGTGGGCTACCTGTTCTCCATCGGCAATCCGCGCGCCGACTGGATGTTCGAGACCCAGGCCATTCCGGGCCTGGCGGGGCGCAAGCTGGCCTATCCGCGCGGCAAGGTTATCGGCGGGTCCTCGGCCATCAACGCCATGATCTACATGCGCGGTCAGGCCGCCGACTATGAGGGCTGGCGCCAGAGGGGTCTCGCTGGCTGGGGCTGGGACGATGTCCTGCCGCTGTTCCTGGCCCAGGAGGACCACATCGCCCCGGTCGGCGACCACCACCGCAGCGGTGGTGAGTGGCGGGTGGAGCATCCGCGCATGCGCTGGGGCGTGCTGGACGCCTTCTCGGCCGCCGCCGAGATGGCGGGCATCCCCGTGGTGGCGGACTTCAACGGCGGCGACAATGAGGGTGTCGGCTACTTCCAGGTGAACCAGAAGGCCGGGCGGCGCTGGAGCGCGGCGCGGGGGTTCCTGAAACCCGTGTTGACCCGGCCGAACCTGAAGCTGGTGACCGGGGCGCAGGTGAGCCGTGTGCTGATCGAGAATGACCGCGCCGTGGGCGTGGCGTGGACGCAGGGGGCCGAGGCCTTCGAGGCGCGCGCCGACGGCGAGGTGGTGCTGGCCGCGGGCGCGGTGGGGACGCCGCAGATCCTGGAGCTGTCGGGGATTGGCGACGGCGGCCGGCTTTCGGCCCTGGGCGTCGAGACCGCCCACCATCTGCCGGGCGTCGGGGAAAACCTGCAGGATCACCTGCAGATCCGGCCCTATTACGGGGTCACCGGCGTGCCGACCATGAACGAGCTCTACGCCTCCTGGTGGCGGCGGCCGCTGATGGCGGCGGAATACGCCCTGTTCCGCAAGGGGCCGATGTCGATGGCGCCTTCGCAGCTGGGCGCCTTCGCCAGGTCCTCGCCCCACCAGGTGACGCCGAACCTGCAGTTCCATGTCCAGCCCCTGTCGCTGGAGCGGTTCGGGGAGGCGCTGCATGTGGCGCCGGCCATCACGGTCAGCGTCTGCAACCTGCGTCCCGCCAGCCGGGGCTCGATCCACGCCGCCAGCCCCGAACCTGGCGACGCCCCGCTGATCCAGCCCAACTACCTCTCGACGGTTGAGGATGAGCAGGTGGCGGTGGACGCCATGCGCCTGGTCCGGCGGATCGTCGCCCAGCCGCCCCTGGCGCGGTTCTCGCCGGTGGAGCGCCGACCTGGAGCCGAGGCGCAGAGCGACGACGAGCTGCTGGCGGCGGCCCGGACCCTGGGCACCACGATCTTTCATCCGGTGGGGACGGCCAGGATGGGGCTGGAGAGCGACCCCGGCGCGGTGGTGGACGCCCGCTTGCGGGTGCATGGGGTGGCGGGCCTGCGGATCGCCGACGCCTCTGTGATGCCGACCATCACCTCGGGCAACACCAACTCTCCCACCATGATGATCGCCGAGAAGGCCGCGCGGATGATGGTGGAGGACGCGCGGGGGTGAAGCGTGGGTTTCCTTCTCCCCTTGCGGGGTCGAGAGCGGGAGTTCGCC
>NZ_JANPJP010000069.1:0-17965 GCF_031425575.1 Phenylobacterium sp.
GGGTCCCGCCAACCCATTTGATCTGAAGGAGCTCACCATGGCGGAAATCACCGCTGCGCTGGTCAAGGACCTGCGCGAGAAATCCGGCGCGGGCATGATGGACTGCAAGAAGGCCTTGCAGGAAAACGGCGGCGACGTCGAAGCCTCCATCGACTGGCTGCGCACCAAGGGCCTGTCCAAGGCCGCCAAGAAGTCCGACCGCGCCGCGGCTGAAGGCCTGGTGGCCGGCAAGCTGAGCGACGACGGCAAGACCGGCGTGCTCATCGAGCTGAACGCCGAGACCGACTTCGTGTCCAAGAACGACAAGTTCCAGGACGCGGCGCGTGACTGCGCCCTCGTGGCCCTGGACGTCGACGGTGACGTGGACGCCATCTCCGCGGCCAAGACGGCCAAGGGCGAAGTCGTCGGCGACGTGATCATGAACCTGATCGCGACCATCGGCGAAAACATGCGCCTGCGCCGTTCGGCCCGTCTGAGCGTCGCTCAGGGCGCCGTGGCCCTCTACCTGCACAATGCGCAGGGTGATGGCGTCGGCCGTCTCGGCGTGCTCGTCGCGCTGGAAGGCGCCGGCGATCAAGCGGTGCTGAAGGATGTGGGCCGCAAGATCGCCCTGCACGTGGCCGGCACCCCGACCCCGCCGCTGGCGCTCACCGAGGCCGACCTGGACCCCGCCGCCGTCGAGAAGGAAAAGAAGTTCCTTACCGACCAGGCGCTGGAATCGGGCAAGCCCATCGGCGTCGTCGAGAAGATGATCGAAGGCCGCATCCGCAAGTGGCAGGAAGAAGTGGTGCTGCTGAAGCAACCCTTCGTCATGAACCCGGACCTGACCATCGAGCAGCTGATCGCCGAAACCGCCAAGGAAACCGGCTCGCCGGTGACCGTGAAGGGCTTCGTGCGCTTCGCCCTGGGTGAAGGCGTCGAGAAGAAGGTGGACGACTTCGCCGCCGAAGTCGCCTCGATGACCGGCCAAGCCTAACTTAAAGCCTGACAAAAAGACGGCCCTGGGGCGCCGTGCGTTCGACGCGCTCGGCGCCCTTGGTTTATGTAGATACGCCCAAGATTCTCGAGAGCGCCCCATGTCCGACGCCAAGCCCCGCTACAAGAAGATCCTCTTGAAGATGTCGGGCGAGGTCCTGATGGGCGACGCCCTGTTCGGCATCGACACCGCGACCATCGATGCTGTGGCCCAGGACATCAAGGAAGTGGTCGACGCCGGGGTGGAGCTCTGCCTGGTGGTGGGCGGCGGCAATATCTTCCGCGGCGTCTCCCTGGCCGGCAAGGGCATGGACCGGGCTAGCGCCGACTATATGGGCATGCTGGCCACGGTGATGAACGCGCTCGCCCTGCAGGGCGCCTTGGAAAAGGCCGGCGTGGACACGCGGGTTCAATCTGCCATCCCTATGGACGCGGTCTGCGAGCCCTATATCCGCAGGCGGGCCCAGCGCCATATCGAGAAGGGCAGGGTGGTGATCTTCGCCGCCGGCCTCGGCGCTCCGTTCTTCACCACCGACACGCCTGCGGCCCTGCGCACCGCCGAGATGGGCTGCGACGCCCTCTTTAAAGGCACTAGCGTCGACGGCGTCTACACCGCCGACCCCAAGAAGGATCCCAGCGCGCGGCGCTACGAGACCCTCAGCTATCAGGACGTGCTGGCCCAGGACCTGCGGGTCATGGACGCCTCGGCCATCGCCCTGATGCGCGACAACAGCATTCCGATCGTGGTGTTCTCCATCCGCGAGCGGGGCAACTTCATGAAGGTGCTGCAGGGCGAAGGCGTCTTCACCACCATCGCCTGACCACGCCGACAACCTTTGACTTAAGGGAGACGCACCCATGGCCGACGCAGAAAAGCCGGTGCTTTCGAGCTACCGGGACCGGATGGACAAGGCGATCGCCGCCTTGAAGGACGAGTTCGCCAGCCTGCGCACAGGCCGGGCTTCGGCAGGCCTGCTCGATCAGGTGATGGTTGAGGCCTATGGCTCGACCGTGCCGCTGAACCAGGTGGCCGCCGTCAGCGTGCCGGAACCCCGTTCCATCACCGTCAGCGTCTGGGACAAGGGCATGGTGGTCTCGGTGGAGAAGGCGATCCGCTCGTCGGGCCTCGGCTTCAATCCCGTCAACGAAGGAACGAACCTGCGCATCCCGATCCCGCCGCTCACCGAGGAGCGCCGCAGGGACCTGGCCAAGATCGCCGGCAAGTACGCCGAGCAGCAGAAGATCGCCGTCCGCAACGTGCGCCGCGACGCCAACGACGACCTCAAGAAGGCCGAGAAGAACGGTGCCATCAACCAGGACGATCTGAAGCGCATGGAGACCGAGGTCCAGAAGATGACCGACGAGGCCATCAAGCGGGTGGACGAAGCCTTGAAAACCAAAGAGCAAGAGATCATGCAGGTTTAGTCGTCCACACTGACCTAAAGGACGAAACGGAAAACCTGATGGCCTCCGCTCCCACAGAGCCGCCCCCCAAGGACATGCCGCTGCACGTGGCGATCGTCATGGACGGCAATGGCCGCTGGGCGAAGCGTCGGGGCCTGCCGCGCAAGCTGGGTCATCCCAAGGGCGTGGAGGCCATCCGCAGGGTGGTGGAGGCGGCTCCCGACCAGGGTGTCCGCTGGCTCACCCTCTACGCTTTCTCGACCGAGAACTGGCGCCGCCCCGCCGGCGAAGTCGCCGAGGTCATGCGTTTGCTGAAGCACTATGTGAACAGCGACCTGGAGAAACTGACCCGTGAGGGCGTGAAGGTCCGCATTCTCGGCCGCCGCGAAGGCCTTCCCGCCGACATCGCCGAGATTGTCGAGCGCGCCGAGACTCGCACCGCTCACAACGACAAGTTCTTCTTGCAGGTGGCCTTCAACTATGGCGGCCGGGCGGACATCGTCGACGCCGCCCGCGCCCTGGTGGCAGACGCCCTGGCCGGCAAGATCGACGCCGCGGCGATCACCGACACTGTCTTCGAGGCCAAGCTCTCCACCGGCGGCCTGCCGCCTCCCGACCTGGTGGTGCGCACCAGCGGGGAACAGCGGCTCTCAAACTTCCTGCTGTGGGAGTCGGCCTATTCTGAGTTCGTCTTCCCCGACGTTCTCTGGCCGGACTTCACGCCAGATCATCTGCAGGCGGCGATCGACGAATTCCACCGGCGCGAGCGCAGGTATGGCGCCGTCGCGGACGATGTCCTTGCCGCAGGCTAAGCGTTTTAACTGGAGCAATCTGGGTGTGCGGGTGGCCTCGGCCGCCGTGCTTGTGCCCACCGCCCTGGCCGCCGTGTGGTTCGACACCGGCCTGGCCGCTGGCGGCTGGCCGTTCCTGGTTCTGATCGCGGTGGCCGTCGCCCTGCTGTCCATCGAATGGGGCGGAATGAGCGCGCCCCATGCGCCGATCCGGGTTTCCACCGCTGTCACCGTGGCCATCCTCGCCGGGGTGTTCCTGGCCCACCGCGACCACATGTGGCTGGCCTGGGGCGGGCTGCTGCTGGGCGGGATCGCCTCGGCCCTCGTGGCGCGTGGCGTCGCGGAGCGACCTTCGGACGCCGCCTTCGGGGTCTTCTATATCGGCATCGCCTGTATCTGCCTGATCTGGCTGCGGGCCATGCCCCAGGGCCAGTGGTGGACCCTGATGCTGTTCGCCATCACCTGGACCGCTGACATCGCCGCCTTCGCCGTTGGCAGCGTCCTGAAAGGCCCCAAGCTCTGGCCGCGGTTTTCGCCCAACAAGACCTGGTCCGGCTTCGTGGGGGGGCTGGTGTTCGCCATGGGCGTGGGCGCGCTCATGACCATCATCCCGGCCTTCGAACTCAACATGGCCGCCGGCGCCCTGGTGGGGCTGCTGGGCGGGCTGGCCACCATGGCCGGCGATCTCTGGGAATCGGCCCTGAAGCGCCGCTTCGGGGTTAAGGACTCCGGGAATCTTATCCCCGGCCATGGCGGCCTGCTGGACCGGGTCGACGGCCTGCTGTTCGCCGTCGTGATCATCGCCGCCGCGCGCCTGGTGAATCACCTGGGATGGGGCCATTGAGCCTTCCGCGCCGCCTCAGCGTCCTGGGCTGCACGGGCTCTGTAGGCGTCTCCACCCTCGATCTCATCGAGAAATCGGGCGCCGAGGTCGAGATGATCGCCCTGACGGCGGGCCGCAATGTCGAACGTCTCGCCGAGCAGGCTCGCCGGTGGCGGCCGAAGCTGGCGGTGATCGAGGACGAGACCAAGCTCTCCGAACTGCGTGACCGTCTGGCCGGCACGGGCGTGGCCACCGCCGCCGGAGCGGGCGCCGTGGTCGAGGCCGCGGCCATGGAGGCACAGTGGGTGATGTCGGCCATCGTCGGGTTCGCGGGACTGGGGCCCACCCTGGCGGCCGCGCGGTCCGGCGCCATCGTGGCCCTGGCCAACAAGGAAAGCCTGGTCTGTTCCGGGCCGCAGCTGCTGCGCATCGCCAAACTGGCGGGCGGGGTGGTGATCCCGGTGGATTCCGAGCACTCGGCGATCTTCCAGGTCTTCGACCCGATGGTCGCCCAGCACGTCTCGCGTCTGGTGCTCACCGCCTCGGGCGGCCCGTTCCGGGGCTGGACGCGGGAACAGATGCGGCTGGCCAGTGTCGAACAGGCCGTGGCCCACCCGATGTGGGACATGGGGGTCAAGATATCCATCGACTCGGCCACCATGATGAACAAGGGCCTGGAGATGGTGGAGGCGGCCTATCTGTTCGCCATGCCGGCTGAGCGGGTCGACGTCATCGTCCACCCGCAGTCCATCATCCATTCGATGGTGGAATATGTGGATGGCTCCACCCTGGCCCAGCTTGGCGCGCCCGACATGCGCACCCCGATCGCCTGCGCCCTGGCCTGGCCCGACCGTCTGCCCTGGCCCGCGCCCAAGCTGGATCTGGCCCAGGTCGGCCAGCTCACCTTCGAGGCGCCCGACTACGAGCGATTCCCCGCCCTGCAGATCGCCAAGGACGCGCTCGCGGCCGGCGGCGCGGCCCCGGCGGTGATGAACGCAGCCAATGAGGTCGCGGTCGCCGCTTTTCTTGACCGCCGCATAGGCTTTCTCGATATTGCCGCAATCGTAGCCGACACACTCGAATGTGTTGAGGCCAAGGGCCTCGCGGGGGAACCCAATAGCGATGTTCTCGAGAGTGCGAAGGCGACAGATGCGATGGCGCGTCGCGTTGCGTGCGATGTCGTCGCCGGGCTCAGTCCGGCGTCGTAGGGAGTAGCCTCGCTATGCTTTCATTTCTTCAGACCGCTTTGATCTACATTGTGCCGTTCATCCTGGTGCTGACCCTTGTGGTCACCATCCATGAGCTGGGGCACTTCTGGGCGGCGAAGAGTTTCGGTGTCGCCATCGACCGGTTCTCCATCGGCTTTGGCAAGGCCATCGCGTCCTGGACCGACAAGTCGGGGGTGCAGTGGCGGATCGGCTGGGCGCCGGTCGGCGGCTATGTCGCATTCGCCGGCGACGACAACGTCGCCAGCGTGCCTGACCAGGACGACCTGGAGACCCTGCGCCAGTCCATCGTGGCCCGCGAAGGGGAGGGGGCGCTCTCCCGCTACTTCCACTTCAAGCCGATCTGGCAGCGTGCGGTGATCGCCGCCGCGGGCCCAATGGCCAACTTCGTTCTGGCGATCGTTCTGTTCGCCACCCTGGTTTTGGCCCTGGGAGAACACCTCCTGCCGGCCAAGGTGGCCTCCGTGGCCGCCGGCAGTCCGGCCGCCCAGGCCGGATTCCGCGCCGGCGACCTCATCGCTGAGGCGAACGGTCGACCGGTCAAGAGCTTCATGGACTTGGCGGAGGTGGCCCAGCTTCGGGTGAATTTGCCCACAGTGTTCGTCGTTCGCCGCGGAACCGAGGAGGTGTCGCTGACCGCCACCTCCAAGCTGCAGATGCGCTCCGACGGTCTCGGCGGTGAACGCCTCCAGGGCACCCTGGGGATCGTGCCGGCCCAGGCGCGCGAGGACTATGTGCACGTCCGCTACAACCCCATTGAGGCCCTCGGCAAGGGCGTCGAGCGGACGTGGCGCGTGCTCAGCACCACGGTCTACTACCTGGGCCGCATGGTCACGGGCCAGGTCTCCGCCGACCAGCTGAGCGGACCTCTGGGAATCGCGCGGGTCTCCGGCCAGGTCGCCCAGACCGGGGCCCTGGGAGCGCCCGATCTCGGATCACAGGTTCTCGGCGCCAGCGTCGCCCTGCTGGGTCTCGCCGCCGTGCTGTCGGTCGGCATCGGTTTCATGAATCTGCTGCCGGTGCCTGTGCTGGACGGGGGTCACCTGCTGTTCTACGCCTACGAAGCTGTGGCCCGCAGGCCTCTGACGGCCAAGGTTCAGGCCGCGGGCTATCGTGTGGGCCTTGCGCTGTTGCTGGGATTGATGTTGTTCGCGACCTGGAACGATCTGCAGCAACTGCGTGTGTTCAAAATCCTCGGCGGTCTGCTTTCCTGACCCCCCCAATTCCGTTGACGGCAGAAACGATGCAAAGAACCCGCGCCCAGCGCGCCGCGCTCGCCTCCGGTCTCGCCCTGCTTCTGGGTTCGACCGCGATCACCCTGCCGAGTCTCGCCTTCGCCCAGGCCGCTGAGCAAGCCGGCGTGGTGCAGCGCATAATTGTTCAGGGCAATGAACGTATCGAGCAGTCGACCGTGCTCTCCTATCTGCCGATCCAGGTCGGTGAGCCCGCCGACCCCTCCAAGCTTGACCTTGCGTTGAAGGCTCTGTTCCGAACCGACCTTTTCTCGGACGTGAAGATCAACCTGCTGAACGGGGACTTGACCATCACGGTCGTTGAGAACCCGATCATCAACAAGGTGGTCTTCGAGGGCAATTCCGGTCTGAAGGAAGATAAGCTGCGCGACGAGGTCACCGTGCGTCCGCGCGGCATCTTCACCCGCGCCAAGGTGCAGGCCGATGTGCAGCGCATCGTCGAGCTGTACCGCCGCTCGGGACGGATCTCGGCCACGGTGTCGCCGAAGATCGTCGAACTGCCCCAGAAGCGCGTCGATCTGATCTTCGAGATCGACGAAGGCCCCAAGAGCGGCGTGCTGCGGGTCAACTTCCTGGGCAATCAGGAATTCTCCGACAACGATCTGCGCGACGTCGTCGTGACTGAACAGAGCAGCTGGTACAAGTTCTTCTCGTCCAACGCCAACTACGACCCTGACCGCCTCGAGTACGACAAGGAGCAGCTGCGCAAGCATTACCGTAACCGTGGATTCTACGACTTCCGCGTGATTTCGGCCGTGGCTGAACTTTCTACCGATAAGAACGGCTTCGTCATCACCTATACCCTCGACGAGGGCCCGGAATACAAGTTCGGCAAGATCTCCGTGGAGACCGAGCTGCAGAAGCTGGACAAGAACCTGCTGCTGCAGCTGGTGCCGATCCGGTCGGGTGAGCTCTATCGCGACGAGATCATCGAGAACGCCACCGACTCCCTGACCTTCGCGGCCGGCGCCGCGGGCTTCGCCTCGGTGGACGTGCGGCCGCGCTACGTGGCCAACAAGGAGACCAAGACCGTCGACGTGGTCTTCCAGGTCCGCGAAGGCCCGCGCGTCTATGTCGAGCGCATCGACATCGTCGGCAACAGCCAGACCCTCGACTACGTCATCCGGCGGGAGTTGAACCTGGTGGAGGGCGACGCCTACAACCGCGCCTTGGTGGACCGGTCGAAGAACAACATCCGCGCCCTTGGCTTCTTCAAGGACGTCAACATCACCGAAATCCCGGGCTCCGCCCCGGACCGCACGACCCTGCAGGTGAAGGTCGAGGAACAGCCCACCGGCGAGCTCTCATTCAGCGCCGGCTATTCATCGGTCGACCAGCTCGTGCTGGATCTCGGCATCACCCAGCGCAACTTCCGTGGCCGCGGCCAGGATGTGCGGGCTCGGATCTCCGTGGGCTCCCTGCGCCAGCAGGTGGACTTTTCCTTCACCGAGCCGCGCTTCCTGGGCCGCAATCTTCGGGCCGGGGTCGACATCTATTCCTACCGCTACGACCTGACCGATTATTCCGCCTATCAGACCAGCACGCTCGGCATGAACCTGCGCGCCGGATTCCCCCTGACTCTGAACTCGTCGATGACCACCCGCTACGTTCTGCGTCAGGACGAAGTGGACATTGATGACACCTTCTGCGATCTGACCTCGCCCGTCGTCTCCCTGTCGCTCTGCGCGCAGCGCGGATCGTTCATAACCTCTCTCCTCGGCTATGGCCTGCGCCTGGATCGGCGGAACAATCCAATAAACCCGACCCGCGGCTTCTACGCCGATATCAGCCAGGATCTGGCCGGCGTCGGCGGCGATGTGAACTACATCAAGACTGACATCGACGGCGGCTGGTACCATGGCTTTAACAAGGATTTCATCCTCAGCGTCACCGGCCAGGCGGGCTATATCGCCGGCTGGAGCGGCGACACGATCCGGATCAACGACCGCTCTTACAAGGGCGGCAACAGCTTCCGCGGGTTCGAGACGGCGGGCCTTGGCCCGCGCGACACCAACTTCGCGCGCAGCGACGCCCTCGGTGGCCGCGCCTACGCCATCGGGTCGGTGGAGCTGACCGTTCCGACCTTCGTGCCCGAGCAGTACGGCATCAAGGCCGCCCTGTTCACCGACTTCGGCACCGTTGGCCTGCTGGACGACGTGGACAAGGAATATCAGCCCGGCTCGATCAATCCGGTCACAAACCTTCCCTATCCTGCCGGGACGCGCGATCCGCTGATCTTCGACGACCTGTCGTTGCGCGCCACGGCCGGTCTCTCGGTGTTCTGGAAGTCTCCGATGGGTCCCATCCGTTTCGACTTCAGCCAAGTTTTGGCCAAAGAAGACTACGACAAGACCGAAACCTTCCGTTTCTCCACTTCAACGAAGTTCTGACCCCCATGACGATCAAAAACCTAGTCGCGGCGACCTGCGTCGCCGCGCTGTCACTCAGCGCCAGCTCCTCAGCCTTTGCCCAGGCGGCCGCGCCGACCATCACTCACGGACCGGCGCTTCCAGGGGTCTGCGTCATGTCGATCCAGGGCGTCATCGCCGGCTCGACGGTCGGCAAGCACGTCCAGACCCGCATGCAGCAGATTCTGGCCCAGGTTGAGGCTGAGCTGAAGGCCGAGGAAGCCGCCCTGCAGAGGGATGGTCAGGCCTTGGAGGCCCAGAAGGCCACCCTCGACCAGGGCACCTTCGAAACCCGCGCCGCCAACCTGCAGGTCCGCCTCAACGCCTACCAGCGCAAGTCGCAGCTGCGCGACCGTGAGTTGGAGCGGACCCAGCAGAAAGCTCTCGGCCGCGTTGGCCAGGAGATGGAGCCGATCATGCGTCAGGTTTACCAGCAGCGTCAGTGCAGCGTTCTGTTGCGCGCTGAATCCGTGCTCGTCGCCAATCCGGCCATGGATCTCAGTCCTTCGATCATGACCGCCCTGAACGCCAAGATCACTCAGTTCGCCTTCGAGCGCGAACGGCTGGACCAACCGGCCGCCACCCCGCAAGCTGCGGCTCCCGCTCGCAAATAGACCGACTCGGGCTATGCGCGGGTCGAGCTGAGAGTGCTTGATGCCTGACCCGCGCTTTTTCGAAGATTTGGGCCCCGTCTCCCTGACGGAGCTCGCCGCGCTGACCGGGGCCGAGTTGTCGGCGCCCGGGGCCGGCTCGGTGCAGGTCGCCCGCGTCGCGATCCTCGCGCGAGCGGGCGCCGACAGCATCACCTACTTTTCCGATCGCAAGCTAGCCGCCGAGCTGGCCGAGACTCACGCCGCGGCGTGCTTGGTTACCGAGCGGGACGTCGGCCTTGTGCCCCAGGGCTGCATCGCCCTGGTGACCCGCCAACCCACCGCCGCCTACGCCATGTCGGGCCAGCGCCTCCATCGGCCGCGCCTGCACGCCGGGTCGGCCGCGGTTTCCCGCGACGCGAGGGTGGAGGAGGGGGCGACCATCGGTCCGGGCGTGGCCATCGGCCAGGGGGCCCAGATCGGCCGGGGCTCCGTCATCGGCCCCAACACCGTCATCGGCCCCGGGGTCACCATTGGCCGCGACTGCGTCATAGGGGCCAATGTCAGCATCCACTGCGCCCTCGTGGGCGACCGGGTGAAAATTCTGGCCGGCGCGGTTATCGGTGAGGCCGGCTTCGGCGCGACCGCTGGGCCTACCGGGGTCATTGATATCCCGCAGCTCGGCCGGGTGATCCTACAGGATGGGGTGACCGTCGGCGCCAACACCTGCATCGACCGCGGGGCCTATGAAGACACGGTCCTCGGCGAGAACACCAAGATCGACAACCTGGTGCAGATCGCTCACAACGTGCGCGTCGGCCGCAACTGTGTGATGGCGGCCTACACAGGGGTTTCGGGCAGCGTGACGATTGGGGATGGCTCGGCGTTCGGCGGCCGGGCCGGGGTGGCCGACCACGTCATCGTCGGCGAAGGCGCTCAGATCGGCGCGGGAGCCGGTGTTTTCCGGGACGTCGCTCCCAAGGCGGTCATGGGCGGATACCCGGCCATGCCCATGCGACAATGGCTGCGCGAAGTCGCCTGGCTGACCAAGGCGGCCACCATGCGCCGTCGGGAGGAACCTGATCAATGAGCCGCAAGGCCCCCGTCAACGAGTCTCCCACCGAGATCGACATCACCGAGATCGTGAAGCGGATTCCGCATCGCTATCCCTTCCTGCTGGTCGATCGCTGCGAGGACTACAAGGCCAGCGAATCCATCGTCGGCATCAAGTGCGTGACGATCAACGAGCCCTTCTTCCAGGGCCACTTCCCAGACTATCCGGTCATGCCGGGCGTGCTGATCATCGAAGCCCTCGCCCAGACCGGCGCGGTGCTGATGTCCAAGTCCCTCGACGTGGATGTGGCCGGCAAGACCATCTTCTTTGTCTCGGTCGACAACGGTCGCTTCCGCCAGCCGGTGAGGCCCGGTGACGTCCTGCGCCTGAACGTCAAGGTGATCCGCGCCCGCGGCGATCTCTTCAAGTTCCACGGCCAGGCCATGGTGGGCGACAAGGTGGCGGCGGAATGCGAGTTCGCCGCCATGGTGGTGGCCACTCAATGAGCGTCCAGGTCCATCCCACCTCCATCATCGCCGACGGCGCTGTCCTGGGCGACGGCGTGGTCATCGGCCCGTTCTGCACAGTCGGGCCCAATGTCAGATTGGGCCCGGGCACCAAGCTGGTCTCCCACATCGTCGTGGACGGCCACACCGAGCTCGGTTCGGGCAACACCGTCTATCCCTTCGCCATGCTTGGCGGCCCGCCTCAGCACACCGCCTACAAGGGTGAGCCCACCAAGCTGGTGATCGGAGACCGCAATCTCATCCGCGAGCATGCCACCATGAACGTCGGCACCGTCAACGGCGGCGGCGTGACCAGCGTGGGGTCTGATGGCCTGTACATGATCGAGAGCCATGTCGGTCACGACTGCAAGGTCGGTGACAACGTGATCCTGACGAAGCAGGCCACGCTCGGCGGTCACTGCCAGATCGGCGACTTCGTGATCGTCGGCGGCCTGGCCGCGGTCCATCAGTTCACCCGGGTCGGGCGGCACGCGATGATCGGCGGCTTGGCGGCCGTGGTGAAGGACGTCATCCCCTACGGCTCGGTCTGGGGCAACCATGCCCACCTCGAGGGGCTGAACCTGGTGGGGCTGAAGCGCCGGGGCTTCAGCCGCGAGACCATCAATACGATGCGCGCCGCCTATCGCATGCTGTTCGCCGACGAGGGCACTTTCCAGGAGCGCCTCGACGACACCATCGAGACCTATGCCGGGTCCGAGGAGGTCCGCGAGATCATCGACTTCATCCGCGCCGACGGCAACCGCCCGCTCTGCCTGCCCGAGCGCGAGGTCTAGACGCTCTATGCGCAAACTCGGCCTGATCGCCGGCGGCGGTACGCTGCCCCTGGAGATCGCCGAGCACTGCGAGCAGGCCGGCCGTGCGGTGTTCATCGCACGGCTGAAGGGCTTCGCCGAGCCGCAGCTGGACCGCTTCCCGGGCGTGGACGTCGGCCTCGCCGAGATCGGCAAGACCATCAAGGCCCTGAAGCGCGCCGGTTGCCAGGCCGTCTGCCTGGTGGGAAATGTCAGTCGGCCGGACTTCAAGACGCTGAAGCCCGACTTGCGCGGCCTCGCCCTGCTGCCGGCGATCATCGCGGCGGCAAGGCATGGCGACGACGCCCTGCTGCGGGTGGTGCTGAACGAATTCGCCAAGGAGGGCTTCACCATCGAAGGCGCCCACGAGGCCAAGAGCGATCTCACCCTGCCCAAGGGCGCCCTCGGCGCTGTGTCGCCGGGTCCCGAGCACCAGGGCGACATCGACCGCGCCCTGCTGGTGGCCCGCGAGATCGGCCGCCTGGATGTCGGGCAAGGCGCCGTGGTCTGCGACGGGCTGGTGCTGGCGGTCGAGGCCCAGGAGGGCACCGACGCCATGCTGCGCCGAGTGGCCCACGAGATTCCCATCGCCATCCGCGGAACCCCAGGCGCCTATCGTGGGGTGATCGCCAAGGCGCCCAAGCCGATTCAGGAGACCCGTGTGGATCTGCCCACGATCGGTCTGGCCACCGTCCAGCGCGCAGCCGCCGCCGGCTTGGCGGGTATCGTGGGGGAGGCGGGCCGACTGCTGGTCCTGGACCGCGAGGCGGTGATCGAACTGGCCGACGAACTGGGCCTGTTCATCTTCGGAGTGGAACCGTGAGCAAGCCGCTCTGCGTAATGCTGGTAGCCACCGAGGCCTCCGGTGACGATCGGGGCGCGGGCCTGGCCAAGGCCCTGCGCGCCCGCCTGGGCGACAAGGTGCGCTTCATAGGAACGGGGGGCGCCCAGATGGCCGCCCAGGGCGTGGAAAGCCTGTTTGATATCGCCCAGCTCTCCATCCTGGGCGTGGTGGACGCGCTCGCCGTCTACCCCCGCGCCATGAAGATGGTGGATCAGACCGTGGCGCTCGCCGCCCATGAGAAGCCCGATGTCGTGGTGCTGATCGATTCCTGGGCCTTCAGCCTGCGCGTCGCTCACCGCCTGCGAAAGATCGATCCCTCTATCCCGCTCTTGAAGTACGTCGCCCCCCAGGTCTGGGCGTGGCGCAGGGGCCGCGCCAAGGTGCTGGCCGGCGCGGTCGACCACCTGCTGTCGATCCACAGCTTCGACGCCCCCTATTTCGAGGCGGAGGGCCTGGCCACAACCTTCGTGGGCAACGCCGCCCTGAAGGTGGACTTCTCCAAGGCTGATCCCGCTCGCCTTCGCAAGGATCTGGGCATCTCACCCCAGGCACCGATCCTGCTCGTCCTGCCGGGCAGTCGGCCCAGCGAGATCGCCCGGGTCCTGCCGCCCTTCGGCGAGGCCGCCCTGATTCTGAAGGCCAGCCACCCGGACCTGGAGATTGTCATCCCCGCCGCGCCGACCGTGGCCGCGGCGGTCAAGGCGCAGGTCGCCGGCTGGCCGCGCCGGGCTCATGTGGTGGAGGGCGACCAGGCCAAGCTGGACGCCATGACGGCCGCCACCGCTGCGCTGGCGTGCTCGGGCACGGTCACCATCGAGCTTGCCCTGGCCGGCTGTCCCATGGTCATCGGCTACCGCATCGACAAGCTGACCTACGCCCTAGTCAACCGACTGGTGAAGCGGCCTATCACCCTCTTCAACATCGCCGCGGGAACGATCGTCGCCCCCGAGCTGATCCAGCAAGATTGCACGCCGGAGAACCTCGCCCGCGAGGCCGCCTTGCGTCTGGACAATGCCGACATCGCCGGTCGCCAGGTCGCCGCCCAGTACGGCGCGTTGGAGAAGATGGGCCGGGGCGGCCCTGATCCCTCGGACGCTGCGGCCGAGGCCATCCTCAAGGTCATCGGCTGACAGCCAAAGAAAATCCGCCGAACCCGAGGGCGCGGCGGATGAACTTCAATCCGGCGGAGAGAGCGTCTAGCGCGTGCTGATCGCCGTGTAATCCCGTTGCGCGGCGCCGGTGTAGATCTGGCGCGGACGGCCGATCTTCTGCAACGGATCCTCGATCATTTCCTTCCACTGCGCGATCCAGCCCACGGTGCGGGCCACGGCGAACAGCACGGTGAACATCTCGGGCGGGAAGCCCAGGGCGCGCAGGGTGATGCCGGAGTAGAAGTCGACGTTCGGGTACAGCTTGCGCTCGATGAAGTAGGGGTCGGACAGAGCGATGCGCTCCAGCTCGATGGCCACCTTCAGCAGCGGGTCATCGGAATTCCCGACCTCGGCCAGAACCTCGTGGCAGGTCTTCTGCATGACCGTCGCGCGGGGGTCGTAGTTCTTGTAGACCCGATGGCCGAAGCCCATCAGGCGGTAGCGGCGATCCTTCACGCCCTGCACGTACTCGGGGATGCGATCGACGGTGCCGATCTCCTTGAGCATGTTCAGCGCTTCTTCGTTCGCGCCGCCGTGGCTCGGGCCCCAGAGGCAGGCGATGCCGGCCGCGATGCAGGCGAACGGGTTGGCGCCCGAGGAACCCGCCAGTCGCACGGTCGAGGTCGAGGCGTTCTGCTCGTGGTCGGCGTGCAGGATGAAGATGCGGTCCATGGCGCGCGTCAGCACCGGGTTCGGAACCCAGTCCTCGGCCGGCACCGAGAAGCACATGCGCAGGAAGTTCTCGGCATAGGACAGGTCGTTACGCGGATGCACGAAGGGCTGGCCGCGGAAGTACTTGAAGGCCCGCGCCGCGATCGTCGGCATCTTGGCGATCAGCCGGTGCGACGAGATCATCCGCTGCTGCGGGTCCTCGACGTTGGTGCTGTCGTGATAGAAGGCCGAGAGCGCGCCGACGGCGCCGACCATGATCGCCATCGGGTGGGCGTCGCGACGGAAGCCCTGGAAGAACCGATCAAACTGCTCATGCAGCATCGTGTGGTAGGTGATGGTCTTTTCGAATTCCTCGGCCTCGGCGGCGTTCGGCAGTTCGCCGTGCAGCAGCAGGTAGCAGACCTCGAGGAAGCTGGACTTCTCAGCCAGCTGGTCGATCGGATAGCCGCGGTGCAGCAAGATGCCCGCGTCGCCGTCGATGAAGGTGATCTTGCTTTCGCAGGACGCCGTCGACGTGAAGCCGGGGTCGTAGGTGAAGACGTCGGCCTCGGCGTAGAGCTTGCGAATATCGACGACGTCCGGGCCGTCGACGCCCTTCAGAATCGGGAGTTCAACGGTCTTTTCACCGATGCTCATTCTCGCCGTGTCGGCCATGCCATCCCCTTCGCATGTCTGGAACAAAACGTCTGTTTGGCGAGCCTTATACCGCCTTACGCAGCGGGCGAAAGGGCATCGTCAAGCCTGCCGAGACTTTCCGCTTTTCCGAGGCTTACCAAGGCGCCCGCCAGATCAGGCGCGGGCGCGCCGCCAGACAGGAGGCCACGTAAGGCAGGCCCGATCTTTCCAAGGCCTACACCCTCGCTTTCGGCGAAGCTGCGCAGGGCCGCCTCCAGCACGGGGACCTCCCAATCGGCCTGGCCGGTGAGGTTTTCGCGCAACCGGGTTAGCCGAGCACGGGTCTCTTCATTCAGCATGCCGGTCACCTTTTCCGGCAGCTCCAGCGGCCGCGGCTTCAGGGCGAAGACCACGGCGTCGGCGAGTTCCAGCAGGGTCTTGGCCCCGTCGCGGACCAGGGGAATGGTGCGGTGCAGGATGGCTGAGTCGGCGTCGTGCACGGGCTCGCCGCGGCTCGCTCGGACCCTCTGGGTCAGGGCAACCAGCCGATCGATATCGGCGAGGCGCAGATAGTGGTTGTTGATGTGGTTCAGCTTGGCCCAATCCAGCCGGGCGGGCGCGCTGACCACGTCGGTGACGTCGAACCAGCTTTGCGCCTGTTCGTCGCTGAAGATCTCGTCGTCGCCGTGGCCCCAGCCCAGGCGCGCGAGATAGTTGCGCATGGCCTCGGGCAGGTAGCCCATGTCGTCGAATTCACTCACCGCCTGGGCGCCGTGCCGCTTGGACAACTTGGCGCCGTCGGGGCCGTGGATCATCGGCAGGTGGGCCCAGATCGGAACTTCCCAGCCCAGCGCCTCATAGATCAGGGTCTGGCGGGCGGCGTTGTTCAGGTGGTCGTCGCCACGGATCACATGGGTGACCCCCATCTCATGGTCATCGACGATGACGGCGAGGTTGTAGGTGGGCGTGCCGTCGGTCCGCAGGATGATCAGGTCATCCAGGTCCTTGTTCTTGAAGGTGACGTCGCCCTTCACCAGGTCGTGGATCACCGTCTCGCCCTCGTGCGGACCCTTGAAGCGCACGACGAAGGGGCGGTCGTTGAAATTGGCGTCCTGGTCGCGCCAGGGCGACCGCACGGCACGCCCCTCGGCCCGGGCGATTTCACGCTCGGCGGTCAGTTCCTCGGCGGTCATGTAGTCGCGATAGGCGCGGCCCTTGGCCAGCAGTTCCTGGGCGGCCAGCACGTGCCGGTCGGCGCGGGCGGCCTGGAAGACCGGCTCCTCGTCGGGTGTCATGCCCAGCCAGCTCATGCCGTCGAAAATCGCCTGGACGGCGGGCAGGGTGGAGCGCTCGCGATCGGTGTCCTCGATGCGCAGCAGGAACTTGCCACCCATGCGCTTGGCGTAAAGCCAGTTGAACAAGGCCGTGCGGGCCGTGCCAATATGCATGTAGCCGGTGGGCGAGGGGGCGATACGGGTGACGACGGGGCGGTCGGACATCGAGCTCGGGACTGTGGGTGAAGCGGCGCCGGCGGAGGCCGACGCGATCGCGGCGCCTATTAACACGCCCGTCCGCAAGCTTCCTAGCGCCGCCGAAGTCTTCGCGTGGCTGCGCGCTCAGGCGGCCGCCCAGGCGGACCGGCTCAGCCTGTGGACCCCCGTCGCCTTCGGCTGCGGCGCGGCGGCCTATTTCGCCCTACCGCGCGAGCCTGTGGCGGCGCTGGCCATCACCGCCCTGGCGCTCGCAGGCGCCATGTTGCTGGCCCGCGCCAGATGGAGCGGCGGCCGGGTTCTGGTGATCGCGCTCACGCTCTTGGCCTTCGCCCTGGCCGGATTCGCCGCCGGCAAGCTACGCACCCAGCAGGTCCGCGCCCCGATCGCGCCCAGCGGCGAGGGGATGCAGACGGTCGAGGCCTTCGTGGTGGACATCGCCAATCCGGGGCAGGGCGGGCCGCGGCTGCTGCTCGCCCCCATCCGGGTCAGCGGCCTTGCCCCGGAGGCGACGCCGATCCGGGCCCGCATGACCCTGCAGCCCGACACGCCCTTGCCGGCGCCCGGCGTGGCCATCCGCGTGCGCGGCATGCTCAATCCGCCGCCACCGCCCGCCAGCCCCGGGTCTTACGACTTCGCCCGCGACGCCTTCTTCGAGGGGATCGGCGGCGTCGGCTTCACCCTGACCTCGCCGCGCGAGATCTTCGCCGAGCCGCCGCCCTGGCGGCTGGCCCTGGAGATGCGGGTCAACGCGGCCCGGTGGGCCCTGGCCCGCAAGATCGTCGATGAGATGGGGGTGGAGAGCGGCGGCCTGGCCGCGGCCATGGTGACCGGCCACGAGGCCTTCGTGCCCCGCGAACAGGTCGACGCCCTGCGCGCCTCTGGCCTGGCCCACATCATCTCGATCTCCGGCCTGCACATGGCCATCGTCGGGGGCTTCACCTTCGCCGGCGTGCGGCTGCTGATCGCCGCCTGGCCGTGGCTGGCCCTGCGGGTGTCCAGCAAGAAGACCGCGGCCCTGTTCGGCCTCGCCGCCGTGCTGAGCTACCTGGTGCTCTCGGGTGCGCCGGCGCCGGCGGAGCGGGCGGCGATCACGGCGGCGGCGGCCTTCGGGGCTATCCTGGTGGACCGCCGCGCCATCAGCCTGCACACCCTGGCCATCGCCGCCCTGGTGATCCTGGCCCTGCAGCCCGAGGCGGTGACCGAGCCTGGCTTCCAGATGTCCTTCGCCGCCACCACGGCCCTGGTGGCCATGGCAGAGCTCTGGCCGCGCCCGATCCGCGAGATCAACGCCCCCTGGCCGATCCGCGCCGTCCAGGGGGTGGGGACCTGGTTGGGCGCGAGCCTCGCC
>NZ_JANPJP010000070.1:0-1586 GCF_031425575.1 Phenylobacterium sp.
GGCTTGAATGGGCGGAGCTTGGAGGCCCGCCAGTGAGCGAACCGACGCGAAGGAGTTTCGGGACGCGAATGATCACGTCCTTGGGGCAACAGCTAAAGGGCCAAGTCGAACTCGACTACCGACCGAGCGGGTTTGTATACAGGCTAAACGTGCCCGTGGAGGCGCTCACCACTCGGTGACGCTTGAACTGTCTGCTGACGCTACGGTGATATCGGGAATGCCCGCTTTGGGTCGATTCTCACCGCTGGCTTCGGGCCTGGATGAAAGTGGGGACACGCACGACTTAACGGGTCTAAGCTGACGCCCCGGACAGGTCGCGCGGGTTCCCACTTTCGACACCCCTGGCGCGCCCCCCGCCACAGGGACTAGGCTCGCGCCATGTCCAAATCCGATAAGTCCGACGACGGCCTCAACGATCTCGAACAGGCGCAGCTTGCCCTGGTGCGCAGCCAGCAGCGGGCGATGGAGAGCGGCGCCAAGGTGCTGATCATCTTCGAGGGCCGCGATGCGGCGGGCAAGGACGGCACGATCCGGCGGGTGATCGAGCATCTCTCGGTCCGCGCCACCCGGGTCATCGCCCTGCCCAAGCCCTCCGACCGCGAACGCAGCCAGTGGTACTTCCAGCGCTATGTCGGATACCTGCCGGCCGCTGGTGAGGTCGTGATCTTCAACCGCTCCTGGTACAATCGCGGCGGCGTCGAAACGGTGATGGGGTTCTGCACGCCCGAGGAGCACGAAGCCTTCCTCCGCGACGTGACGACCTTCGAGGCCATGCTGGTGGAGAGCGGCGTCACCCTGGTGAAGCTGTGGCTGGACGTCTCCAAGAAGGAGCAGGCCCAGCGCCTGGAGGAACGCCGCACCGACCCCCTGAAGGTGCTCAAGTCCAGCCCCCTGGACGCGGCCGCCCAGTCCAAGTGGGACGACTACACCAAGGCCCGCGACGAGATGCTGAAACGCACCCATGCCCCGCGCACCCCCTGGGTCTGCGTGCGCAACGACGACAAGACCGAGGGCCGGCTGAACGTGCTGCGCTACCTGGTCAACGCCATGGCGCCCAAGGACATCGCCAAGAAGATCAAGGATCCCGATCCCAAGGTGGTCTTCCCCTTCGAGATCGAATCGCTTTCGGACGGGCGCCTGGAGCGCTGACGGCGAGGCATGACGCAGACCCTCACCGCACTGGACGCCCGGCGCATTGCGCTGGCCGCGCAAGGCTTCGCCGATCGCCGCCCAGCCGACCCAGGCAAGCGTCACCTGATCAAGACCATCGAGCGGCTGGGCCTGCTGCAGATCGACTCGGTCAATGTGGTCAGCCGCACCCACTACCTGCCGCTGTTCTCCCGGCTCGGCGCCTATCCCCGGCCCCTGCTGGAAGAGATCGCCTGGGGCCAGAAGCCGGCCCTGTTCGAATACTGGATGCATGAGGCGTCGCTGGCCCCCCACGCCCTGCAGCCCCTGATGCGTTGGCGGATGGACGACGCCCGCGAGGGGCTCGGGACCTGGAGGGGGGTCGCCCGTTTCCTGCGCGAGAACCGGACCTTCATCGACAAGGCGCTGGCCGAAATCCACGCCCGCGGCGCCATCTC
>NZ_JANPJP010000071.1:0-1577 GCF_031425575.1 Phenylobacterium sp.
CAGAACGCGGCTGCCGGCGCAGCCGCCGCCACCGAGAGCGCCGCCCAGGCCGCCGCCCAGAAGACCGAACAGGCGGTCGAGGCGACTGTGGACGCCACCGAACCGCCCCCGGAATAACGCCTACCTCCCCCATTCATGGGGGAGGGGGACCACGAAGTGGTGGAGGGGGCGGTGACGACGCACCGCGATAGGCGCCGGGCGTCGCGACTTCGAAGCCGCTAACGGCCCTGCCGCCCCCTCCACCCTTCGGGTCCCCCTCCCCCGAAATCGGGGGAGGTATTTTGCCTGCTACCCCAGCGCCTTCTTCGCCCCGAGCGCCGCCAGCCAGTGGCGCTCGCGGGCCTTGAGCGCGTCGATCATGCCCCCGGGCGTCAGCGCCTCTCCGTCGATCCGCTCCAGCACCTCGAAGCTGAATCCAGCCACCCCGTGCGCGGTCCAGGCGGCCTGCAGAACGCGGTTGATGTGACCGCCATTGCGCAGGCTGAACCACAGGCTGTTTTGCTGGGCGTCGATATTGCGTGATCCAGCGGTCCAAACCTCTCCCGTCGGCCCGCAGCGCACGGCATAGACCCCGGCCACGCTCTTGCGTTCCTTGTAGTCGCGTAGCCGTTCGCGCCGGGTCTGCCTGTCCATACAGTCGGATAACCGCCACTTAGAGCGTTGTCAATTTTACCCGGGCAAATTTAGTGCGCGGAACTCCTCTGCCAGAATTGCGTAGAGATAGCTGTCGCGCCAGCCGTCGCGGGCGGGCTTGTCCTGCCGGAAGTGGGCTTCCCGACGCATGCCAAGCTTCTGCATGATCCCCCATGAGCCGACGTTGCGGACGTCACATTCGGCCCAGATGCGACTCAGACCCAGGTGTTCGAAGCCCACGTGAAGCATGGCGCGCGCGGCCTCGGTGCCCAGACCCTGGCGCCAGTACGGCTGGGCCAGACTGTAGCCGAAGTCACCAGTGCTGGTGGCCGCGTTCCTCACGCTCAAGCGTATGGAGCCGATCACCAAGGCGTCCGCGACGTGGTGGATTGCAAGGTTCACGTCGGTGGGCGACCGATAAAGTTGCGCCTCCGAAAAGCGGTCGAGGGCGGCCTGGGTGTGCTCGCGCGTGTTCGGCCCCCAGTCCATGAAGCGCACGACGGCATCGTCGGTGGCATAGGCGTGGACGGCGTCGAAATCGTCCTGGGCGAACGCGCGCAGCAACAGCCGTTCGGTCCGGAGGGGGAACCAGGGTTTGGGGTCTTCGGTCATCATCTTCTCCTGTCGGGTTTGGGCCGGCGGCAGGAGAGAGCGATACGCGCGACCCTGCCGGTTCCGGCGGGGTCTGGGTCTTCGGCTGCGTCTAGCCAGGCGCGCGCGAATCCGGACGACCCCGGGTGGGACCGTTCGAATTGAGCGACGCTGAGCAAGCACTGTGGAGCATGACTGAGCCAATATGCCCGAGTGTGTGCGCACCGCAAGCCGCGCTTTGCCCATCGGCCTCGAAGCGATTACATCTGACGCCATGATCCAGACCTTCAACGAAACCACCGACCGCACCTTCGGCGCCCGGCATGTGCCGCTGATCCGCCAGGCCATGGCCG
>NZ_JANPJP010000072.1:0-2171 GCF_031425575.1 Phenylobacterium sp.
GCCAGCGTGTGGGAAAGGCTAGCTCGCGGCTGGCGCGCGGCGCGCGCGACGCCCGGCGCCTCGACAATCCTGGCCACGGCCGGCGCATCATACGCCACCCGCGCCCTGGGCGTGGCGCTGGGACTACCCCTGCTGCTGGTCAAGGGCGACGTGGCGGGCGGGCTCGCCACTCTGGCGCTTGTGATGGCGGCCACGGCGGTTGGCGATGGCTTGACCAATCTGCTTACCGTCACCTGGCGGGTGCGAGACGCTTGGGCGTTCCTCTTCCTGGGCTACATTCTTCGCGGCGTCGGCTTGGCCGGCATAGGGGTTGCGGCGATGTTCGCACCTCCCACACTGGCCCCGTTGGCCATGGCGGGCGGCGGCTTTGTCCTGGGGGTCGGGGGCTCCATCGCCTTCCTGCAGATGATGCCCTTCTTTCAGACACGTATGGACATCGGCGACGCAACCGCGGTCTTTCGCCTGCGCTACGCCATTCTCGCCGGAGCCACCCTGCTGGGATCCTTGTTGGGCCCGCTAGTCTTCCGGCTCTGGTCGCCGGCGCCCGTCATCATTGCATGCGGCGCTGTGCTGACCGTTGCAGCGTTCTGGGGTTTGCGCCGTCCGCCATTGCCGTTGGGCCAGGTTACTAACGTTTAATGCATGCTACCTTGCGTCGCCTAATACCTTGCAGTACCTCTTGGTTTCGCAGGGAGGCGCAAGGACGTGCCGGAAGCCATTGAGATCCAGCTGAAGAAGGGGGCGCTCGAGCTGTGTGTGCTCGCGCTTCTGCACAGGCAGGACAGCTATGCCTACGACATCGCCGCTCGGCTGGCCGAGGCCATCGGCATGGGTGAAGGCACCATCTATCCGCTGATGCGGCGGCTGCAGGCCGATGGCCTGGTGGAGACCTATCTGGTGGAAAGCAGCGCGGGTCCGCCGCGGAAATATTATCGACTGAGCGAGGGCGGCAAGCGCACCTTCGCCAGCCAGCAGGCGGCCTGGACGTCGTTCTCAGCCGCCGTCGATCAGATCGTTTTTGGAGGGGCAAAATGACACGCGAGGCCTTTTTGGCCCGGCTAAGGGAGGGCTTGCGCAGCCTGCCCCCTCAGGCCATGGCCGACATTGTCGCCGACTATGAAACCCACTTTGCCGACGGCGTTGCAGCGGGTCGCAGCGAGGCTGAAGTCGCCCAGGCGCTGGGTGATCCGGACCGTCTGGCCCGCGAACTTCAAGCTGAAAAGTCGCTCTCCCGGTGGCGGGACGACCGAAGCCCGTCGTCGGCGGCCGCAGCCGTGTTCGCCGTTCTGGGCCTGGGGGCCATCGACATCCTGATCCTGCTCCCGATTCTGATGACCGTGGGCGCGACGCTGTTCGGGTTGTTCATGGCCGTGATCGCGGTGTTTTTTGCGGGCGGGGTCGTCTTCGCCGCGGGTCCTTTCCTGGACCCCCCGGGCGGCGTCGCCGCGGCGCTGCTGGCGGGTATCGGCCTGATGGCCGGTTCGGCGTCAGGCGGCGCCTTGCTGAGCCTGGCCTCAATCGGACTGGTCAACGCGCTCGTCTGGTACGGGCGGCTGCACTACCGGCTGTTGAAGCCGGCGCTTTAATCCTAAAGGCCGGGGAGGCTTAAGCACATGGTTCGTGTCCTGATCATGATCACCGTCGCCGGTTTCATTCTGTCGGTCGGCGCGCTGGCGGCCGCCTTCGCCATCGGCGGCCCTGACGCCATCGCCCGTGGGGGCTGGCACCTTGCCGACGGCCACGCCTGGCGCGGCAAGCACTTGGGCTGGGACGATGATGACAGGGGCCCCGGAGAGTTCGGAGATCCTGGCCCCGAAACCACCCGCACCCTCGCGTGGACCGGCGCCAATCGCCTCGACATCGATCTGTCGGCGGACGTCCGCTATATCCAGTCGACGGGCCCTGCCAGCGTCGTCGTGACAGGACCGCAAAAGCTGGTCGAGCGGGTGGTCGTTGAGGGCGACAGCGTCCGCTACGAACACGGCTTTCACCGTCGCCATAGCCGCAATCAGACGCTGTCGATCATCGTCCGGGCGCCGGCGATCAGCAGCTTTGACCTGTCAGGTCGAAACACGCTCGCCATCGAGGGGTACCGCCAACCCAGTCTGCGCCTGGACGTATCCGGCCGCAGCGAAGTCACCGCGATGGGGCAGACAGACAGTGTCGACCTG
>NZ_JANPJP010000073.1:0-34519 GCF_031425575.1 Phenylobacterium sp.
CCTGCGCGACATCCCCATCGAGCTGATCCATCGCAACGAGAAGCAGCCCCGCTGGGTGTTCTCCGAGGACGAGATCGAGGAGCTGGCCGCTTCGATCCGTGAGAAGGGTGTGCAGCAGCCAATCCTGGTGCGGCCCGCCCCCGACATGGACGCCCACTTCGAGATCGTCGCCGGCGAACGCCGCTGGCGCGCCAGCCAGAAGGCGGGCCTCCACGTCCTGCCGGCCCTGGTCCGCGAACTCGGGGACGCCCAGGTCCTGGAGATCGGGGTCATCGAGAACGTCCAGCGTTCGGCCCTGAACCCCATCGAAGAGGCCAGCGCCTATCAGCAGCTGGTTGAGGTGCACGGACGCAGCGCCGCCGAAGTGGCCGACGCTGTCGGCAAGAGCCGCAGCCATGTCGCCAACCTGGTCCGCCTGTTGGCCCTACCCGATCCGGTGCGGCAATACTTGATGGGAAGCCAGATCACCGCGGGCCATGCGCGCGCCCTGCTCGGCGCCGAGGATCCCCTGGCTCTTGCCGACCTCGTCATCGCCAAGGGCCTGTCGGTGCGCGACACCGAATCCCTGGTGCGCAAGGCGGCGAGCGGCGGGGCGGTGACCCCCAAGCCCGCATCCCCCAAGCCGCCCAAGGACACCGACACCCAGGCCCTTGAGGTCGACCTGTCGGAGGCGCTTGGCCTGAGCGTCGAGGTGATCGACAGGGGCGGCGTCGGGGAGTTGCGGGTGAAGTATGCGACCCTCGAACAGCTCGACGAGGTCTGTCGGCGCCTGACCCGGGTTTAGGTCCGAAAACCGCTAAACCAAAATCGCCTCTGTGGCGCACAGCGGAGCGCAGGTTCGTATCCCTGCACGGTTCTTGCGCGAAAGCCTGTGGGCGGTTTGCGCCAAACCGCACCTAATAGATTGATTTTACGACGATAATTCTACTTCGGCGGCGCGGCCGCAATCGGTGGGTTTTCGTCGATTTTCGGCAGGGCCTTGGCACGCGCCTTCACAATCACCTCAGAGATCGCTCCGATCACGACGTCGGGCTTTTCGCTGTGAATATTGTGGCCGCTGCCATTCACCAGGCGATTGGAACCGCCGGTCGACAGGGCGGCGGCCTCGTCATGCATCCATGACCACAGGCGGGCGACGGCGGGCTGGTCAGCGACCGGGATCGACGGATCCTTCGAGGTGCCCTCGGCGGTGAGGACGATGAGCGGGATGTCCCCCAGGCTGGTCTTGGCGGACTCGACCTGGGTGGAGTCCGGCTCGGCCACGCTCTCGATCTCAGAGAGACGCTGTTCTGCGGCGGCGGGATCGACGCGCAGGGCGATGACCTGTGTGCGCAGGGCGTCGGGCCACTCGGCGGGGGGATCGCCGACACAGGTCGCCCACCCCTCGCCGCCGGGTTTCAGGGTTCCGGCCTTGGCGAGGGCGGCGCAGCGGCGGCTGGCGGTGATCTCGCCCTGAGTCACGGCGGCCACAGTGGGAGACACCGCGGCGAAGCGCTTGTCCTGGTGCGGATTGGCCGGGTCCACCAGCACCATGCCCACCACCTGGTCGGGATAGAGCGACGCATAGAGCCGCATGTTCATCCCGCCCAGGGAGTGGCCGACCAGGATGTAGGGGCCGGGGAACTCCGGGGTCTGCAAGGCCGCGTGCAGGTCATCGACGATGGAGGCCGTATCCCGCGGCACGGGGCCGGGGTTGCTGAAGCCCATCCCGGCGCGATCCATCGCGCAGACCCGGGTCATGGTGGAGACCTGGGGCTGAACGCTGCGCCAAGCCAGACTGGAGGCGCCCCAGCCAGCGTCGAGAATCACCAGAGGCCCGCCCAGGCCCGAGCAATGAAAGTGCAGCTTTCGGCCGTCCGGCAGGGGGACCAGGGTCTGCGGGGTGGCGTAGGCCGCCAGCAGGTCAGTCTGGGCTGCGGCCGGGGTGGCCAGCAGGACGGCGCCGAGGAAGATGGCGCGCATCAAAGGCCCAGCCGCTTGGCGCGGCCGGCGATCTGGAGGGCGAGGCGCTCAGCGATCAAGGCGTCGGGGGATCCGGCGGTCTTGCAGGCCTTGTCGGCGGCCAGCACCTCGGGCTGGATGCGGTCCAGCTCGGGCAGGGTCCAGGTGCGCGCCTGGCGCAGGAATTCCCGTTCGCTCTTCCAGAACACGCCTGAGGCCTTCGCCGCCTCCTGCAGGCCGGCGCCGGACTTGGCGAGCGTCAGGGTGCGTCGCATGCGGCCGAGATACATGCCCAGCGCCCGGACCGCGGCGGGACCGCCCTCCCCTTCGGCGGCGGCGCGGCGCAGACCCGCCTGGGCCTCGGCCAGGCGTCCGCCGAAGGCGTCGGCCGCGGCGTCGGAGAGCGACGCCTCCGGCTCGACGCCGAGGAAGTCTTCTAGGTCCTTGGGGGTGGCGGTCATGCCGCTGCCGGGGCCCAGGAACAGGGCCAGTCGCTCGATCTCCTGGCGGGCGACACCCCGTTCCTTGGGCATGCGGCCGACGAAGACCTGCAGGGCCTCACTGGTGAGCCCGACGCCGTCCTTGGCGAGCGCCTCGCGCACCAGGCGGGCGACGTCGCCGGGTTCGTCCTCGTAGCAGGGGATGGTCGCCGCGCCCGGCGCCTTCTCGGCGGCCTTGCGCAGGGCGGAGTTGCGGTCGAGATTTCCGGCCTCGATCAGCAGGAAGGCGTCGGGATTGAGCTCACCGGCTGCGTGGCGGGTCAGGGCCTCGGCGGTCATCTTGTCCAGGGCCGCCTTCTCGGTGGCGAACTTCAGCCGCACCAGGCGCCGCCCGCCCATCAGGGACTGGGCCGCCAGCTCTCCCTCCAGCCGCGCCCCGTCACTGTCCAGGTCGCCATCGGTGAGCAGGGCCACGTCAAAGGGGTCGTCGGGGCGATCGCAGACCTTCTTGGACAACTGGTTGGCGCGCTCGCGCACCACCCCCATGTCGCGGCCATAGATCAGGGCGGCGCGTATGGTCTTATCCGGCGACCCCAGGAAGCGTTCGATGTCCGGCCGCTTGGCGAGGATCACCGCGCGGGCCTTAAGACTTGCCAGCCAGCCAGGTGGCGAGCTCAAGCTCGATCTTGCGGGCCGCCTCGCCGGCGGCGCGGTCCTGGGCGTCCTGCTGGGCGGCGACCGAGGCATAGGGCTGGTCCGCCGAGTCGTAGGTCACCTCGACCCGGACGCGTCCCACCTTGGCCGTGGCGTTGGTGGCGGTGGAGACCAGGGTATAGGCGGCGGTCAGGACGTATTCGTAGCGGGTGGCGACATTGTCGACCCGGATCCCGCGGGGATAGCGCTGCTCGGAGATCTGCAGGTCCATCCGATACTGCGGCTTGAGGTTGGAATCGCGGGAGAGCGCATCGTCCAGGTGCTCGCGCATCAGCTGCCCCACCCGTCCCGTGGGGGCCGAGACCTGCACCGAGGAGAGGGCCGCGCCCACCCCGGGGCGACCGTAGAGCGGCGTGAAGCCGCAGCCCGCCAGGGCGACGGCGGCGAGCGCCAGGGCGCCGATGCTTGCGATGCGAGCCATGTGCCTCAGCTTGCCACGATGTTGACGATGCGATCCTTCACCACGATCACCTTGCGGATCGTGAGGTCCTCAAGGCGCCGTGCGATCTCGGGATCGTCAAGCACCATCTTCTCCACATCGGCTGGTTCGGCCCCGGCCGGCGCGGAAATTTCCCCCCGGCGCTTGCCGTTGACCTGAACGGGAAGCACCCGGACGGCGTCCTCGGTCAAAGCCGGATCGAACTGCGGCCAGGGAGCGGACACCACCATCCCCTCCCCGCTGATGCGGGCCCAGGCCTCCTCGGCGAGGTGGGGTGTGAAGGGCGAGACAAGGCGTGCGAAGGCCGACAGGGCCTCGGCGCGGGCCGCCAGCAGGGCGTCGCTGGCGCCTTCCGCCGGAGCGGCCTTCAGGGCGTTCAGGAACTCGTACAGGCGGGCGATGCCGGAGTTGAACCGGAAGCCCTCCACGGCCTCGGTGACCGCCTTGACGGTGCGATGGGTGGCGACCCGCAGGGCCACGGCCTTGGGGTCTGCGGCGATGTCAGCGGCAGCCACACTCTCCGGCTGGGCGTCGAACTCGGCCCAGACCCGGTTGACGAAGCGCCAGGCGCCCTCGACGCCGGAGGTGGACCAGATGGAGTCCCGTTCGGGCGGTGAATCCGACAGCACGAACAGCCGCGCGGCGTCGACTCCGTAGACCTCGAAGATGTCCCCCGGGGCGACGGTGTTGCGCTTGGACTTCGACATCTTCTCGATGTCGCCGATGATCACCGGCTGGCCGTCCGAGACGCGCACGGCGCGCCGCGTGTTCCCCTCGGCCGTGATCTCCAGCTCCTTAGGCTCGACCCAATCGCCATTCTGCAGGCGGTAGGTCTCGTGGGTGACCATCCCCTGGGTGAACAGCCCCGCAAAGGGCTCCTTGGCCTCCAGCATCCCAGCGTCCGACAGGGCGCGGTTGAGGAAGCGCGCATAGAGCAGGTGCAGCACCGCGTGCTCGATGCCGCCCACATACTGGTCCACCGGCATCCAGTAGTCGGCGGCGGCCCTGTCGATCGGGTCGGCGGCGGTGGGGTCGGTGAAGCGGGCGAAATACCAGGACGAGTCCACGAAGGTGTCGAGGGTGTCGGTCTCCCGGGTCGCGGGACCGCCACAGCCGGGGCAAGTCGTATTTTTCCAGGTCGGGTGACGCGCCAGGGCGTTGCCGGGCTTGGAGAAGTCCAGGTCCTCGGGCAGGGCGACCGGCAGCTGGTCCTTGCGCACGGCGACGACGCCGCACGTGTCGCAATGGACCACCGGCACCGGGCAGCCCCAGCCGCGTTGGCGGGCCACGCCCCAGTCGCGCAGGCGGAAGACGGTCGCGCCCTTGCCCAGGCCCAGGGCCTCTACCTTGGCGATGGCCGCGGCCTTGGCGGCCTCGATCTCCAGTCCGTCCAGGTCGGCGGACCGGAAGATGGTCCCCGGACCGGTATAGGCCTCGGCGCTCACCTCATAGGTGGCGGGGTCCTCGCCGGGCGGCAGGACCACCGGCTTGACCGGCAGGTCGTACTTGCGGGCGAAGTCCAGGTCGCGCTGGTCGTGGGCCGGGCAGGCGAAGATGGCGCCCGTGCCGTAGTCCATCAGGATGAAGTTGGCGATCCAGACCGGCAGCCGCCAGGCGGGATCGAAGGGGTGGGCGACGCTCAGGCCGGTGTCGAAGCCGATCTTCTCGGCGGTCTCGATCTCGGCCTCGGAGGCGCCGCCCTTGCGGCAGGCCTCGATGAAGGCCGCGGCCTTGGCGTCGGCGGCCGCGATCTGCTGGGCGAGCGGGTGGTCGGGCGCCACGCCGACGAAGCTGGCCCCGTACAGGGTGTCGGGCCGGGTGGTGTAGACCTCCAGGCCGCTCTCGAAGCCGGCGGGGGCTACGTCGGCCCATTGGAAGGCGAACTTCAGGCCCTTGGAGCGCCCGATCCAGTTCTCCTGCATCAGCCGGACCTTGTCGGGCCAGCGGTCCAGGCCCTTCAGGCCCTCCAGCAGGGCGTCGGCATAGTCGGTGATGCGCAGGAACCACTGGTTCAGCTTGCGCTTCTCCACCACCGCGCCCGAGCGCCAGCCGCGGCCGTCCACCACCTGCTCGTTGGCCAGGACGGTCTGGTCCACCGGGTCCCAGTTGACCACGCCCTCGCGGCGATAGACCAGGCCGCGGGCCATCAGATCGATGAACCAGGCCTGCTGCTGGCCATAATAGGCCGGGTCGCAGGTGGCGAACTCGCGCGACCAGTCGATAGACAGGCCCAGCTGCTGCAGCTCTGCCCGCATCTTGTCGATATTGGCGTAGGTCCAGGCGCGCGGGTCGACGCCGCGCTCCATGGCCGCGTTCTCCGCGGGCAGGCCGAACCCGTCCCAGCCCATGGGGTGCAGGACGTTGAAGCCGCGGGCGCGCTTGAACCGGGCGTTGGCGTCGCTGAGGGTGTAGTTGCGCACGTGGCCCATGTGCAGGCTCCCCGACGGATAGGGGAACATCTCCAGGGCGTAGTATTTCGGGCGCGCGTGATCGATCTCCGCGCGGAACACGTCGGCGTCGGCCCAGGCCTTACGCCACTTGGGTTCGACTTCTTTGGGATTGTACCGGGCCATGGCGGGGGCTTAGCGCGCTTTCACTGAGGATGGGAAGCGGCCGGACACGCGCAAGGCGCGCCGACCTGATGAGTTCGGCGCGCCCGGTTATTTGTCAGATCCCGGAACGCGCCCGGGGATCAGCCCCGGATGTTCGAGAGCTTAAGCTGACGGGCCTTGGTCAGGATGGCGTTTTCGATGTCGGTCTCGGTCTGGCCGGCCGACGGCGCGTCCACCCAGGTTCCCGAGGCGTCGCGGGTCTGCTTGAAGACCGCCACGTTCAGGCCGTCGGCGCGCAGGCGCGCGTCCAGGATGTAGACCGTGCACTTGAAGCGCTCGTCGGCCTTCTCCGGATTGACGTACCAGTCGGTGATCACCACGCCGCCATAGGGATCTGCTGAGGCCAAGGGCATGAAGGCCAGGGTGTCGAGGGTCGCCCGCCACAGGTAGCCGTTGACGCCGATGGTCGGTTGCTCGGCGGGAGCCGACTTGCCGCGCCCGAGGCCGAACAGGCCGCCGCCGTCGCTCTGGGTCTTCGGGCCACTACTCGAGCAGGCCGCGAGCGCCGAAAGGCTGAGGGCCAGGACCCCCGCCGCCACGCCACGCATCCAAACTCCACGCACAAACGGCATATATCCGCTCCCAGTCGCTGTTTCGCGTCGGTATCTCGCCGCGTCGCCGCCCCCGCGCCGGATGCCTCTATACCAACGCCCAAAGCGGCGCCAAACAGGAATCGCGTGGCTCCGCCGCCACAGGCGCCAACCAACTGTCCATAGAGGCGGCCTGCGGCGTGCTGGCGTGTTGACCTGGATGATGGCGGGACTTTAATCGCGTCAACGGTCCCGTCTCTCATGGCGTGGCCGGGGCTTAGGGGCCATATAGGTGGTTATGTTCAATCGGACGGTCATGGCGCTGGTCGGCGCGGTGCTCATTGCGAGCTCCGGATCGATCGCTCATGCTCAGACGACAACGAAGAAGACCACCGACTTTTCCGTACGCAGTGAAACCTCGGCTCTGGCGTCGCCTCAGGCGGCCAAGGCGCTGAAGTTCGACGCGCGTAAGGGGCGCTGGGGGGTCACGCTCAATCTGCAGCAGCCGGACGGTCGCGACACCCAGTGGAACGACGTCCAGGCCGGCGCCTATTTCCGCGTAACGCCGTCGCTTCGGGTCGGCGGCGCCGTGGCCCTGGGGGAGAAAGAAACCCCAATGTACAAGAAGACCGAGCCTCAGGCCGGCGCGCCGCGTGTTCGTCTCGAGACCGCTTTCAAGTTTTAGGGGTTTTCAACCCAGACCAAATGAGCCGCCTTCGGGCGGCTTTTTTGATTCTGGTGGGCCTTTCCTCCCCCGTTTACGGGTGAGGGGGACCGCGTCGCGGTGGAGGGGGCAAGACCGGGTGCTGAGCTTGACGCTCGCTCCTTCCACCACGCTAGGCGCGGTCGCCCTCCCCCTTACCCTCCGCTAAAGGGGAGGAAAGGAACACCTCCACCCCTGCGATGCCCACGACCCCTGTGGCCAACAGCCGGGCGGCGGTGGTCTGGCTGACGCCGCCGAGGGCATAGGCCGGCCGGCCAATTCGCCGGACCATCTGAGCCAGGCGGATCGGCCCAAGGGGCTTGCCCGCCGAGGGACTGTTCGACGGGAAGATCGCCGAGACGACGACGGCGTCGACCACGGCGCGGGCCGCGCGGGGACCGTGGGCGGCGGCCGTGATCAGCCAGCTCGGATGCTTCGCCCGAATGCGCACGGCGTGTGGGGCCAGGCGCTCAGGCAGGTGCACGCCATCGGCGCCGACCCTGGCGGCCAGGGCGTCGTCCGCGCCGATCAGCAGCTTGAGGCCTCGCCGGCGCGCGATCGCCTTCAGGCGCAGGGCCACGGCTTGGGCGTCCGGCGCCCCAAAGGCCCGGTAGACGATCGCCGAGCCCCTGGTCAGGCGCGCCGCCACCGCCTCCGGATTGGGGGTCCGCACGGGGTCGGTGAAATAGAGCAAGGCGGGCAGGGGCTTTCGCCGGCCCGCGCGTCGCCTTAAGCAGGCCGCTGTCCGCGCCACTGTCCAGAACCCAGCTATGACCCGCTCCTTCGATCCCGCCGCCGCCCGCGCCGACATCCTGACCCGTATCGCCGCCGCGGCGAAGGCCTGCGGGCGCGAGGCCGGCGATGTGGCCCTGGTGGCGGTCTCCAAGCAACAGCCCTGGGAGCGGGTGGCGACGATCCTTGAGACCGGCCAGGCGGTGTTCGGCGAGAACCGCGTGCAGGACGCCATGGCCGCCTGGGAGAACCGCCGCGAGGGGGTCGAACTGCGACTGATCGGGCCGCTGCAGACCAACAAGGTCAAGGAGGCGGTGGCCTTCTTCGACGTCATAGAGACCCTCGACCGCGAGAAGCTTGCCGCAGCCCTGGCCGATGAGATGAAGAAGCAGGGCAGGGCGCCGCGGCTCTATGTCCAGGTCAACACCGGCGAGGAAGAGCAGAAGGCCGGCGTGCTCCCGGCGGAGGCCGACGCCTTCCTCGGCAGCTGCCGCGACACCCACGGCCTGAGCATCGAAGGCCTGATGTGCATCCCGCCGGCCGACGAGCCGCCGGGCCCCCACTTCGCCCTGCTGGCCAAGATCGCGGCGCGCAACGGGATCTCGAAGCTCTCCATGGGGATGAGCGACGATTTCGAGACCGCCGTGCGATTCGGCGCCACCAGCGTCCGGGTGGGCTCGGCCCTATTTGGTCCGCGGGGCTAGGACGTTCAGGGTCGGTCGGGGCGGCTTTCGCGCCGCGTCCATCTGCTCCATGGCGTCAAGGAACGGGTGCGGATTGACGTCGACGATGGAGACCGCCGACCCGGGTTCGGCCTTGCCGATCAGCTCCAGGACGTCCCAGGCCTGCAGGGCGACACAGCCCTCGGTGGGCTCCCAGTTCGGCCGCGCCAAGTGCAGAAAGATCGCCGAGCCCATCAAGGGGACCACCGGGTCGTCGTTGTGGGCCAGCACCAGGACGAAGTCGTAGACCTTGTCCTCGCGCCACAGCTGTTCGGCGCTGGCGGGGTAGGGGAGGCTGACGGGGCGGTTGTAGTTCGGGTCGCCCGGCGCGTCGCACCAGCCGTCATTGGGCGCGATGGCCTTCACCGGCAGACGGCTCTGGGGCGTGGGCGTACGGTCAGGCCGGTACAGGACGCGGCGGATCGGCCAGACCCCCAGGGGTGAACAGCCGTCGCCCTCGCGCTTGTCGGCGGCGGCGATCACCCCGCCCTTGCCCAGAGCGCAACGGGTCTCACGGCCCGCGAGATCAAACCGGCCGTCTGACATCGCCGTGAACAGCACGCTTCATTCTCCTGGGTGGTTGGCGCTTGAGGCCAACACGGTGCATGTTCGCGCCCATGGCCCAACGCAAGACCCTACTCGTCGTCGACGACAATGATGATCTGCGCGGCGAACTCGCCGAGCAACTGGAACTGCACGAAGAGTTCTCCGCCATCCAGGCGGCCACCGCCAGCGACGGGGTGCGGCAGGCGGTGGAGGCCCGCCCCGACCTGATCCTGCTGGACGTTGACCTGCCCGACATGGACGGGCGCGAGGCCTGCAAGCTTATGCGCGCCAAGGGGGTGACCTCTCCGGTGATCATGCTGACGGCCGCCGACACCGACGACGACGCCATCCGCGGCCTGGATTCCGGGGCCAACGACTACGTCACCAAGCCCTTCAAGTTTGGCGTTCTGCTGGCCCGCATCCGCGCCCAGCTGCGCAGCCACGAACAGTCGGAGGGGGCGGTCTTCCACCTGGGGGCCTACGAATTCCGGCCCTCGGCCAAGATGCTGGTGGACGCCAATCAGAAGAAGATCCGGCTGACGGAAAAAGAGACCAACATCCTGAAGTACCTCTACCGGGCCGGCGAAAAGCCGGTGAGCCGCGAGGAGCTGCTGGCCGAGGTCTGGGGCTATAACGCCGGGGTCACCACCCACACCCTGGAAACCCACGTCTACCGCCTGCGCCAGAAGATCGAGCCCGATCCCGGCAATGCGCGCCTGCTGCTGACCGAGGCGGGCGGCTACCGCCTGGCGCCGTAGTCCGCGCCCTAACTCTTTGAATTAAAGCCCGAAGTCGGCGCTCACCGGGGCGTGGTCGCTGGGACGTTCCCATTCGCGGACGTCGTCGTGCACGCGGGCCGCGGCCGCGCCTGGCCGGAAGGCGGCTTCCCGCAGCCCCGGCGAGATCAGAACATGGTCCAGGCGCAGACCCCGGTTCGACGCCCGGAAATCGGCGGCCCGGTAGCTCCACCAGGAAAACAGCTTCTGCGGATCGGGAATGGCTTCGCGCACGAGGTCGGTGAACTGACCAGCGGCCATGAGGTTGGCGAAGGCCTCCAGCTCGACCGGGGTGTGGCTGACGATCCGCGACATCTGCTTGTGGCTCCAGACATCGAATTCGCCCGGCGCCACGTTCAGGTCGCCGACGATGGCCAGGGGCGCCTTGGGGTCGCGCCGGGCCATCTCGGCTGTGAGCTTCTCGTAGAAGTCCAGCTTGTGGTCGAACTTGGTGTTGATCGTCCGGTCGGGAATGTCGCCGCCCGCGGGGATGTAGAAGTTCTGGATCTCGACGCCCGCCACCTTGGCCGAGACGCAGCGGGCGTGGCCCTCACGGCAGACATCCAGGGGCGTCACGTCCTCAAAGGGCAGGCGCGAGGCGATGGCGACGCCATGCCAACCCTTCTGGCCGGCGATCTTGATGTGCGGCAGGCCCATGTCGATGAAGGCCTGGCGGGGAAATTCCCCCTCCTGGCACTTGATCTCCTGCAGGCAGAGGACATCGGGCGCCTGTTCGTCAACGAAGCGGGCGACCTGCTCGGCGCGCAGGCGGACGGAGTTCACATTCCAGGTGCAGAGACGGAGGGGCATGCGCGGGGTTTAGGGGGCTGGCTAAGAAAAGAAAACGCCCGGGCACTGGAGAAAGCCCGGGCGTAGTGATGTCTCTCATGCCGCCGCCGGGAGGGGATAGGTTCCGGCACGGAACACGCCCGCTCTCACAGGCGCCATGCGTGGCATTAATGCAACGACGAAATGGAAATGTCAACCAGAATCACAGGGCGGGTTGCCTGTTGTCTGATTGTCACATTTTCCCGCGGCCCACGGCTTTGGGGCGGGGGTCGTTGAGCACGAAAAGGGTTGGGGCCAGGCCTGAAGTGGGCTGCAGACCCGTCAGTCGGATCCGGGTCGCCTGGCCCTGGGCGTCGCTCACCGTCCAGCCAATCAGAGCCATGGGACTGTTGGAAAAGGTCAGGGTGATTTGGCCCTCGGCCTGCTTCTTCCCATCGCGGGCGGTGATGGTGAACCCGTCGGCCAGGCGGGTGACGTCGCTGATCACCACGCCCCGGTCCAGCTTGATCTGGCGGGCCAGGAAAATCGACAACGGCGTCGCCATCAGCGGATAGCGGTCAAAGGTCTTCAGCCGGGAATCGGCGACTGAGACATTGGCCCCGTCGGCCACCACCAACAGGCCCGAAGGCGCCTCGTAGGCGAAGCGGGCCTTGCCCGGACGCTTCAAGTAGACGGTTCCCTGGGTGCTGGTTCCCCGGGCGTCGGTCTGCACGAAGCGGCCCTTGGCCTCGGTCAGGCCCTGCAAGTAGGTGGCCGCCTTGTCCACCAGACTACGGTCGTCGGCGCTCAGCGGCGCGATGGTGGGTCGGGCGGCGAGGGCCGGCAGCGGCAGGGCGGCTAGGCCCAGCGCCAGGGCGCGGCGGGTCAGTCGGGTCATCAACCAGGCTCCATTTCGCGCAGAAACCTATAGGCGCGGCGCGGCGTCAATAGGGCGGGAGAACGGCGCAGGAGGTGTGGCGTTCCGTTTGGTCAGGCCGCCTCGCGCGCGCGGTTGGGCCATTCGGAGAGCACCGCCAACAGGCGGGCGGGTTCGATGGGCTTGCCCAGGTGATCGTCCATGCCCGCGTCGAGGCACTTCTGGACTTGGTCGGGCAGGACATTGGCGGTCATGGCGATGATCGGCAGGCCCTTCAGGCGCGGCAGGTCCAGGGCTCGGATGACGCGGGTGGCGGTGAGGCCGTCCATCACCGGCATCTGCACGTCCATCAGCACCAGGTCGAAGACCTGACCCTGCACCTTGGCGATGGCCTGCTCGCCGTTCTCGGCGGTCTCGATGAGCACGTCGAAGGGGTGCAACAGGGCGGCGATCAGTTCGCGGTTCACCGCCACGTCCTCCACCACCAGCAGCCGCAGGGGCGCCTCCAGGTCGAGGGTTTCCGGCTCCGCCTCGACCTCCTCCTCCAGGGCGTCGGTGCGCGGCAGAACCAGCTCGAACCAGAAGGTCGACCCCTCACCGGGAACCGAGCTCGCCCCGATGGCCCCCCCCATCAGCTCGACGATGCGCTTGCAGATCGCCAGGCCGAGACCGGTGCCGCCGTACCGGCGCGACACTGAGGCGTCGGCCTGGGTGAAGCGCTCGAAGAGCTGCTCGATCTGCTGCTGCGTCACCCCGATTCCGGTGTCGGCCACCTCCACTCGCATCCGGGCGCAATCGTTGTCGGCAGGCTCCTGGATCAGGGTCACGGTGACGCCGCCGTGGCTGGTGAACTTGATGGCGTTGGAGAGGAAATTCAGCAGCACCTGACGGATGCGCGCGGCGTCCCCCAGCAGGGGCGCTATCTCGCCGTGCGTCTGGACGGTCAGGGTGAGGCCCCTGGCGTGAGCCTGCTCGGTCAGCAGCTCGGCGATGGCGCGGACGGGGGTTTCTGGGTCGAAGGGCCGGGCCTCCACCTCCACCGCGCCCGCCTCCAGGCGTGAGAAGTCCAGCACGCTGTTGACCAGTTGCAGCAGGGTGATGCTGGCGTCGTGGATCAGGCCGGAATGGTGGGCGTCCTGCGCCTCCAGGCGCGGCGAACGGCGCAGGATGCCCGAGAAGCCGACAATGGCGTTGAGCGGCGTGCGCAGTTCGTGGGTCATGTTGGCCAGGAAGTCGGATTTGGCCGCGGCGGCCTCCTCCGCCCGTTCCCGGGCCTCCACCAACTCGGTCTCCAGAGCCTTGCGGGCGTCGATCTGGCGCGAGACCGAGATCATCTGGATGGCGCCCTCCGCCGAGGTGATCAGGCCGAAATTGGTCTCGACCCAGAGGGCCGAACCGTTCTTGTGCAGCACCCGGTACTGCAGGGTCTTCTCGCCGCCGTGCTCGGCCAGCTCCGACAGCTCGTCGCGCACCCAGGGGGAGTCCTCAGGGTGCAGGAAGGTGTAGTTGGGCGTCTCGAACAACTCCTCCACCGAATATCCCATGGTGGTTTCCACGGAAGGCGACATGTAGCGCCGGCGGCCGTCCAGGTCGTTCAGTGCGATGACGTCAGTGATATTGTCCGCCAGCATCTTGTACTGGATCTCGGAGGTGCGCAGACGCGCCTGAGCCTCCTCGAACCTGCGGCGAATGGCCAGCGTCCGCATCACGCCGTCGCAGGCGAAACCGAAGGCCAGGAGCAGGAGACCCAGCACCGGAAGCAGGGGCAGGTCCAGGGGATTGGGGCCCAGCAGCACCCAGGATAGCATGCCGGCCCCAGGAAGTGCGCCGCCCACCACGAAGCCGATCGGCGACTGGTAGGCGTGGGTCTGGGCGAAAAAGATCACCGACAGCCACAGCGTTGTGGCGCAGACCGCGCCGGACGGGGCGCCGCTTACCCACAGCAGGGCGCCCAGTGTCATCCAGGAAATACAGCCCGCCAGCACGGTGGAAAGCTGGGCCAGGCGGAGGGCGGGGCTCGCCTTGAAGCCCAGATACTGCCGGCGGGAGGCCAGCGCGCAGAGACTCTCCGAGACCGTCTGGAACGCAAGGAAAGCGACGCAGGCCTGCCAGGGCAGCAGGGTGGTCATCAGGGCCGCCACGGCGGCGGTGACCGCCATCCGCAGGGGGAGGCCTTCGTAGGTCTTCGCGGCCAGCTCATCGAGGCCGTCATCGAGCAGTGCGCGCATCGCGGTCCTCGAAAATTGAGCCGAATCATAGGCCTGGGCGTCTTTCGCGAGGGTTACTGCTGCAGCCCGATGCAATCGGACACCGAAGTTGAATTGTCGCAGGGGGTCCGCCATCCCAGGCTTGCGGCATGAGCCTGATCCATCCCACGGCCGTCATCGCCTCCGGCGCCCGGATCGCTGAAGGGGTGGAGATCGGCGCCTACGCCGTGATCGGGGCCCAGGTGGTGCTGGCGTCGGGCAATGTCGTAGGTCCGCACACGGTCCTCGAGGGCGCGACGGTGGTGGGGCCCGGCAACCGCTTCCTGCAGTTCTGCGCCATAGGGGCCGGGCCGCAGATGGAGGGCTGGGCGGGCGAGACCGGCGCCCTGGTCATCGGGCAGGGCAACGTCTTTCGGGAGTTCGTCACCGTCCACGCCTCGAGCGGGCAGCAGCCGACGAGGATCGGGTCGAGAAGCCTGATCATGACCGGCGCCCACGTCGCCCATGACTGCGTCCTGGGCGACGACATCCGCCTGGCCAATGCGGCGACCCTGGGCGGCCATGTCGAGATCGCCGACTTCGCCCAGGTCAGCGGCCTTGTGGCCATCCACCAGCACAGCCGGATCGGAACCCATGCCTTCGTCGCCGGCGGGTCCATCGTCACCCAGGACGTGCCGCCCTTCTGCCTGGTGCAGGGGGACCGCGCGCGGCTGGCGGGTCTGAACGCCGTGGGCCTGAAACGGGCGGGGTTCAAGGCGACCGAGATCTCCGAACTGCGACGCGCCTACCGGACGCTGTTCCTCGGGAGGGGGCCGATGGAGCGCCGGATGGCCGTCGCGCGCCTGGACGCGGGCGCTCGCACCCTTGTGCTCCTCGACTTCCTCGAAAGCTCCGTCCGCGGCTGCATCTCAACGCCGCGAAGTCGCAGGCTCGCCGCCTAGGCGACCGCCGGGACCACCTGCGGATCCTGCTCGGCGGCATAGTCGACTCTGGTCAGGCCAAACCCGAAGATTTTCAGGAAGTCGCTCCGGAAGCCCGCCAGGTCGGCCAAGTCCGGCAGGGTCTGGGTGGAGATCTGCGCCCAGCGGCGCTTGACCTCGGCCTGGACCGGCTCCGACAGCTCCCAGTCGTCCAGCCGCACGCGGCCGGCGTCGTCCAGGGCCTCGGGGCCAGGCAGGACCGTGCGGAACAGGCGGTCGATCTGCTCGATGCAGCCCTCGTGCAGGCCCATCTCCTTCATCACCTTGAACAGCACCACCCCGTAGAGCGGCACCACCGGGATCGCCGAGGAGGCCTGGGTCACCACCGCCTTCAGCGAGACGACCCGGGCGGCGGCCTCGCCATGCTCCGCGCGGATGGCGCCGGCGGCGCGGTCGAGGTCTTCCTTGGCCTTGCCCAGGGTGGCCTTCCAGTAGATCGGCCAGGTCAGTTCAGAGCCGATATAGGTGTAGCTCAGGGTCTTGAAGCCGGGGGCCAGGACGCCGCCGGCCGAAAGCGCGTCGATCCACATCTCCCAGTCCTCGCCGCCCATGACCGCCACGGTGCCGGCGGTCTCCTCGGGCGTGGCGGGCTGCAGTTCGGTCTCGAAGACCTCGCCCTTGTCGGTGTTGAGCGTCTTGACGGTGACCGGCGCCCCCAGGGGTTTGATGGCCGAGCGGAAGGTCTCGCCGGTCTTGGGATGGGTGCGCACCGGGGCGGCCATGGAATAGATCACCAGGTCCACCTGGCCCAGGTGCTCGGCGATCGCGGCGACGGTCTGGGCCTTCATCTCGTCGGAGAAGGCGTCGCCGTCCAGGGTGACGGCCTTGCGGCCAGCCTTGGCGGCCTGCGCCTCGAAGGCCCGGTTGTTGTACCAGCCGGCGCTGGCGGTCTTGGTATCAGTGGGCGACTTCTCGAACGAGACGCCCACTGTGTCGGCCCCACCGCCGAAAGTCGCCATGATCCGTGAGGCCATGCCGTAGCCGGCCGAACAGCCCAGAACGAGCACCCGCTTGGCCATGCCCGGGACCTCGCCCTTGCCCGCCACATAGCCCACCTGCTGGTGGACGTTCATGGCGCAGCCCTCAGGATGGGCGGTCGTGCAGATGAAGCCGCGGATACGGGGCTCGATGATCATGGGCGCCTCTTTTCGTGGAGGCGGAAGATATACGGGGTTCGTATCCCTGCGCCACCTCGCGCCGCGCGACCTTGGCGTGCGCGCGGGCTCACCCTAGACTTGCGGCGGGTTGGGGAGCGTGACGATGATCCTGGGAATTCTGGCGGCAGCCTCCGTGGCGAGCACGCCGTTGCTGTTGCGGGAGGCGCTATGGAAGGTGAGACCGACTGAGGTGGACTTGACGCGCGCCTACCCGGAGGGTCCCCGGCTGCAACGCGTGGGGGGGCGCGCGGAAATCGAGTGTATGGTCAGCACCGAAGGCTCTCTCGACGCCTGTCAGGTGACCAGTGAAACCCCCGCCGGCATGGGCTTCGGAGAAGCCGCCCTCAAACTCACACCGAGGATGGTGCTGCATCCTGAGGACCGTGCCGGGGCGAGTGTCGCCGGTCGAGCCATACGCATTCCCATTCGCTGGGCGCCGCCGCCCGCGCCGCCAGAAGGGCGCCCGATCGATCCAGCGAATGTCGTGTGGGTCAGAACTGCGACAAGCCAGGACTTGGCGCAGCATTTTCCCGATCAAGCTGCGATGGAGAGGGTTCAGGGGCGCGGGACGGTTCTGTGCCGAATTACGCCTGAGTTCACCCTGGCCGCTTGTGCGGTGACGGAAGAGGAACCTTACGGCTACGGTTTCGGGATCGCGGTGCAAACCATCGCGGCGCAGTTCAAAATAGCACCGAAGGGGAAGGATGGCTCCACCATCATGCCGGGCGACATCCTTCCGTTGAAAGTCCGCTTCGTCCTGCCCCGCTAGGGCGGCGGGCCTGCCAGGACTTCGCGCTTGCCAGCGTGGTTGGCGGGGCTGACGACGCCCTCGTTCTCCATCCGCTCGATCAGGGAGGCGGCGCGGTTGTAGCCGATCTGCAGGCGGCGCTGGACGTAGGAGGTCGAGGCCTTCTTGTCCCGGGTCACCACGGCCACGGCGCGGTCGTAGAGATCGTCGCCCGAACCGCCCTCGTCGAAACCGCCCTCGCCCTCGCCGTCCTCGTCGTCGCCGCCGGCGGTGACCTCTTCCAGATACTGCGGCTGGCCCTGCTCGCGCAGGAACTTGGCCACGGCCTCCACCTCGCCGTCGGAGACGAACGGCCCGTGCAGGCGGGTCACGCGGCCGCCGCCGGCCATGTAGAGCATGTCGCCCTGGCCCAGCAGCTGCTCGGCGCCCTGCTCGCCCAGGATGGTGCGGCTGTCGATCTTCGACGTGACCTGGAAGGAAATCCGGGTCGGGAAGTTGGCCTTGATGGTGCCGGTGATGACGTCCACCGAAGGGCGCTGGGTGGCCATCACCAGGTGGATGCCGGCGGCCCGGGCCATCTGGGCCAGGCGTTGCACCGCGCCCTCGACGTCCTTTCCCGCCACCATCATCAGGTCGGCGACCTCGTCGATGATCACCACCAGATAGGGCATGGCCTCGGGATTGATCTTCTCGCTCTCATAGATCGGGCGGCCGGCGTCGTCGAACCCCGTCTGAACCGTTCGCTCAAAATGCTCGCCCTTGGCGGCGGCCTCGCGGGCCCGGTCGTTATACGAGGCGACATTGCGCACCCCGATCTTCGACATCCGCCGATAGCGGTCCTCCATCTCGCGGACGGTCCACTTCAGCGCGACGATGGCCTTCTTGGGATCGGTGACCACCGGCGCCAGCAGGTGCGGGATGCCGTCATAGACGCTGAGCTCCAGCATCTTCGGGTCGATCATGATGAACCGGCACTGCTCGGGCGGCAGGCGGTAGAGGATCGACAGGATCATGGCGTTGACGCCCACCGACTTGCCAGACCCGGTGGTGCCTGCGATCAGCAGGTGGGGCATCTTCGACAGGTCGGCGATATAGGGCTCGCCGCCGATGGTCTCCCCCAGGGCCATGGGCAGGGCGGAACTCGACTTCTCGTATTCGCTGCTGCCCAGCAGGTCGCGCAGATAGACGGTCTCGCGCCGCGCATTGGGCAGTTCGCTGCCGATGGCGTTGCGGCCGGGCACCACGCTGACGCGGCAGGCGGCGACCGACATGGAGCGCGCGATGTCGTCCGACAGGGCCACGACCCGGGCCGACTTCACCCCGGCGGCCGGGACCAGCTCATAGAGGGTGACCACCGGACCGGGACGGATCTGGTCGATGGCGCCCTTGACCCCGAACTCTGCCAGCACGCTTTCCAGCAGCTGGGCGTTCTGGCGCAGGGCGCCCTCGTCGAACTGGCTGGCGCGGGGCTTGGGCTTGGCCAGCATGGCCAGTTCGGGCAGGGCGAAGCCCCCGGTCTTGACGAAATCGAAGGCGCCCTGGGCCTCGCGCAGCTCGCGGCCGGATTCCTTCGGCCCGGCCTTGGGAATCTTCACCGCCACCGGGGCGGCGAAGGGCTCCAGGGCGGCGGGCTCCGGCGGGGGCTCGGGATCGGGCAGGGGGGCCGCCTTGGGCGCGCCGGGCAGGGAGGCGGCGGGAATCCGCTCCTCCGGAGTCGTCTTGGCGCTGGCGCGACGCGCGACCGACGCGCGGACGGGCTTGGCCTCAGGCTGGGCCTTGGGCTGCAGGGCTGAGGCCAGCCAGGCGGCGGTGGCGCCCAGGTCCAGGCGGCGCAGGCCGAAGGCGTAGCCCAGGCCCGCGACGGCGCCGGCCGCCAGCAGGAGGGCGGCGATCAGGGTGGCTCCGGGCAGTCGGGCGAAGGCCAGCAAGCCGGCGAGGCCGTGCAGCACGCCGTCCCCCCAGAACCCGCCCAGGCCCTTGGCCAGCGGCCAGGCGGCGGGGGCCGGCGGGGCGGCCAGCAGGCCGGCCAGGGCCAGCAGGCCCAGGGTTCCGATGGCGGCGCGCAGGCGCACCTGGCCCCGGGTCTCGTCGGGACGGGCGGACACCGCGCGATAGAGTCCAAACAACACCATCAGCAGGGCCGCGACACCGGCGGCCAGGCCCAGGGACTGGATGCCGATATCGGCGGCGGTGGCTCCGGGCCCGCCCAGGGCGTTGGCGGGGGCGAACGGGGAGGCGGCGTTGAGGCTGGGGTCGGCGGCGTTATAGGTGGCCAGGGCCACGGCGAACGCCGCGCCGGAGGCCGCGATCACGCCGCCTCGAAGGCGCGCGGTGGTCGGATGAGTCCAGGCCAGGCCCGCAATGTGCAGACCCAACTCCAAACCCGTCTTTCGCGCCACCCGCGCCATACAGTTACGCTCCCATTCTGGAAGTCTCGATCTATGGGCGTCAGGTGGTTAAGAGGCGTTTACCTCGGCTGCGGCCGATCGCGCTTTCTGTGGACGCCCGACCCGCAATCGCAATTCCACTTTCCGGCGATCCGCATTAGGACTTTGCGTCATGTGGAGCATGCCGCACAGCGTCTTGAGAGTTGTGGCCGTGATCATTGGCCTCTGCGCCGTGACCGGCTTTGTCCTCGGCGTGCGCGGCGCGCCGGAGAAGGCGCGGCTGCCGGGCGAGGGCGCGCCGGGCGCGGCCGCCGGCGTCCAGCTGCAGGCCACGGACGCCAAGCCCCTCGACGAGACGGCCCTGGCCCCGCCGCCTCCCGTGGTGGAGAAGGCCGAGGACGAAAAGAAGCCGGAACAGAAGAAGCCGGCGGCCGATCCCCTAGACCTCGCCGCCGACCAGGCCCCGCCGGCGGACCTGTCCGTGACGCCGGCCAAGCCCGCGCCGCCCAAGCCGGTTACGCCGCCGGCCGCCGAAGATCGTGTCGGCGACCTGCTAGACGGCATCACCCCGGACGACGAGCCCCCGCACTGAACATCAGGCCGTGGGCTTGAACGCCTTCGGCTTCACCCCGTGCGCGGCGAAGTGGGCCAGCATGCGTCCCCAGGCGTCGGCGGTGGCCTTGGGGTCGTAGGAGGCGCGGTAGTCGGCATGGAAGCCGTGCTGGCTGTCGGGATAGACGATGATTTCGCTGCCCTTCTTCTTCGCCGCCAGCAGCGCCGCGCGCATGGCCTCGACATCGGCCAGGGGGATGCCCGCGTCCTTGCCGGCATAGAGGCCAATCACCGGGGCCTTCAGCTCGCCCGCCAGCTGGATCGGCCATTGGCGGCCGGGCTCTCCCAGGAACTCGCCGGACTTGGGCGCGGCGAGCCGGCCGTACCAGGCCGCGCCGGCCTTGAAGTCCTTGCGTCGCTCGCAGGCCAGCCAAGTGACCGCCCCGCCCCAGCAGAAGCCCGTGATCCCCATTCTGCCCTTGTCGGCGTACTTCTGCGTCTTGAGGAAGGCCACGGTGGCGTCGAGGTCGCCCATCACCTGGCCGTCGCTGGCGGCGGAGACGATGCGGCGGATCTCGGCGAAGTCGCTGATCGTCGAGGGATCTCCGGCGCGGACGAAGAAGTCCGGGGCGATGGCCACATAGCCCAGCCGGGCCAGGCGGCGGCAGGTGTCACGGATGTACTCGTGCACCCCGAACACCTCGCAGACCACCACCACGACGGGGAAACGGCCCCTGGCGGCCGGACGGGCGACGAAGGCGGGTATGGCGCGGTCGCTGGCCGCCACCTGCACCGTCTCGGTGATCAGGCCGTCGGCGGGGGTGGTGATGGGCTCGGCGCTGGCCGAGAGCGCATAGACCGCATAGCCGCCGAACACGGCCCCAGCCAATGCGCGGCGCGACAGGTTCAGGTCTTCGGGCTTGGTCCCCTCGGGACGGGTCAAGGTGATCATCAGCGGGCCTCCCAGGCGTTGTTGGTGCGATCCTGGGGCGCGGCTCCTAAGGAGTCAAAGGCCCGGCCCGCCTTAGGGTCAGGTTGATCCGTCCGCCGCCGGGGATCAGCCGCGAGGAGCCCGCCAGGATACGGTCGACTCCATGGTGAAACAGCCTCGCCTCACCGGCCAGGACGCAGACGTCCCCCGAGGCGAGCCGCATCGAGGTCGTCGGATCGCTGCGCTTGAGGCCCCCCAGCCGAAAGATGGCGGTGTCGCCCAGGGAGACCGACAGCACGGGGAAGGAGAAGTCCGCCTCGTCCCTGTCCTGGTGCAGGCCCATGCGGGCGTCGCCGCGATAGAGGTTCACCAGGCAAGCGTCGGGGGGCGTTTCGGGATCGGCCAGTTCGGCCCACAGATCCAGCAGGACCCGCGGGATGGGCGGCCAGAGCCCACCTGTCCCAGGATGCTCAGCCTGGTAGCGATAGCCCCGCGCATCGGTGAACCAGCCCAGCGGCCCGAAGTTGGTGGTCTCCACGCTCATGGCTTTTCCGCCCGGGGTGACGGGCTTGTAGAAGGGCGCGGTCTGGCTGAGGGCGAGCACCTCGGCCGCCAGGGCCGCCTGGGCTTCAAGGCTGAGCTTGCCGGGCCAAAGCCGGAAGCCGGTGGTCGTCGAAACGGTCATGACCCGCCATATAGGCCCTATGCGTGATCCCGCACCCATGGCGCCTGGCGCTCTCCGGACCTTGACCGGCGCAGAGCGGGGTCTCGCCCACGAGATGTTCGGCGCAGCGCTGGATTGCCAGCGGGTCCGGATCCTCGCCATCCCGCTCTGGCCCCGCGCCTTCGTGCCCGGCGGCCGGTTGATCGTCTGGCCCGCGCGACAGGCCTGGACCGACTTCAGCCTGGCGCCGCTGGCGCTGCAGAGCGTCTTCATCCACGAACTGACCCACGTCTGGCAGGCCCAGGCCGGCGTCAATCTGTTGGCCGCCAAGCTGAGGGCTGGGGATGGACCTGCCGCCTATGCCTACGATCTTTCAAAAACCTGCGATTTCTCAAAGCTCAATATCGAACAGCAGGCCATGGTCGTGCAGCACGCTTTCCTGGCCGCGCGTGGCGGCCCCGCGCCTTATGATGGTGAAGCTTATGCAAGGATTTTAGGGACTTGGCCCGCGGCGTGCGCCACAAGACCCCGCACACTTTAAGGGCATTCGCCCTTGCGGGCGGCGGCGGCCATCCCATATCGCGACTCGACGGCGGTTTCCGCACAGGTTAACCGCCCGAGACCCTGATCGAACCGGGGACGGTGACAAAAGAAGTCGGGTGCTTGGAAACGAGGCCCCTTAGGCGCCGTCCGCCACTAGTGGAGCGAGCAAGAGACTCGAACATGAGCAAGATTATTGGCATCGACCTCGGCACGACGAATTCGTGTGTTGCGATCATGGACGGCAAGACGCCGAAAGTGATCGAGAACGCCGAAGGCGCGCGGACCACGCCTTCCGTGGTGGCCTTCCTGGAAGACGGGGAGCGCCTTGTCGGCCAACCCGCCAAGCGCCAGGCTGTCACCAACCCCACCAACACCGTCTTCGCCGTCAAGCGTCTGATCGGTCGTCACAACGACGATCCGCTGGTGGAAAAAGACAAGAAGATGGTGCCCTACGAGATCGTAAAGGGCCCCAACGGCGACGCCTGGATCCGCGCTCAGGACAAGGACTATTCGCCCCAGCAGATCTCGGCCTTCATCCTGGGCAAGATCAAGGAAGACGCCGAGCGTCACCTGGGCGAGAAGGTCGAGAAGGCGGTCATCACCGTTCCGGCCTATTTCAACGACGCCCAGCGTCAGGCCACCAAGGACGCCGGCCGCATCGCCGGCCTCGAAGTCCTGCGGATCATCAACGAACCCACCGCCGCGGCTCTCGCCTACGGGCTTGAGAAGAACGACGGCAAGAAGATCGTGGTCTACGACCTCGGCGGCGGCACCTTCGACGTGTCGATCCTCGAGATCGGCGACGGCGTCTTCGAGGTGAAGGCCACCAACGGGGACACCTTCCTGGGAGGTGAGGACTTCGACCTGCGGATCGTCGATTACCTTGCCGATGAGTTCAAGAAAGAGACCTCCGTCGACCTCCGGAAGGACAAGCTGGCCCTCCAGCGCCTGAAGGAAGAAGGCGAAAAGGCCAAGAAGGAGTTGTCCACCACGACGCAGTACGAGGTGAACCTGCCCTTCATCTCGATGAACGCCTCGGGTCCGCTGCACCTCAACATCAAGCTGTCGCGCGCCAAGCTGGAAGCCCTCGTCGAGGACCTGATCGCCAAGACGGTCGGCCCCTGCGAGATGGCCCTGAAGGACGCCGGCCTGAAGAAGTCCGATATCGACGAAGTGATCCTGGTCGGCGGCATGACCCGCATGCCCAAGGTCGTGGACACGGTGAAGGAGTTCTTCGGCCGCGAGCCCCACAAGGGCGTGAACCCGGACGAAGTCGTGGCGCTTGGCGCTGCGGTGCAGGCCGGGGTTCTGCAGGGTGACGTCAAGGACGTGCTGCTGCTGGACGTAACGCCCCTGACGCTCGGCATCGAGACCCTGGGCGGGGTGTTCACCCCGCTGATCGAGCGCAACACCACCATCCCCACCAAGCGCTCGCAGACCTTCTCCACCGCGGACGACAACCAGTCTGCCGTGACCATCCGGGTGTTCCAGGGCGAGCGTCCCATGGCGCACGACAACAAGATGCTGGGTCAGTTCGACCTGGTGGGGATTCCCCCGGCGCCGCGCGGCGTGCCGCAGGTCGAGGTGACCTTCGACATCGACGCCAACGGCATCGTCAACGTCTCGGCCCGCGACAAGGCGACCGCCAAGGAGCAGTCGATCCGCATCCAGGCCAATGGCGGGCTGTCGGACGCCGACATCGAAAAGATGGTCCGCGAAGCCGAGAGCAACAAGGCCGAGGACGAGAAGCGCAAGGCCCTGGTTGAAGCCAAGAACCAGGCCGAGGCGGTGGTCCACTCCACCGAGAAGGCCATGGCCGAGCACGGCGGCAAGATCGGCGGTCCCGACAAGGACGCCATCGAGACGGCGCTCGCCGACCTGAAGACCGCTCTGGAGGGTGACGACGCCGAGGCCATCGCCGCCAAGACCCAGACGCTGATCCAGGCTTCCATGAAGCTGGGTGAAGCCATGTACGCCGCCCAGCAGGGCGGTGAGGGTGATCAACCCGACGACGCCTCGGGCGGTGACGACGTTGTCGACGCCGAGTTCGAGGAAGTCAGCGACGACGACACCAAGAAGTCCGCGTGACGTTGCGCCCCATGGCGGTCTCTCGCAGCTTTTGCGAGGGGTCGCCGTGGGGTTTCGCACATTTGCGGGCGAACCCCCCTCTGTGACCGGCGCGGCTGGCCTAAGCCTTGCAGCCGGGGCAGGGTGTTCCCACCTCAGTTTAAGATCAATTTGAACGCCTGATGATTTGATGCGGGACTATTACGAGATCCTGGGCGTAACCCGCGGCTGCGATGACGCCGCGCTGAAGTCGTCCTTCCGCAAGCTGGCCATGGAGCACCACCCCGACCGCAATGGCGGTTGCGAGGAGGCCGAGGGCCGGTTCAAGGAAATCAACGAAGCCTATTCGATCCTTTCCGATCCCCAGAAGCGCGCGCGCTACGACCAGTTCGGCCATGCCGGGGTCAACGGCGGCGGCGGCGGTCCGGGCAATGGCCAGTTCCACGACGTCAACGACATCTTCAACGAGGTGTTCGGCGACGTCTTCGGCGACATGTTCGGGGGTCGCCGACAGCGCGGAGGACCGGCGCGCGGCCAGGACCTGCGCTATGATCTCGAGATCACCCTCGAGCAGGCCTATGCCGGTTCGGAGGTGGAGATCGTGGTCCCCGCCTCCATTCATTGCGAGGCCTGCGACGGTTCGGGCGCCAAGCCCGGCACCAGCCCCACCGTCTGCGGAACCTGTGGCGGGGCCGGCCGAGTCCGCGCCAGCCAGGGCTTCTTCTCCGTCGAACGCGCCTGCCCCCGCTGCGGCGGCTCGGGCCAGATCATTGTTGATCCCTGCGTCGAGTGCCGTGGTCACGGGCAGCTTCGCAAGGAACGCACCCTTCAGGTCCGCATCCCGGCCGGCGTCGACGACGGCGCCCGCATCCGGCTGGCCGGCGAAGGCGACGCCGGGGCCAGAGGCGGCCCGCGCGGCGACCTCTACATCTTCCTGTCAGTGAAGCCGCACGAACTGTTCGACCGTGACGGCCTGGACCTGCTCTGCACCGTGCCGGTGCCGATGACGGTCGCGGCCCTGGGCGGCGACATCGAGGCCCCCTGCCTGATGGGCGGTGAGAACTGCGACGGCGCCTGCAAGATCGAGGTCAAGGTGCCGGAAGGCTCCCAGACCGGCCGCACCGTTCGCCTCAAGGGCCGGGGCATGCCCTCCCTGCGGTCGCGCGAACGCGGCGACCTGATCGTCGAACTGTTCGTGGAGACCCCGACCCGCCTCAGCGCCCGTCAGAAGGAACTGATGCGTGAACTGTCGGACCTCTGCGGCGAACAGCAGCATCCCAAGTCGGCCAGCTTCATCGGCAAGGCCAAGCGCTTCTGGGAAGAGGTGACGGGGGTCTAGTTCGCCTCCGGGCGATGCAGGGTCTTAAAGGCGAAGACCTGCAGCCCTGCCGTGGCCGGCGTGAACAGGCCATAGACGATCAGGCCGTAGGCCATCATCGACGGCCGCATCAGGTCGATCTGCGTCGCCTCCTTCAGCGCCGCGGCCGCAGCCACCGGGATCGCGCCCAGAAGAAAGCCCACAAGGACAATCAGCACGGAGGCCGCCAAGGGCGAAAAGAGCGCTGACCGGGTCGCGCGCCAGGTCTCGGCCAGCGCGACACGCCGGTGGAAGGCCGTCGCGGCGGGCAAGGTCCACAGCCGTATCGCCACATAGATCACGACGAGCACCCCTACGCCGGCCATGGCGGCGTTCAGCATCGGCTGCATCGCCGCGATCATCGGGACCCGCTCTCCGGTCAGATTGACCGCCACCGCCACCGCGCCGAGCGCGATGACCAATCCGGCCACCAGCAGGCCCTGGACCAGGCTCGCCGCCAGCAGGCGAAGCTCGACGAGGCCGGGCTTCAAGCCCCAGAGCGCGAGCCGATCCTCAGGATGGTTTGATCTCATTTCCGCAAATCCCATCCGCAGCACGGCGCCCTGGACCATGAGGCCCGCCAGGACCGAGGCCAGGCCCACCAGCACCTGGGGGGCTGAGCCCGCCGGCCCTGGCTGCACGGTCCAAAATCCCATCAGAACGAGGCCGAGATAGAGGATCACTGCGCCCGGCGCGCACCGCCAGGCGGTGGCGACAGTGCGCAGGGCGTAGCCGGTGGCGGCGCCCACAGGCAGGCGCGGCGGTCCCCGGAGCAGGTCGTTCAGGGCCAGGCCCAGGGCCACGGCCAGCAGCACTCCGGAGCCGACGAGCACCCGGCCCCCTCGCGGGTCGCCCGGCGGCAGGGCGAAGCGGATGGGAATCCGCACCATCCCCTCCCGGGCGCTGCCGTCCGCCGTAGCGGGAGCCACGCGGAAATAGGGCACAAGACTAAGGGCCGCCTTGCCGAATCCCAGGCCCTCGGGCGTTTCGCTCAGGACCCCGCAGTTGTCGAGTCGCCCGGTGCGGGCGACCTTGCAGGAAATCAGCGCACGGCCTTCTACGCCGATGAGCTGTGCGAACTTCGGATAGACCGCTCCGAGGGCGGCGCCGTCGGGCTTCTCCAGCCAGTCGGGATTGGTCTGCGCCACCGCGCCGCCGGCGGACGCCGCGAGCATCAGCAGGCCCGCCAGGGCCGCCGCCATCATCCTGATCATTGTCGCCCGCCCCCGGTTGAGGCGCGAAGCTGCACAATCTGGACGAGGACGGCAAGCTTGGGTCGCCTAGGCGATGAGCGTCCGGATATCGGCCCACCGATAGCTGACCTCGTACAGCAGCCCCCCGGGCCCCGGCTCCTTGCGCGGTGTGTCGGCCTCACCGCCCAGGTGCTCATAGAAGCCGCGGGCCGGGATGTTGTCGCGCAGGACCGAGATCATCATTGACCTCGCGCCCTGGTCGGCGAACACGCGGGCGGCCGCGGTCAGCAGGCGTCGGCCCAGGTCGTATCCCTGATGCTGGCGCAGGACATAGAGGGTGGTGACCTCCGCCTCGCCCGCCAGGCGCGTGCGCGACGGGCCGCCGGCGGCGTAGCCGACGATGCCCTCCCGGTCTGCGGCGGCGAGCGTGATCTCGTGCTCGGCCGGGGTGACCAGGGACTTGGAGAATCGACGGGCGTTCACCGGCACGCTCATGCGGTCCAGGAAGCTGTCGGGCAGCAGGCCGCGATAGGTCTCGCGCCAGGAGGTCACGTGCACCTGGGCCAGGGCCAGGGCGTCTTCGGGGCCGGCGGGGAAGATGACGTGCATGGGAAACCTCCCGGACTTAACCACAGCTTGGGCCTCGCAGGGGTTTGTTCAAGGGGCCCGTGGGGATGACGCGGGCGCCGGGCGCCGTTAACCTCCGCCCCGAGTATGAACGCCCAGATCCCCACACCGCCTGATGCGGCCGCCGGCGCCACCCCCGTCATGGCCCAGTATTTCGAGGCCAAGGCTCGTCAGCCCGACGCCCTGGTCTTCTTCCGCATGGGCGACTTCTACGAACTGTTCTTCGAGGACGCCGAGAAGGCCGCCGCCGCCCTCGGTATCACCCTGACGGCGCGGGGCGCCCACGGCGGCGCGCCGATCCCCATGTGCGGGGTGCCGGTCCATGCCGCCGAGGCCTATCTCGCCAAGCTGATCCGCGCGGGGTTCAAGGTCGCCGTCTGCGAGCAGATGGAAGACCCCGCCGAGGCCCGCAAGCGGGGCTCGAAATCCATCGTGCGGCGCGACGTGGTCCGGGTGGTGACGCCCGGCACCCTGACCGAGGACGGCCTGCTGGACGCCCGAGGCGCCAACCGCCTGGCCGCCGTGGCGGTGCGGGCCGGGGCCGCCGCTGTGGCCAGTGTCGAGCTCTCCACCGGCGAGGTAGAGTGCTGGGCCGTGGCCCGCGAGAATCTTGCCTCGGCGCTGGCCGCCCTGGGGCCCTCCGAGATCCTGGTGCCGGACCGCCTGTTCGCCGACGAGGGGATGAACACCGCCCTGCGCAGCGCCGGCGGGGTGGTGCAGCCCATGCCCTCGGCCCTGGCCGAGCCCGCCGCCTCGGAGGCCCGGCTGAAGCGGCTCTACGGCGTCGACACCCTGGACGGGTTCGGGACCCTGTCGGGCGCCGAGATCTCGGCCCTGGGCCTGATCGCCGCCCACCTGGAGACCACCCAGGCCGGACGCCTGCCCGCGCTTACCGCCCCGAGAAGGGCCGGCGAGGCCGACGTCATGGCCATCGACCCGGCGACGCGGACCAGCCTGGAGATCGAGAAGAGCCTCTCGGGCTCCCGCGAGGGCTCTCTCCTGGGCGCCATCGACCGCACCATCACCGCGCCGGGCGCCCGGATGCTGGCCGCTCGCCTGGCCCGCCCCCTCCTGGACCCCGCCGCCATCGAAGTCAGGCTCGATGCGGTGGGCTGGTTCGTCGAACGGCGGCCGCTGCGTCAGAAGCTCCGCGAGGAGCTGAAGGGCCTGGGCGACATGGCCCGCGCGCTGTCGCGCTTGGCGCTGGGGCGTGGCGGGCCCCGGGACCTCGGCTGCCTGCGCGACGGCCTGGCGCGCGGCGAGGCCATCGCCGGCCTGTTCGCCGGGGCGCCGGCTCCGCTGGACCCGCCGCCGCCTTCCGAGGTCGAGAGCGCGCTCGCCGTCCTGCACGCCTTTGATCACTACGAACTGGGCGCCTTCCGCCAGATGCTGGCGCAGGGCCTGGGGAACGATCTGCCCGCCCAGGCCCGCGATGGCGGCTTCGTGGCGCCCAGCGTCCGTCCCGAACTCGACCAGGCCCGCGCCCTGCGCGATGACAGCCGCCGGGTGATCCTGCAGTTGGAGGCCCAGCTGCTGGCCGATTCCGGCGTCGCCCTGAAGATCCGCCACAACGCGGTGCTGGGCTATTTCGTCGAGTGCACGGCCAAGGCCGCCGAGCCGCTGATGGCGCCGCCGCTCAACGCCACATTCATCCACCGCCAGACCCTGGCCAATCAGGTGCGCTTCACCACGGTGGAGCTGGCCGAGCTGGACGCCAGGATCGCCCAGGCCGCCGAGCGGGCCCTGGCCATCGAGGTGGCCACCTTCGAGGCCTGGCGCGAGGCCGCCATCGGCGTGGCCGCCGCCATCCAGGCCGCCGCCGAGGGCGCCGCGCGCCTCGACGTGGCCGCCGGCCTGGCCGAATGGGCCGACGACGTGGGCGGCACGCGGCCGATCCTCGACCGCTCCACCGCCTTCGAGGCCGAGGCCGCCCGCCATCCCGTGGTCGAGGCCGCCGTCAAGCGTACCGGCCAGCCCTTCACCCCAAACGACTGCCGGCTGGACGGCGCGGGCGCTGTGGGCCCGCGCCTGGCCCTGGTCACCGGGCCGAACATGGCCGGCAAGTCCACCTTCCTGCGCCAGAACGCGCTCCTGGCCGTGCTGGCCCAGGCTGGATGCTATGTCCCCGCCAAGCGCCTGCGCCTCGGGGTCGTCGACCGTCTGTTCAGCCGCGTGGGCGCTGGCGATGACCTGGCTCGGGGCCGGTCGACCTTCATGGCCGAGATGGTGGAGACCGCCGCTATCCTCACCCAGGCCACGCCGCGCTCCCTGGTGATCCTCGACGAGATCGGCCGGGGCACGGCCACCTATGACGGCCTGGCCATCGCCTGGGCCTGCGCCGAGGCCCTGCACGAGACCAATCGCTGCCGGGGCCTGTTCGCCACCCACTATCACGAGCTGGCTGTTCTGGAGGGCCGGCTGGCCCATGTCGCCAACCTGTCGCTGAAGGCCAAGGAGTGGAACGGCGACCTGATCTTCCTGCACGAGGCCGGCCCGGGTCCCGCCGATCGCTCCTATGGGGTGCAGGTGGCCAAGCTGGCGGGCGTGCCCGCGCCGGTGGTGATCCGCGCCCGCGAGGTGCTGGAGCGCCTGGAGCGCGAGACCGGCGCCCCGGCCCACCTCGACGACCTGCCGCTGTTCGCCGCCACCGCGCCCGGTGTCGCGGAACGCTCCGGGCCAAGCGCCGTGGATGCGGCGGTCGCCGAGCTTGACCCTGACAGCATGAGCCCGCGGGAGGCCATGGCGGCGCTTTACCGGCTGAAGGGCCTGCTCTGATCCGCGCCGGGACGAAAATTGTGCGCTGCAAAATTCTTAACCATCGCACTGCACAATATTTTAAGCTCCAGCGTACAAAAACACCTCCGACGAGCGCGGACCTCTCCTTCCCATTTCCCCGCGCCGCTGGAGATTAAGATCATGATCCGCACCGCCCTTATCGCCGCCGTCGTCGCCTTCGCCGCTTCCTCGGCCAGCGCCTCCGAAGTCCGCGTCTCCCTGGTGGGCAAGTCCGCCGAACAGATCAACGCCGACATCCTCGACGCCGCGCGCACCGTCTGCGCCAAGGACGTCATCGGCGAGACCATGATCCTGGGCGCCTACGGCCGTTGCGTGAAGGCCACCGTGCAGGTCACCCAGCAAAAGCTCGCCGCGCTCTAAGACAGCCGCGTCAGCTGGACGATCGAAAGGCCGGGGCCCCAGGGCGCCGGCCTTTTTCTTTGACCTGCGCCAACCTGCGGGCTTCGCGCCCGTGGCGGCGCGGCCCTATATGGCGAAGACCGGTTGTCCTTAGGTTTCCCATGCCGCCACGCCTGCGTCCCACGCGCCTGGAATATGTCGTCGACGGCATCCGCCTGCGCGCCCAGCTGTCGGCTGCGGCCCTGGACGCCGCCGGCGACGAGGCCGAGCAGCGCCGCCGCGCCCTGGATATCCTCAAGCAGGCCCTGTTCCGGGGCCGGATGATCGCCAAGGAGCGTCTCGAGAACGGCGCCGGCGGCATCGAGACCGCCCGGCTCTTGTCGGGTGTGACCGACGAAGTCGTCACCGCCTTGTACGATTTCACCACGGTCCACGTGTTCCGGGCGCGCAATCCCACCGAGGGGGAGCGCCTGGCCTTGATGGCGGTCGGCGGCTATGGGCGGGGCACGCTCGCGCCCTTCTCCGACCTCGATCTGCTGTTCCTGCGGCCCTACAAGCAGACCGCCCACGCCGAGAGCGTCATCGAGTACATGCTCTATGCCCTGTGGGACCTGGGCTTCAAGGTCGGCCACGCCTCGCGCACCGTCGAGGAATGCATCCGGCTCTCCAAGGAAGACTTCACGATCCGCACCTCGATCCTCGAGGCCAGGCGGCTGACCGGCGATGAGAAGCTGGCCGAGGAGCTGACCCGGAGGTTCGCCGCCGAAGTGGTGAAGGGTTCGGGCGCCCAGTTCGTCGCCGCCAAGCTGAAGGAGCGCGACGAGCGCCACGCCCGGGCCGGCGCCAGCCGCTACCTGGTGGAGCCCAACGTCAAGGAGGGCAAGGGCGCCCTGCGCGACCTCAACACCCTGTTCTGGATCGCCCAGTACCTGAACCCCTCGGCCCAGGCCCGCATGGACGGCATTGTCCACCTGGAGATGTTCGAACGCCGGGAGGTGGCGGCCTTCCTGCGCGCCTTCGACTTCCTGTGGGCGGTGCGCAGCCATCTGCACTTCGCCACCGGCCGCCCCGAGGAGCGCCTGACCTTCGACCTGCAGCCGGAGATCGCCCGGCGCATGGGCTATGGCGACCGGGGCGACGCGCCGGCCGTCGAACGCTTCATGCGGCGCTACTTCCTGATCGCCAAGGAGGTGGGCGCGCTCACCCGCGTCTTCGCCGCCAAGCTGGAGTCCGAGCGGGTCAAGCAACAGCCCAAGGGCATCTCCCGCCTGCTGCCGGGCCGGGGTAAGCCGCGCAAGACCCTGTTGGACGCCGGCTTCCACGAGGAGGGCGGGCGGCTCAACATCGACACGCCGGAAATCTTCCAGGCCGACCCCATCAACCTGCTGCGCCTGTTCCGCACCGCCGACCGGCGCGACCTGGACCTGCACCCTGACGCCTTCACCGCAGCGACCCGCTCCCTGCCCCTGATCACCTCGAAGACCCGGCGCGATCCGCGCGCCGCCAAGGTGTTCCTGGACATCCTGGCCCGGGGCCGCGATCCGCAGCGGACGCTGACCCTGATGAACGAGGCCGGGGTCCTGGGCCGCTTCCTGCCGGAGTTCGGCCGGGTCGTCGCCCAGATGCAGTTCAACATGTACCACTCCTACACGGTGGACGAGCACACCCTGCGGGCGGTGGGGGTGATCGCCGAGATCAAGGCTGGGCGGTTCGCCGAGGACCATCCTCTGTCGACGGCCGTGATGCCGCTGATCGATGATCCCGAGGCCCTGTTCTTAGCCATGCTGCTGCACGACACCGGCAAGGGCGGGGCGGGCGGCCAGGAAAAAGCCGGGGCCCGCGCCGCGCGCCAGGCGTGCGAGCGCCTGGGCCAGGACCGCAAGCGTATCGAACTGGTCGCCTGGCTGGTGGAGCACCACCTGGTCATGAGCGACTACGCCCAGAAGCGCGATGTCTCAGATCCCCGCACGGTGGTGGACTTCGCCCGCATCGTCGAGACGCCGGAACGCCTGCGTCTGCTGCTGGTCCTGACGGTGGCTGACATCCGCGCCGTCGGCCCCGGTGTTTGGAACGGCTGGAAGGGGCAGTTGCTGCGCGAGCTCTACGCCGCCACAGAGGCGGTGTTCCGCGGCGGCCGGGGCTCGGACGCCGCCGCCGCCGTGCGCCGCTACCACGAGAACGCCGCCTATGACGCCCGCATGCGGCTGGTGGCGGTCGATCCCGCCGCCACCGCCTGGGCCCAAGCCATGGAGGACGCCTATTTCACCTCCTTCGCCGAGGGCGAGGTCCTGGGCCACGCCGTGCTCGCCCGCCGCGCGGAAACCAGCGGCGCCGCCGCCGAGGGCCATATCCGCCCCGGCCTCAACGCCTCGGAGGTGGTCGTCGCCGCTCCCGACCGCCCCCGCCTGTTCGTGGACCTGGCCCAGGCCGTCACCGCCTCGGGCGCCAACGTCATGGGCGCGCGCGTCTTCACCTCCCGCCAGGGCCAGGCGCTGGACGTCTTCTATGTGCAGGACATCACCGGCGAGGCCTACGGCAGCGACAACCCCAAGGCGCTGACCCGCCTGGCCGACGCCCTGGAGGCCGCCGCCCGCGGCGAGCCCCTGAAGACCGAGGCCAAGCGGTTGTCGGACCTCGGCCGCGCCGCGGCCTTCTCCATCATTCCCACGGTGATGCTGGACAATGACGCCTCGGAGGTCTCGACGGTGGTGGAGGCCTCCGGCCGCGACCGCCCGGGCCTTTTGGAGGCCCTGGCCCAATCCATCTCGGAGGCCGGTCTTTCCATCCTCTCGGCCCATATCGACGGCTATGGGGAGCGCGCCGTGGACGCCTTCTATGTGGTGGACGCGCAGGGCGAGAAGCTCACCGACCCCAAGGCCATGACCAGCCTGAAGGCGCGCCTCATGCTGGCGCTGGACCAGGCGGAGGCCTCGGCGTCGTCGAAGTCTCGCGGCAACCTGCAGCGGGCGCGAGCCAGCGTGGCGCGCTGATCGCTTGACGATGCCGCTGGCCCTGCGCACAGAGCGAGCGTGACCGAACCCGCCCCGCCCTCGACGCCAGCCCCCGCCAAGTCCGGCGGCATGATCCGCTCGTCGATGATCTTCTCGGCCCTGACCCTGGTCAGCCGGTTCATGGGCCTGGCCCGAGACCTGGTGATCACGGCCCGCCTGGGGGGCAGCAGCAACATCGCCGCCGACGCCTATTTCACGGCGCTCGCCTTCCCCAACCTGTTCCGCCGCATCTTCGCCGAGGGCGCCTTCGCCGCGGCCTTCGTGCCGGACTATTCGCGCCGCCTGGCCAGCGACGGCAAGGAAGCCGCCGACGCCTTCGCCGCCGACAGCCTGGCCACCCTGGCGGCCGCCACCGTGGTGGTGACCGTCCTGTGCCAACTGGCCATGCCCTGGCTGATGATGGCCTACAGCCCCGGCTATATGAGCGACCCGGCGAAGTTCAAGCTGGCGGTGCTGCTCACCCAGATCACCATGCCCTACCTGGTGTGCGTCTCGATCGCCGCGCTGTTCGCGGGCATCCTGACGGCGCGGGGCCGGTTCGTGATCTACGGCCTCTATCCCACCATCCTGAACCTGGTGATGCTGCTGGCGGTGCTGCCGCAGAAGGACCCCACCCGCGCGGCCTTCGCGGCCTCCATTGCGGTGCTGGTGGCCGGGGTCGGCCAGGCCGCCATCTGCTGGTGGGGCGCGCACCACACCGGCGCGCGCGTGCGCCTGAAGGCCCTGCGGTTCACGCCCGACATCAAGGCCCTGGCCAAGCGCGCGGTGCCCGGCGTGATCGCGTCGAGCGCCGTGCAGATCAATCTGTTCATCTCCGCCATCCTGGCCTCCCAGGTGGCCGGCATGCGGGTCTGGCTGAATGTCGCTGAGCGGTTCTATCAGCTGCCGCTGAGCCTGGTGGGGGTCGCCATCGGGGTGGCCCTGCTGCCGCGCCTGTCCACCGCTTTCCAGCTGAAGGATCACGAGGACACCCAGGGGGCGATGGATCAGGCCATCGTCTTCGCCCTGGCGCTCAGCCTGCCCGCCGCCGCGGCCCTGATGGCCATGCCGGTCTATCTCACCGACGGCCTGTTCGCCCGTGGCGAGTTCACCTTCGCCGACGCGGCCTCCTCCGGCGCCCTGCTGTTCCACTACGGGTGGGGCCTGCCGGCCTTCATCCT
>NZ_JANPJP010000074.1:0-4767 GCF_031425575.1 Phenylobacterium sp.
ACGAAATGATCATGGCCGGCGACACGCGCGACCTGGGCACCATCATCGATGATGCGGGCAAGGGGTTGGTTTAGGCCGTTCCGCGCCCGGTCCAACGCCCCCTCCACCCCCACCGGATCGCGAAGCGATCCGGCGCCCCCCACGCTTCGCGATCCACCCCCAGAGGGGGTGGATTGGGTCCCCCTCCCCCGCTTTGCAGGGGAGGTTCAAGGTTCGCGCGTACCTCCCCCGTTTACGGGGGAGGGGGACCACGAAGTGGTGGAGGGGGCGTCGCCGCCCCTCACACCTTCATCCGCATCGCGCCCAGGTAATCCCGCTTGCCCAGCGGCACGCCGGCCTGGCGCAGGATGTCGTAGGCGGTGGTGGCGTGGAAATGCAGGTTGGGGATCGAGAAGCTCATCAGGAACCCCGGCACGGTGAACGGCATCTGCCGCTCGCCCAGCTTGAACACCATGTCGCGGCCCTCCAGGGCGTTGATCGCCTCCGGCGTTTCAGCCTGGAGTGCGGTCCGGGCGTCGGCCACCAGGGCCTGCAGCCCCGCATAGTCCAGCTCACCAACCGCGCCCGAGGGGGCGAACACGCCGGACTTGGCGCCCTCGATGGCGCCGCGGGAATGGTGGGCGACCGACACGATCTGGAACAGGAACGGCAGCATGTCGTCCTTCAGGCGGGCGCTGACGACGGTGGCCGGGTCAAGGCCGTTGGCCTCGAAGTGGGCCCGTCCCTTCTCCAGAAATCCGGACACCGCGCCGAGGGTTTGGAGGTAGGACGTCACGCTGACGTCGTAGAGTGAAATGGGCATTTGAATGGTTCCGTCCACGGGGTTCGATTGTCGCCACACTGGCGCATCTCGCGCCGCGCAAGCCAAGCCGGTTCTTGGCCTCAGCGCGCGCCAATGCGGGCCATCACCTCGCGCGGGATACGGTACTCGGCGACCACAGCGTTGCGGTCGCGAAGCCCCATGACTTCGCGCTGGACCAGAAATTCCCAGACCGCATCGGCGGCGGTTTTCACCGCAGCTGCCCGTTGCTCGCCCTCGTGAGCCGCCAGCGCGACCAGCGCCGCCTCAACCTTGCGGCCGGCGCGGCCCAGGGATTGCGCCTGCTCCTCAAGTAACTCGTGGCGGAACACAGCCTCGCCGGTCTCAACCCCGAGCCGGGCGTTCAGGGATTGCGGCATGCGGAAGGACGACATGGGGGCAGTTTTGGCGGGCGGAGCGGCGAACGCAAGTCCGATGCGTTGGTCGGCCTGCGCCAAGTCCGCGAGTGGTGTCACCTCGCTCACCAAACCTGCACAACGAAGCTTCACCTGCCAACGGGACGGTCCGATAGCAAATCGGTGAGCGCGCTGCGAACCGTCTCATCAGGCTCTCTGGCGAGGGCTTCCCGCACCACACGCGGCGCTTCCGCGGGCCAATTCTCACGACCCCAGCCGTGGAGTGCTTTGGTCGCCATATTGCGGAGCCTGACCCCGCGCGCGGACAACGCCACCTCGATCAGGGTCCAGCCAACTCCGGGGAACCGATGCAGGTCCTGGACCACGAAATCCATCGCTCCGTCGTCCTCAAACTCGAATCCAAGTCCTAACGTGAGCCCAGGACCTGACGCGACTTTCTTGAGATCCAACTGCGCCTCGGCAAGCGCGACCACCTCCCGGGCCTGCATGGGATCGTCCGTCTGCATGAGCCAATACCAGTCGCCGGTTCGATGGTCGCGTTGACGTGCGAAATGGTACGGCCAAACGTCCACGCCCAGGGTCGCGCCCGCTTCGGCGGCTTGGAAGAACGTGATCCGATCGTCCGACTGCAGCGTCTGCAGGACGGCGTCACGCCAATCCGTTCGGCTCAGATAGGCCGCGACGCCGGTTCGCAGATCGAACAAGACCTGCGGCGACCAAACCGAGCGATCCAACGGCTCGGCAACGAAAGACCGAATGCGCGCCGCGACGTTGAACCGGTTGACGGTCAGTGTCGGGTCGGCGTTCAAATGGCGGAGAAACTTGTTCAGCACCTCGGGTCCATCGGCGTAGTCGTGGATGTCCTGTGCAGGCCCACCCTGGAGGAGCGCGACGATGAGCTCTCCTGCTGCATCCAACAATTCGGCGTCGAGTTCAGCCTCGGCTAGCGCGTCGCGAAGCCCACCGGTGGTTGCGCAGACGTAGGCGATTTCCTCCGCCATCACAGCGTTGTGGTGACCCTCCCGAAGAAGCCAGGCCTTGATCGCAGGATCGGTCGTTTCCGCGAGGCAATGGATTGTCTGGATGCGGCCCCAGCCATGGGTTGCCTTCGCCAGACGCCAGAGTTCCTCGTCAGGTTCGGTGAGCAGATTGCAGAACGCGACCGCCACATACAGCGTGAGTTCCTCGAAGCGGCCGAGATCGTGGAGTGTCTCAAGGTCACGGGAGTCCCCGGCAGCTCCCAGAAGCGCGACAGCCAACTTCACCGGCCCGACATCCGGCGCCTCATTCGCGATCCGCCGCGCCACCTTGGCGACCTGCGGCTGGCCGATCCCCGCGCCCTCCAGCTTATCCATCATGCCGTCGACAACGGTGAACGCATCGCTCCGGTCCATCAGGGCGTATAGGTGGCGAAATCGATCCGCGGACGGCCGCCGGCAGTGGGCGCTCAGCGCCGAAGTGAGCCCCCGAGCGCTGATCTGACGTTCAGACGTGTCGGCCCGGCCAAACAGCGCGTCGGACGCGCCCGCGGCCCATCGGACCGCCGAACCCTCAGGAACCGGTAGATCGAGCTCAAGGCCGAAAGGCGTTTGTTGCGCCATACGGATACGCGTCAGCAAAGGGATCGCATTCGACGGCCAGGGCAGCTTCCCCGACCGCCAGCGGCCGATCAAATCGAACAACATCCAGCATCTCCTGGACCACATCATATACTTTCGGGCCGCGCAGACATTTCAAGCCGGCGCGACCCGAAGCAACACTTCACCCGTCGCTCAACCCTTCACACACACCACCTGCCGCAGGGTGTGGACGATCTCGACCAGGTCGGCCTGCGCCGCCATCACCGCGTCGATATCCTTGTAGGCCATCGGCGTTTCGTCGATCACGTCGGCGTCCTTCCGGCACTCGACGCCCGCCGTGGCGGCCACGTGGTCGTCGAGCGTGAAGCGCCGCTTGGCCTCGGCCCGGCTCATGGCCCGACCTGCGCCGTGCGAGCACGTGCAGAAGCTGTCCGGGTTACCCTTGCCGCGTACAATAAACGACCGGGCGCCCATGGACCCTGGGATGATCCCAAGATCGCCGAGACCAGCCCGCACCGCGCCCTTCCGGGTCAGCCAGACGTCCTTGCCGAAGTGACGCTCCTTGGTGACATAGTTGTGGTGGCAGTTCACCGCCGTCTCCGTCGTCGACAGGTCCGGAAACACCTCGCGGAGTACGCCCAGCACCTGGTCCATCATCACCTCACGGTTGGCCAAGGCGTACTTCTGCGCCCAGCTGACCGCACGGATGTAGGAGACAAAGCCCTCCGACCCTTCCGGAAAGTAGGCCAGATCCTTTGTCCGGCAGGTGGATGAACCACCGCTCCATGTCCTTCTTCGCCTTCTCGATGAAGTAGGAACCGAACCGGTTGCCGACCCCCCGCGAGCCTGAGTGCAGCATCACCCAGACGTCGCCGACTTCATCGAGACAGAGCTCGATGAAGTGGTTCCCGGTCCCCAGTGTGCCGAGGTGGCCCAGGCCGCGCGGGTGCGCGGTCTTGGCGTCGCGCTCGACGATGGCGTCGTAGCCATCCTTGAGCCCGGACCACTTTTCAGCCGCCAGCGCCGGCGGGTCGCCCGAGTGAGCGCCTATGTCATTGCGGCCACCGTTGTCGGTGCGGCCATGGGGGACGGCCGCCTCGATGGCGCTGCGGATGGCGCCCAGATTATCCGGCAGGTGTTCGGCGCGGATGGACGTCTTCACCGCCATCATGCCGCAGCCGATGTCCACGCCGACCGCCGCCGGGATGATGGCGCCCACGGTCGGGATCACCGAGCCGACGGTCGCGCCCATGCCCCAGTGGACGTCCGGCATGACGGCCACGTGGCTATGGATGAAGGGCAAGCCGGCCACGTTGCGCAGCTGCTCGGGCGCGCTGTCCTCAAGTTGGACGCCACGCGTCCACCCCTTGATCAACCCCTTTTCGCTCGCAATGACGTCGTATCCGCTCATCGGCTTATCCTTCTGTGACCAGTCCCCTCCCGGTCCTCCGCAGCGGCACAACGTCCTGCCGAAACGAAGAACCCCTCCGCGACCAAGCCGGGAGGGGTTCTTTCGAGACATCTCAAGTTGAGTTGAGACTAGATCGAAACACCCTCCCACGCACGCGCCTGCTCGCCCACGACCAGGCGGCCGGTGGTGCTGGGGCGTTCGAAATTGGCGAGTGTTTTCGACATTGGTCTCATCCTTGAGGCGCAATCGGGTAGCACAGACCGGGCTGGTTGCGACAGGGTTGTTTCATCTGCAACGACCCAAAGCGCCTGGGTGTGGCCTTCCAGCCACGGCCCGGCGCTCCATTCTCACGCCCCAGGCGCCAGCCCGAACGCGGCCTTGAGCTTGGCGGCCACAAAGTCCTGGGCGGCCTTCGCGTCGGCCACCACCTTGCCCATGCTGAAGAACTCGTGGGTCACCCCGGCGTATTCCTTGACGTCCACCGTGACGCCGGCCGCCCGCATCTTGTCGGCCAGGCCCACGCCGTCGTCGCGCAGGGGATCGATCTCGGCCAGGATAATGGTGGTCGGCGGGAGGCCGGTCAGATTGGCGGCCACCAGA
>NZ_JANPJP010000075.1:0-2032 GCF_031425575.1 Phenylobacterium sp.
CGACCAGGTGGTCGTTCAGGCTGCTGACATCCGGCAGACCCATGAAACGTCGGGCCTCCTCCGGCGAGCAATCCACCTCAATCGTCATCTTCATGGCGTCTGGTTCTCCGTTGGCCGAGGGTCCATATGGTCCATCAACGCGGGGGTGCGCTAGTCGCCCCACATATCACGGAAAAGGCCTGGGCTGATGCGCGCGATCCGTTTCGAAACCATCGGCGGCCCTGAGGTCCTCAAAACGGTCGAAATTGACACGCCCTCGCCCGGCCCTGGACAGATTCTGATGCGGCATCAGGCGATCGGGATCAACTTCATCGAGACCTATCAGCGTACCGGCCTCTACCCTGTGAAGTTGCCGGCCATCCCCGGCGGCGAAGCGGCCGGCCTCGTTGAGGCCGTAGGCGATGGCGTCACGCGCTTCAAGGTCGGCGATCGGGTGGCGACCACCAACGCCGGCGGCGCCTATGCCGAGGCCAGTCTGGTGCGCGCCGACCGCGCAGTGGCCATCCCGGCCGCGATCTCGACCGAGGTCGCAGCCGCGATCCTGCTGAAGGGCATGACCACCGAGGCCTTTGTCCGGCGCGCCTATGCCGTGAAGGCCGGAGAAACTGTACTGGTCCACGCCGCCGTGGGCGGGGTCGGTCAGATCATGACCCAGTGGTTGAAAGCCCTGGGCGCCACGGTGATCGCCACCGTCGGCTCCGAGGTCAAGGCCGAAAAGGCCCGCGCGCTGGGCGCAGATCACGTGATCCTGTACCGCAACCAGGACGTGGCCGCCGAGGTTCGCCGCATCACCGACGGTGTCGGCGTGCCGGTGGCCTATGACTCGGTGGGCAAGGACACGTTCGAGGGCACCCTCGGCAGTCTGGCGCGTCGCGGACTGTTCGTGAGCTTTGGCAATGCGTCGGGCCCTGTCGCGCCCTTTGCGCCGGGTCGGCTGGCGGCGGGCGGTTCGTTGTACCTGACCCGGCCGACGCTGGTGGACTACATCGTCACCACCGAAGAGCTGGATGAGAGCGCCGCCCTGGTGTTCGGCATGGTGGCGTCCGGGAAGATCGACATCGAGATCGGGCAGACTTTTTCGCTCCAGGATGCCCGCGCGGCGCATGAGGCGCTGGAAGGTCGGGTGACCGTGGGCGCGAGTTTGCTCATCCCGTAGGGATAGGCCGAGACGCCCCCTCCACCGCTCCGTGGTCCCCCACCCCCGTACACGGGGGAGGTATAGCCGTATAAACCTCCCCCGTGTACGGGGGAGGGGTACCCGAAGGGTGGAGGGGGCGTTGCCCAGGCGACGGTTGTTTCTCGTGAAACGCCCACCCACAGGTAGGAATTAGCCGTACCGGGTCAGCCCGCGTACGCCCGCTGGTAGGCCGGGCGGGCCTTCAGGCGGTCTTCATAGGCGACGACGTCAGCCGGGACGACGTCATGGAGGCCAAACAGGTCCGACAAGCCGAGGGTGTAGCCAACGGAAATATCGGCCAGTGTCAGGCGGCCCGCGACCAGGTAGTCGCGGCCGTCGGAAAGTTTCGCCCGCAGGAACTCAAGGCGCTCGCCGAACTTCTGCCGCGCGTCGCTGACGCCGTTCGGATGGCTCGCGAACCGTCGCGCCCAGGAGAGGGGCGGGGCCAGCGTCGCCTCGCCAAAATAGATCAGCTGCAGATAGTCGTAATAGTCCGGGTCACCGGGGTTGAGGGCCAGATCACTGCCGTGCTTGCGCGCCACGTATTCGCAGATGGCCAGGCTCTCCGTCAGCACCATGTCACCATCGGTGATGGCGGGCAGCGCGCCGGTCGGATTGATCCTGAGGTATTCCGGATTGTGATCCCGGGCGGGCAGCTGGACGGTGACGACCTCGTAAGGCGCGCCCACTTCCTCCAGCGCCCAAAGCACGCGGCGTGACCTGGCGGCGCCCGTTCCGTAAACCGTAATCATATGAGACCCCTCCCTGCGCGCACGGAGCCCGACTGACCCCCGCAAACCTGCGCTTGTTTCGCCACAGTGTCGATTTTGGCTATCAGTATCCGTAACGATTTGT
>NZ_JANPJP010000076.1:0-4301 GCF_031425575.1 Phenylobacterium sp.
CACGCCAGGATCGACGACGTCTCGATGATCCCCGGAACCCGACACGCCCAGGGCGGCACCCTCAACATCCCTCTCGCCCAGGGCGCGGCCAGCGTGAAGTTCGAGCCCTTCCTGACCTTCCTGATGCGCGGAATCGGCTACGGACATCCGGAGTGGCGGCACGGCGGCTTCAAGGGTGAAATGGCCATCGCCCGCGAGGACATCGACCTGGGCGCCATGAACATGGCCAGCCCCGAGAACTGGCACATCCAGGCGCTCAGCCGCGTGACCTTCTCGACTCCCGGCGAAGACCCAATCAAGGGCATGGGCGTGTTCGAGCAACTCATCGCGGGACCTTACCGGCCCTACGGGCTCTAATTCTTGCAGACCGCCCGGAATCCCGCAGCCGCGTAGGCGATCATGCGTGGGGTGACGGCGGCGATGTCCTCCGAGCGGCAGAGGCCGCCCGAGAGGGTGTCGATACGCCCGGTTTCGGCCAGGGTCAGGGTCAAGCTGCCCGAGAGCATGTGGTAGGACCAGAACAGGTCCTCCTCCCGCGCATAGGGCAGGGCCCGGCGAACCACCCGGATCAGTCGGTGGATGACGGGATCGAAGTAGCGGGTCATGGTCTCGCCGCCCCAGACGGGGGTGTTGTTGACCACGCCGATCAGGGCGAAGTAGGCGCGCCATTCCGGACCAGCGTTGGCGCAGCGCTCCAGCACCGGATTGAGGAAGGCCGCCACTGCGCCCTCCACGGTGATGTTGTCGCCGGCCTCGGCCTCATAACGGTCCAGGGCCTCCATGCGGTCCCTGTTCAGCACCTCTGCGCGGCGCAGGAAGACGGCGTCGAACAGGCCCTTCTTGGAATCGAAGTAGTAGTGGAGCAGGGCGGTATCGACCTTGGCCTTCTTGGCGACAACCCGCAGGGTGACGCCGTCAAAGCCGTGACGGGAGAATTCGGCCTCGGCCACGTCCAGTATGCGTTCGCTGGTCTCGAAACTCTTCTGGGCGCGGGTCCTGCCGGCCGCCTTGGGCTGTAACGCTGTCGCCATGCGGCCTTCCTCGACGGTTCGCGCCTTGAGTATGGCGCGCCGCGCCTCAGTCTCAAAGGTGATCCCCTGACCGTGACGCGCGCCGTTCGCATGTCAATGTTCATCCAACGCTGAGTGATCGGCTCCGACGCCGGACCGGCGCGCCCCTTCGCCTGACCTCAGGACCCTGCCATCCCAGGCCCCAGCCGCCCTGGACGGTTAATTCGCAGCTCCATCCCGACGTTCACGGAAGACTCTGTGGCCCGCTTGCATCGGTCGCCAAGCGTCTGATCCGAAATTCACTCCACGATGAATGAATAATTGACGCTCCCCGGTGGCGGGGCCACGGTCACGCTAAATGAGGCGCCTGTCCGGGCGCCAAGGGAGGGACCTATGCGAACCAATTGGAAGCTCGCGCTCGCCGCGAGCGCGGCCTGGAGCATTTTCGCCGGCCAGGGCTACGCCCAGACCACAACCCCCGGTGAAGTCGAAGAGCTGGTTGTCACCGCTCGCCGCGTCGAGGAAAACCTGCAGACCACCCCTGTGGCCATCTCGGCCTTCTCCGCCGAGACCCTGCAGCGGCAGGGCGCGACGGCGATCACCGACCTGCAGGGCGCCGTGCCGAACCTGAACCTCGTCCAGGGCCGAGCCTCGTCGAACTCGACCAACATCTATATCCGCGGCATCGGCCAGCCCGACGCCCTGCAGACCTTCGACCCCGCGGTCGGCGTCTATGTGGACGACGTCTATTACAGCCGCATCCGCGGCACCCAGTTCGACCTGCTGGACCTGGCCCGCGTCGAAGTGCTGCGCGGCCCGCAGGGCACGCTCTACGGCAAGAACACCATCGGCGGGGCCTTGAAGCTGGTGAGCCGCCAGCCCGACCAGACCGTCCGCTCGCAAAGCTCGGTCAGCGTCGGAAGCTACGACCTGTTCGAAGCCAAGGTCGCGCTCTCGGGGCCGGTGAGCGACACCCTGGCGCTGGGCTTCGCGGCCATGGGCTCGGCGCGCGGCGGCTATGTCACCGACCCGGTGAGCGGCGCCGAATACAACGACAAGAACACCTTCTCCAGCCGGGTCGCCCTGGCCTGGACCCCCAATGAGCGGCTTAGCGTCAACGCCTCGGCCGACTACACCAAGGACAAGTCCGGCCTCAGCGTCGGCCAGGCGCAGAACAGCCTGACCTCGGCATTTGGCCCGGTGCTCCATCCGGTGCCCCTGGCCATTCCGGAGTTCAACTTCCGCACCACCACCACGCCCGGTCTGCCCAACGAGACCCGGTTCGAGCACTGGGGGGCCGCTGTCACGGTCGCTTACGACCTGACCGATACCCTGTCGCTGAAGTCGATCACCGCCTACCGCAACCTCGACAGCGACGACTATATCGACTTCGACGCCACAGCCCTGCAGCTGACCGAGGCCCTTGTGGCTGTCGATCAGGATCAGGTGAGCGAGGAGCTGCAGTTGACCTATGACCAGGGGCCCTGGCAGGTCGTTGGCGGGCTCTACTATCTGCGCGAGAACGTGAAGTCCCACCAATACGCCAACGCCAACGCTTTCACCGCGCCCTTCACCTTCCTGCGCACGGTGGACGACGACCAGACCACCACCAGCTGGGCGGCCTACGCCAACGCCAGCTACGCGCTCACCGACCAGCTTCGCCTCTCAGCCGGCGTCCGCTACACCGACGAAGAAAAGAAGTACGCTCGCACCACTTCGGTCTTCTCGACACTCCCGGCCTTGGTGACGACCTTCGCCTTCAAGGTCGAGGAAAGCTGGGACGACGTGTCGCCGATGGTGAGCCTAGACTATCAGGCTACAGACGACGTCTTCTTCTACGGCCGCGTCTCCAAGGGCTTCAAGTCAGGGGGCTTCAATGGCCGGGCCAACACCCCCGGCGAAGAAACGCCCTACGCTCCGGAAACCGCGCTCTCCTATGAGGCGGGTGTCAAAACCCAGATGTTCGACAATCGCGCGCGGGCCAACTTCACGGTCTTCTACAACGACTACCAGGACTTCCAGGCCCGCATCGGTCGCTCGTCGGTCTCCCCCAGCCAGCCGATCCCCGCCATCGACCTGGTGGTGGTGAACGCCGGCCAGCTCAAGATCTACGGCGCCGAACTCGAACTGGCGGCCAATCCGATTCAGGGCCTCAGCCTGAACGCCGAGTTGGGCTACCTCCACGCCGAGTACGGAGAATTCAACGAACAGCGCGCTGCGCCGCTGCCGGCCACGGGCTTCGTCACCCTCGACCGTTCCTGGCAGACTCCGGCCTTCTCGCCGGAATGGACGGCCCGTCTGGCCGGCCGCTACGAGTGGGATCTAGGCGACACAGGCTTCGTCAGTGTCGGCGGCCAAGCCCGCTATCGCTCGGAGATGGCGCTGGCCATCGACAACGCCAACCTGACCACCCGGGCCCGCTTCCCCGGCATGTTCCAGCCGAGCTACTGGCTCTATGACGCCCAGATCGTCTGGGAGAGCTCGCAGCGCCGCGTCTCAGCCGGCCTCTACGGCAAGAACCTGGCCGATGAGGTCTACAAGACCGACGCCCAGGAGTTCTCCTCGGTGGGCGGCATCCGCACGGCCTATTTCGGCGCTCCGCGCACCGTCATGGCCACGGTGACCCTGAAGTACTAAAGGCATTCTCAGACCCGAACGAAAAAGGCCCGGGCGCTCGCCCGGGCCTTTCTTGTGTCTGGTTGAGTCGGCTTCAGCGCGTGACGACATCGCGCTTCATGGGCGCCAGCTTGGCCAGCAGCTGGTTCTGGTGGCGGTAGGCGACGCCTTCCTTATCCATGGCCAGCTGCATGTGCTCGACCAGGATGTTGAACTCGGCGGTGTTGATCCCCTGGTCCTTGTGGGTCGTCTTCATGTCGCGGCCGGTATAGTCCACCGGCGCCCCAAGCAGGTAGGCCACCTGCTCCTTCAGGGTGCGACGCAGGCGTTCCATGTCGGTGGCGCGGAAGATGTCCGTCAGCCTCGAGTCGGCCACGCTGCGGTCCAGCGTGTCGTCAACGATGCGCGCGACGCCCTCGTGGCCGTTGAAGGCCGCCAACATCTGCTCGCCCGTGAACGGAGTCGCCCCCGCGTTCGTGTTGGATCGGGTGTAGGGATCGACTGGATTTTCTTCGGCGAAGGCGGGCGCCGTGGCGCCCAGGGCCGCGGCGAAGATCAGGGTGCGGAGGTTCAACATCAGAAGCCTGCCTGGAGGGAGAGATACAGACCGCGCTGGTCCTTGAAGGTGGCGATGGTCCCGAGATCGGCATAGGCCGCAGTGACCGAAAGGTTCTT
>NZ_JANPJP010000077.1:0-1832 GCF_031425575.1 Phenylobacterium sp.
ATGCGCGGCAGGGCGGCGTCCAGGTGGCCGCCGCCGACGTTCTCGAAATAGACGTCGATGCCCTTGGGCGTGGCGGCCTTCAGGGCCTCGGCCAGGGCTTCCGTCTTGTAGTTGATGACGGCGTCGATCCCGACCTCGTCCTTCAGCCAGGCGGCCTTGTCGTCGGCGCCGGTGGAGCCCACCACATAGCAGCCCTTGAGCTTGGCGATCTGGGCCACGACCGAGCCCACCGCGCCGCCGGCGGTGGAGACGAACACCTGCTCGCCATCCTTGAGCGCACCCGTCTCCAGCAGACCGCCATAGGCCGTGATCCCGGTGCCGCCCAGGGCGTGCATGTAGACACTCAGCGACAACGCCGGATCGGGGGTCAGCACCTGCATCCCCTTGCCGTCATTGGTGAAGCGTTCCTGCATGCCGGCGCCGTGACGCACCAGGTCGCCCTCCTTGAAGCGCGGGTTGCGCGACTGGACCACGCGGCCGATGCCGCCGCCGATCATGGGAACGTCCAGCGGCTGGTCGGCGGTCAGCCGGGGCCGCATGTAGGGGTCCACCGACATCCACAGGTTCTGGACCTGGACCTGCCCGTCGGCGGCGTCGGGGGTGTCGACCTCGACCACCGCGAAGTCTGACGGGACTGGTACGCCGTCGGGCCGGCGGACAAGGTGGATCTGGCGGCTGGCGGTCATAGGGCTCGATTTCCTTCAGATGCGACCACGGGTGCACACCCGCATGATTTCAACGCCACGCGAGGGTCGGGGTTGAGGCTTTCGCAATAACCCTGAGGGTTTGCGGGCATCGGTGCAAGTTCACCACAGCCTCGCCAACCCAGCGCATCCACGATAGGGCATAGCCGATGTCCAGCCCACCCGCGCCGCTTCGCCGCCTGATCGACCTGCCCGGCGTCAGGGACCTCGAATTTCGCGCCGTGATGAAGCGCGACTTCGCCGAACCGGAAGCTCGCACCGAATTCCCGGATATCGACGCCTGCTCCCTGGCGATCTTCGGCTTGACTGCGGACGAGGCCGATGAAACGCCGCGTCCCGACAGCTGGGACCACATCGAGGGCAAGGCGACGTCGGTCCAGGTGGCGGCGTTTGAAGATGCTGGCTGGGACGTCACCGATGACAAGCGCAGACCGCTTCGTGTCTTGGGCCATTTTAGCACCCAGCTCTGGCTGGCCCTGCGCGGCGTGGCCGGAACGCTCCCGTTCCAGGCCGAGAGCACCGAGCCGGAACAGTGGGTCACCAAGCTGGCAGCCGAGGCCAAGCGGTTCCGCAAGCGTATCTGATCCACATCAATGACGGGCGGGCCGAGCGCTGCAGACTGCGACGATCCTGAAAGGTCAGCCGATGTCCGTCCACACGCTTGCTGTCGTAACGGCGCTCGCCATTGCGATGGGCGGCTGCGCCACGCTGGTCGGCCACAAGCGGGCAGATAGTCCCGAGCAGCGTGGCCGCACCATCGCGCAGCGGGCTTGCTCCGGTTGCCATGCCGTGGAACCGGGCGGGCAAACCCGCCGGGGAGGCAAGGCGCCGGCCTTCGGAAGCCTGGAAATGCGCCACACGGTTGGTCTGGAGGGACGGCTGGCCGAACTGACCCGCACGGGCCACTACGATATGCCGCCGGTCAGCCTGACTGCCGCAGAGGTCAGCGATTTGCGGGCCTATATCGAGGGTTTGCATCCTCGGTGAGCGATCGCCTGAGGCCGCCCACGCCCGTGGCGGCTTGACGGCGAAGGCCCGGCGAGACCTCATGGCCATCGGTCGGGGGAGAAGACATGGCGGCTGAGCCCTTTGACGTGATCATCGTCGGTTCCGGCGCCGGCGGCGGCA
>NZ_JANPJP010000078.1:0-2305 GCF_031425575.1 Phenylobacterium sp.
CAGCAATTCCCGAAGCCCAGCGTTCTCGCGCCGCAGCGCCTCAATCTCCGTCTCGTCTTCGTTCTTGGGCAACGTCTCTTCCTTTCAAGAGACGGCGCTTACCCACCTGAGCTTACCGGCCTGTCACGCGGTATCTAACTACCGCAGATGATTTGGTATCTCAAGTGCATAAGTGCCGCAGATTGTCAGGAACAAAACACGAACACAACGAGACCTGAGATGATGTCGAAGGGCGGCGCTCGATGCCAGAACGGAAGCGGCAACGTGTTTGGCCCAAACGCGGCAGGCCACGTCGTGCGGTCAAGCTTGCGACCCTGGGCTGACCTCCACGCTCACCACCCCATGAGACCCCTCCACCACCTTCAACCCCGCCGCCGGGTCCACGTCGCCCAGGTCTACGTCCTCGCGCGGCGTGATCACCCAGGTCCGACGCCCGGCTACCGCGATCACCAAGCGTCCGGTTCCCCAGATATCGGCGGCGTGGCGTTTAAGAGCGCTATACATGGGCTCACGGCGCCAGGCTCGGGGATTGGCGGTGTCGCAGCGGGCGATCAGACGCTTCGCGTCGGCATCCTGATCCAACACCACCTGTGTCTGGTCGGGGCGGAACCGATGGGGCATCTCAGGATCCATCAGCCAGACGCACTCGAAGCTGCGGCAGCTAGCCGGACGGTCAGGGTAGATGCCGCAGCCGCCCTTGCCGCGGTGGGCGCATGGCGCGGACATGGGCTTGGCCAGTTCCGCCACCGCAAAGACCTTGCAGCACAGGCCGCACGGGCCGCAGGATTTAACGCGCGCCGTCATTCCGCCCGCAACGCCGCCTCAAGAGCCGCGTAGTCTGCAAGCCCCGTGACCGGCGTCACCTGCTCGCGCCAGCGGGCGTCGAGTTTGGCGATGATCTCGGGTGTCAGTTCGGCCTTGTGCGCACCGACGCCGCCTTGGCGGACCTTGGCTGAGTCGCTGCCGGCCGGCAGGTTGCAGCGGACTTCCGACACCTTTCGGTTCATGGCGTCGTCGAAGCGGTCCTTGTGGGCCAGCATGTAGCGCAGGGAGGATCGCTCCAGGGTCAGCGCCAGCAGGGCGTCGTCCAGTGGAATGTCGCAGAAGGCGGCCACCCGGCGGATGCTGGTTTCCGGGTCGGCAATCATCTGTTCGTAGGACAGGATCAACACGCCGGGGTCCTGGCGGGCGTTCCACCAGCTGAGCAGATGGCCCCAGTAGGAGCGTCCGGAATCTCGACCGATCCAGTTGTCCGCGAAGTCGGCGATGGGGACGGCGCCCGGTTCCAGGAACCAGCCCTCCATAAAGCGGTACATGGATACCAGGGCGTCGCGCGGATCGCGGAAGCTGACGATGCCCTTCGCCCCGGGCGGCAGGGCATTGTGGGCCAGGTGGCTCTTGAACCCGCGGGGTTCGGCCCGCTGGGGCGCCTCGACGGGAAGGTTCACGGCGGTCGCCATCTCGATCCAGGGGACGACGCGGGAGATGTCGTCGAAATCCATGTCACCGCCGGTGCGCAGGGTATGGAAGATCTGTTGCAGCCAGGTGGTGCCGCACTTGCCGAAGGGCGAGATGACAACGTCGGTGGGCCGGGGCCGCCAGGAGGCGATCGAGGCGCCGATTTCCCGAGGCACGAAAAACTTGCCGGCGATGTCGTTGAACTCGGCGATGGTGCGCGCGCGGCGCGGTTCGGTCGTGGTCATAGCGTCCCCCTGAATGTCGCCCGACACCCTAGTGGAACAGCTGCGCGGCTCAATCCCGCCGACTAACGGGCCACGCCCACCCAGATGATGTGGCGGGCGCCCTTGCCCGAAGGGCTGGCGCGGACCTGCACCTCCTCGACGGCGAAGCCTGCCCGGCGCATGCGTCCGGCGAAGGGCTGGTCAGGGCCGGCCGACCAGACGGCCAGCACGCCGCCGTGCTTCACCGCCTTGCGCATCGTGGCCAGGCCGTTGACGGAATAGAGGCTGTCGTTGGCGTCGCGGTTCAGGCCGTCGGGGCCGTTGTCGGTGTCCATCAGGATGACGTCATAGGGTGGGTTGGCATCGGCCAGCAGCAGGGCCACATCGCCTGGGCCAAGGGACCGCTGGCCCATTTGTACAATGGCTCCCTCGGGGACAAACGCGTGATCCTGCGCCAAGCCGATGTGGCCCTGCTGCTGGCCGATGCCAACCCACCCTATGACTTCATCCTGATGGACACCGACAACGGCCCCGACGGCCTGAACCGCGACGCCAACGACAGCCTCTATTCCGTCAACGGCCTGGCCACGATGCGCAAGGCGGTGAAGCACGGCGGCGTGCTG
>NZ_JANPJP010000079.1:0-6242 GCF_031425575.1 Phenylobacterium sp.
TGCATCGAGGAAAGCGTCAAGTATGCGCGGGCCCGCAAGCCCTTCGGCAAGCCGCTGGCCGAGAACCAGGCCATCCAGTGGCCGCTGGTGGAGCTGGCCACCCAGTGCGAGATGCTCCGCTGGCTGATCCGCAAGACCGCCTGGGACATGGACCACATGGAGCACAAGGAGATCGAGCGGCAGATCTCCGACAAGGTGTCGATGTGTAACTACTGGGCCAACCGCCTTGTCTGCGAGGCCGCCGACCGCGCCATGCAGGTGCACGGCGGCATCGGCTATTCGCGGCACAAGCCCTTCGAGCACATCTATCGTCACCACCGCCGCTACCGGATCACCGAGGGCGCCGAGGAGATCCAGATCCGCAAGGTCGCGGCCTTCCTGTTCGGCTTCATGGGGCCCAAGAAGAAGGCCTATGCCGAGGCCGGGCTCTGAGTCTTCCACCAGGGCTCGCCCGGGAGAGAGGCGCCGATCTTCGCCGGATCGGGTACCTCGCGTCAGGCCCCGGCGATTTCGCGGGCCAGGGGGGCTGGGACCTTGGCCTCGTCCGGCGCCGTCAGGTCGGTTCCCTCCGGGCCGGCTATGGTTCTGGGCGCGGTCCAGGTCGCGCCCCCGTCGGCGGTGTCATAGCGGAACCAGAGCGGGGCCTGGTCCTCCCGTTCGGCCTTGGCCACCAGGGATCCCTTGCCCGCCCGGCTGACCGACAGGCTGACGAATTCCGGGTGCTCGGTCGGGGCGTTCAGCGCCTCCGGAGAGGCGAGCCCGGCGCAGACCAGGGCGCCGCCGCCGGTGGGCAGGAGGGCGATTCCCAGCGGCCCGCCGCCCTCACGGGTGACTTTGGTGATCAGGTAGAGACCGGCCGGGCCGTAGCGCACGGCCTGGACCTGCGAGATCGGGTCGACCATGTAGCCGGCCCAACCCCCGCCGGTCTTGCGGAACACCGTCGCGCCGGTGGCGCCACCGATCACCACCGGGCCGGGGAACCCAGCGGGCGAGACCACAAAGGCCTGCGGCGCCTCCACCAGCAGCCGGCGGCTATTGCGGTCGAAGGGCGCGGGCGCCGCGCAGTCCCATTCCCCTTCGTGCGCCAGCAGCGCCTCGCGGGCGGCGTTCTGCTCGGCGTCGGTCAAGGGCGTGACGGCCGGTGGGGGCGGCGGGACCGGCGCGGGCTTTTGACAGGCCGCCAGGCTGAGCGCGGCGACCAGGGCGATCATCGGCGGGCGCATGGCGGTCCTCATCCGTAGAGGCGGTCCATCACCGCCGGCAGGCTGTCGGGCAGGCCCAGCAAGGGACCAGAGGACAGCAACAGCACGATCTCGTCGCCCTTCAAGTTCGAGAGCTGCTCGGTCACGGCCTGGGCGTTGGTGGGACCCTCGACCCTGACCCCGGCGGCATAGACCTGGTCCAGGATTTCGGCGTGGGTGGACTGGTGGTGGGTCTCCGCCCCATGTCCCGGCGGCGGGATGATCAGCACCCGGGAGACGCCGGAAAACACCGTGTCGTACCAGGCCAGGGCATCCTTGCTGCGCCAGGAGAAGGTGTGGGGCTCGAACACCACGATCAGCGGGCGGTCCGGATAGTGCAGCTGCAGGGCGTCGATGGCCGAGCGAGCCTTCTCGTAGGACGATCCGAAGCCTTCGATCAGCGGGACCCTGGAGGTTCGGGTCAACCGATCCAGGCGGCGGCGGATGCCGTCGAAACTGGCCACGCCCTTGACCAGGTCCGCCTCGCTGACCAGGTGGCGCTCCCGCAGGAAGGCGCTGACGCCGACGATGTTCTCGATGTTGTGCGCGCCCAGCAGGGTTGTGCTCAGCGGCAGGCGCTCGCCGTCCCGGTGGACCAGCGTGAAGGTCGTGGTTTCGCCATAGGCCACGTCGTCGCTGAACCAGCCGTCGCAGGGAACCGTGTCGTACCAGACCGTGTGGGCCTGGGTTTCGGCGGCGATCTTGTGGATGGCCGAGTGGTCGCGGGCCACCATCAGCCCGCCCTTGGGCAGGTCCTGCATAAGCCGGATGAACGGCGCCTCGTACTCGCGGAAGGTCGGGAAGACGTTGACGTGGTCATGGACCAGGGAGGTCAGCAGCAGGTGGGCCGGGTGGTAGAGGTCGAACTTCGAGCGCCCATCGCCATTGCCGACGATGTACTCATCCCCCTCCAGCACCATCTCGTGGCGGGTCCCCCAGTGGCCGGTGGCCGGCAGGGAGGGCGAGATCGCGCCGATCATCCAGCCGGAGTCGTGGCCGGCCTCTCGCAGGATGTGGGCCATCAGGGCCGAGCAGGTGGACTTCCCGAAGGAGCCCGCCACCACGATGTTTTCGCGCCGCCCCGTGGTCTCCCCCACCAGTTCGGCGAAGGTGGTGATGCGGGCGCCGCGGGCTCGGGCGGCGGCCACCTCCACATTGTCGTCGCCCCCCAGCTTGGCGCTGGTCCCCAGCACCAGGACGTCGAGATCCTTCGGGAGGTTGGCGGCGTCGAAGCGATAGGTCACAGGGAAGCCCAGCCCGGCCACATAGGTCGACATCGGCGGGAAGACGTCCTCGTCGGAGCCGGAGACCTCGTGTCCCGCATCGCGCATCATCAGCGCCACCGCGCTCATGCCCGCCCCGGCTATGCCCGTGAAATGAATGCGCATGCGATTCCGCCTGAGACCGGCCCTGAGTTAGCCGAGGCTGCGGCCGCGCGTCGAGGGCGCTCTATTGTGGAGGCCCGTGTTGGCGGCGACACTGCCGCGCCAACCTAGGTGGAGACCTTCAGTGAAACCACGCGTGACAGTCTGCCTACGCCCGGACGGCACGTTCGAGATGCTGGTCAATGAGGCGGGCCGAGACCTGCTTGTCAAAGAGCTGCAGGGGTTGAGCGAACGCTGGGACCACTTCCACATGGATCACTACGACGACCCCGACATCGCCGACGCGACAGACGTCCTACTCGCGGCTCATCCCTACAATGAGGGCGACGAGGTGCTGCTGAACGGCAAGGTGCTTTTCCGGCCGGACCATTGGGACCGCCAGTACTACCCACACGTCATGACCCCCGAGGCGACCGACGCGGTTAAGACCTGATTAACCATAAGGGCGGAGTCTCTGGTGGTCTTCCTTGAAGACACCCCACCATCACCACTTCACAGCCCGGCCTCGGCCGGGCTCTTTTTTCGGTCGCGGGCCAATTTGGTTTGGCCGCCCCGGCGTCAAGGCGCGCAGGCTCCCTCCAAAATCGCGTGTGGAGGATGCGCCATGGCCAAGGCCCCGACCGGCTTCAAGACCCGCCTGGAACCCCAGGACGAGTTCACCCACGATCCGGGTGACGTGAAGAACTACAACGAATCCATGTACTTCAACGTCTTCGATCCGAGGACGAAGACCGGCGGCTGGTTCCGCATCGGCAACCGCGCCAACGAGCACTACGCCGAGATGACCATCTGCCTCTACCTGCCCGACGGGCGGGTGGGCTTCATGTTCGCCCGGCCCGCCATCACCGACAATTCGGAGATGAACGCCGGGGGACTCAAGGTCGAGGTGATCGAGCCCTTCAAGCATCTGCGGGTGACCTATTCGGGCAAGGCGCTGATTCTGGAGCGTCCCCACGAGATGGCGGACCCGAAAAAGGCCTTCCGCGACAATCCGTCCCTCCCCTGCACCATCAACCTCGACTACGAGGGCGTCTCGCCGATGTACGGCGGCGAGACCGTGCGCGAGGACGGGGTCCCGATCGAGATCGACCCGGAAAAGTCCTTCGCCAAGGCCCACTACGAACAGCACTGCTCGGCCAAGGGCGCCTTCACCATCGGCGACGAGCGTTTCGAGATCCAGGGCTACGGCCTGCGCGACAAGTCCTGGGGCCCGCGCCACTGGCAGGCCATCGACTGGTATCGCTGGTGCCCGATGAACTTCGGCCGCGACTTCGGGATGATGCTGTCGGTGATCGGCGACGGCAAGGGCGGCGCGCGCCAGGGCGGCATGGTGTTCGAGGGTGGCGCCTATGACCTGATTTCCGAGTGCGTGATCGACTCAGACTGGGACGAGCGCGGCTACCAGACCGCCCTGCGGGCCAAGGTGAAGACGCAGGGCGGCAAGAGCTATGAGGTGACCGGCAAGGTCATGTCCCTGATCCCCTTGCGCAACCGCCGCACCACGCCGGACGGCCAGGAGCTGCACACCCGCATCACCGAGGGCATGACGGAATACCGGTGCGGCGACCTCGTGGGCTACGGCCTCAGCGAGTACCTGGACCAGATCGTCGACGGCCAGCCGAACGGCAAAGCCGCGGGGTACTAAAAGAGCGCTCAGACGCGCTTGCACCGACGCGCGGGCCATCGTATACGCCCGCCTCCAACGGTGATCCCGGATAGCTCAGCTGGTAGAGCAGTCGGCTGTTAACCGACTTGTCGCAGGTTCGAGTCCTGCTCCGGGAGCCAGTTGGAATTTCAGACCTCGCCGGTCTCCCCCTCCCCTATTGTCAGTCCTGGACGGAACCGCCGCCACGCGCCGGCTTTCCCCTGGTTTCAAGCGGAGCTTTGACATGAGCGGAAAACCCCTCGGACGCAGCCTCGCCGTGCTGCTTGCGGTCGTGGCCGCCATCGCCATCCCCGCGCTCCAGGCGACCCAGAACTTCGGCATGACGGCCCAAGAGTTCTCCAGCCAAGGCGACCAGACCCTGCGGGCCGCCGGATACGCCTTTTCCATCTGGGGGCTGATCTATTTGGGCATGGCCGCCTACGCCGTCTATCAGCTCACTGCGGCGCCCGAGTCGCCCACTCTGCGCGCGGTGGCCTGGCCTTCCGTGGTGGCCATCGCCGGCTGCGGCGCCTGGCTCCTGGCCTCGGCCTTCAACCAGCAATGGCTCAGCGTGGCGATCATCCTGGTCTCGGCCGGCGCGATGATCAGCGGCCTGATGCGCGCCCGCGCCGCCGAGACGCCCGCCTTCCGCGACAAGCTGCTGATCGTCTGGCCGCTGTCCCTGCTGGCCGGCTGGCTGACCATCGCCTCGGCCATCAACATCCTGACCGTCCTGACGGCTCAGGGCGTCATCGGCCCCGACCTCACCTGGGCGGTGATCGGCATCGCCGTGGTGCTGACCTTTGGCGGCTTCGTCGGCTGGCGGCTCCGCTCCCCGGTCTATCTCGCGCCCATCGCCTGGGGCCTGATCGGGGTCTATGTCGCCGAGCAGGCCGACAAGCCCATCGCCGCCTGGCTGGCCGCCGGCGCGGCCCTGGGGCTGGTCGCCGAGGCCCTGGCGACGCTGCGCAAGGGACGCTAGGCCGCCACGCGGCCAAACCTCTGGCGATATTCCCCCGGTGTTATCCCCACGCGTTTTTGAAATGCCCGGTGGAGACCGTCCAGGCTGCCGAAGCCTGAGCGCTCCCCCACCCGCGCCAGGGGCCAGTCGGAGGTCTCCAGCAGGGCCTTGGCCCGGTCGACGCGCGCGAGCTCCACGAAGGCGGCGGGCGTTGTCGCCGTCTCCTTCTGGAAGACCCGCGAGAAGGTGCGTTCGGTCATGCCTGCGCGACGCGCCAGTTCCGGCAGGCTGAGATCGCCGGAGGGATCAGCAGTCACCTCCGCGATCAGGGTTCGCAGGCGCGGCGTCGCGGCGGCCTGCACCCCTAGGCCCGCGCTGAACTGGGTCTGCCCCCCCGGACGGCGCATGAACAGCACCAGGTTCCTCGCCACGGCCAGGGCGACCTCGGCCCCCAGGTCGGCCTCCACGAAGGCCAGGCACAGGTCGATCCCGGCGGTCACTCCGGCGGAGGTGTAGAAGGGCGGGTCGGCCACGAAGATGGCGTCCGGCTCCAGTCGCACCTGGGGGCGGAAGCTGCGCATCTCCTCGCAGGAGTCCCAGTGGGTGGTGGCCCGCCGGCCGTCCAGCAGGCCAGCCTCGGCCAGAACGAAGGCGCCCGAGCAGACGCTGCCGATCCGGCGGATCTTGTCGCGGCGGACCTGCAGCCACTCCGCAAGCCCGCTGCCACGCATGGAGAGCAGCCCCGCATGGTCGCCGCCGGCCACCAGGACGGTGTCCAGGCCCGCGGGCAGGTCGGCGATCGGCGTGAAGTCGGCCAGGCGGAGACCGGAATTGCAGGTGATCATCCCGCCCTCCAGGGACGCCAGGAAGATGTTGTAGGCCTGGGCGCCGGCATAGCGGTTGGCCATGGCGAACACCTCCAGCGGACCAACGAGATCGAGGGACTGGGCCCCGTCATAGCCGATCAGAACGACGTTGCGGGGCGCGGGCTGGAGCGAGGTCATGGCGTA
>NZ_JANPJP010000080.1:0-1505 GCF_031425575.1 Phenylobacterium sp.
ACGTCGAGCGCGCCCTTTGACGCCATCTCGGCGGCGGTCTTGCCGCCCTCGCCCGGGATGAAGCCCAGGTCGAGGCCGCCGACCCGGCTGGCGGCGGTGTGCAGCACGTTCCAGGTCATGCCGAAGGTCTTAGCCACATCGGCCGCGGCCTTGGCGATGGCGCCACCGTCGGCGCGGCCCAGGGCGCCGGCGCCGATGATGATGGCCGGGTTCTTGGCGTCTTTCAGGCGCTTGACGAAGTCGGACTTGGACTTGGCCAAGCCCGACAGGCTGGCGGCGCCCGCGCCGAGATATTCGTAGCCAAAGGTCAGGTCGGCCTGTTCGCCGATGACGCCGACTTCCAGGGCGCCGGCGACCCAGCGCTTGCGGAACCGGGCGTTGAGGACCGGAGCCTCGGTGCGGGGATTGGTCCCCACGAAGAGGATCATGTCGGCGTTTTCGACGCCGGCGATGGTGGAGTTGAACAGCCAGGTCTCGCGGGCGCCCGCCCCCAGGGTCATGCCGTCCTGACGGCAGTCCAGGCTGGTGACGCCTAGCGACCCGAACAGGTCCTTGGCGGCCTTCATGGACTCCGCGTCCTGCAGGTCGCCAGCGATGACGCCGATGCGGTCGGGGTTGGCGGCCTTCAGCTTGGCGGCCACCAGGCTCAGCGCCTCGGCCCAGGTGGCGGGACGCAGCTTACCGGCTTCACGGATATAGGGCTTGTCGAGGCGCTGACGGGACAGACCATCCACGGCGTAGCGGGTCTTGTCGCTGATCCACTCCTCGTTGATGTCCTCGTTCAGGCGCGGCAGCACGCGCAGGACCGCGGGGCCCCGGCTGTCGACGCGGATCGAGCAACCCAGGGCGTCCATCACGTCGACGCTCTCGGTCTTCTTCAGCTCCCAGGGGCGAGCGTTAAAGGCGTAGGGTTTGGAGGTCAGGGCGCCGACCGGGCAGAGGTCGATGACGTTGGCCGACAGTTCGCTGGCCACGGCCTTGTCGAGATAGGTTGTGATTTCAACGTCTTCGCCGCGGGAGATAAGGCCGATGTCCGGCACCCCGGCCACTTCGGTGATGAAGCGGACGCAGCGCGTGCACTGGATGCAGCGGGTCATGACCGTCTTGATCAACGGCCCCATGAACTTCTCTTCGACCGCGCGCTTGTTCTCGCCGTAGCGGCTATCGTCGCGGCCATAGCCCATGGCCTGGTCCTGCAGGTCGCACTCGCCGCCCTGGTCGCAGATCGGGCAATCCAGCGGGTGGTTGATGAGCAGGAACTCCATCACCCCTTCGCGGGCCTTCTTGACCATCGGGGAGTTGGTGATGATCTCCTGGCCGTCGGAGGCCGGCAGGGCGCAAGAGGCTTGCGGCTTGGGCGGGCCAGGCTTCACCTCGACCAGGCACATGCGGCAGTTGCCGGCGATGCTCAGCCGCTCGTGATAGCAGAAGCGCGGAATCTCTTCCCCGGCCAGCTCCGCCACCTGCAGAACCGTCATGCCGGGTTCGAACTCGACCTCGACGCC
>NZ_JANPJP010000081.1:0-45417 GCF_031425575.1 Phenylobacterium sp.
AGGATCGAGGGGCCGTCGGCGATGGCCTTGGCCTGGGTCCACGGCTTGAAGGCGTAGCCCAGGGTGAACATGTCGCTGTCGGAGCGGATGCCCGGATATCGGAACAGATCCCAGGTGCCGCCGATCGCGTCGCGGCCCTCCAGGATCACATAGGATCGGTCGGGGCAGTTGGCCTGCAGGTGGTAGCCCGCGCCGATGCCCGACAGGCCCGCGCCGACGATCACCACGTCGAAATGTTCGTTCGCCATACCCAATCCTCGAAGTGTTGCGTGGCAGCATAGACACATGCCGCGCGGGGAAAGGAAGCCCCCAAGCCGCCGCACTCGCCAAGCTTGGCCAGGGGTGGAAACATCGCGCCATGACCGAGACCAAATCCAAGCGCATTCCGTTCGACGCCGACCTCGTCCGCCGCCTTGTGGCCAGCCAGTTTCCCCAGTGGGCCCACCTGCCCGTCCGCCCGGTGGTCTTCGGCGGCAAGAACAACACCACCTTCCACCTCGGCGATGAGATGAGCGTGCGGCTGCCCAGCGCGCGGGCCTATGTGGCGCAGGTGGAGAAGGAGCAGGCCTGGCTGCCGAGGCTTGCCCCTCATCTGCCCCTGCCGATCCCCGAGCCCGTGGGCCTGGGGGAACCGGGCGAAGGCTATCCCTGGCCTTGGTCGGTCTATCGCTGGATCGAGGGCGAGACCGCCAGTCTGGAGCGTATCCCCGACCTGCCGCAATTCGCCCGCGACCTGGCGGAGTTCCTGAAGGCGCTGCAGGCCCTCGACGTGACCGACGGCCCGGCCGCCGGCCAGCACAACTTCTTCCGTGGCGGCCCGCTCGCCACCTATGACGACCAGACCCGCAAGGCGATCGAGGACCTGGGCGACAGCATCGACGGGGCCACGGCCCTCGCGATCTGGGACCAGGCCCTGGCGGCCGAATGGACCAACCCGCCCGTCTGGCTGCACGGCGACGTGGCGGCCGGCAACCTTCTGGTGAGGGACGGCAGGCTCAGCGCCGTCATCGATTTCGGCATCCTCGGCGTCGGCGATCCTGCCTGCGACCTGGCCATCGCCTGGACCCTGCTGCACGGCGAAGCGCGCGCGGTGTTCCGCGAGGCCTTGCCGCTGGATCCCGGGACCTGGGCGCGGGGCCGCGGCTGGACGATCTGGAAGGCGCTGATCGTGGCGGCGGGCCTGCCCGGGTCGAGCGAGGAGGAGCAGGCGAGGAGCCGGGCAATCATTGTGGATTTGGTGGGGGAGCACACATAACCCCGCTCATCCCCGCGAAAGCGGGGACCCAGGCTTTTTCTCCCAGCTCAAGTCACGGCGCGCATCTGGCTGTTTGAACTCAGCAAACCAAAAACACCTGGGTCCCCGCTTTCGCGGGGATGAGCGGTACGTGGGAGCCCTAAGCCAACTGCGCCTTACGTTCACGACGGCGGCGCGACAGGATGTGCTCGGTGTAGCCGTTGGGCTGCGACCGTCCCTCGAACACCAGCTCCAGCGCCGCCTGGTAGGCCACGCTCTCGGGGTTTCCGGCCATGGGCTGATAGAGCGCGTCGCCGGCGTTCTGGCCGTCCACGACCTTGGCCATGCGGGCGAAGGTCTCGCGGACCTGGTCCTGCGTGCAGACGCCGTGGTGCAGCCAGTTGGCGATGTGCTGGCTGGAGATCCGCAGGGTGGCGCGGTCCTCCATCAGGCCCACGTCGTGGATGTCGGGCACCTTGGAGCAGCCAACGCCCTGGTCGATCCAGCGCACCACATAGCCGAGGATTCCCTGGACGTTGTTGTCCAGTTCCTGGGTGATATCCTCGGCGTTCCAGTTGGAGCGGGCCAGCGGCGGAGTCAGCAGGTCATCGAGGCCGGTGGCGGACTTGGCGGCCGCCATGCTCGACTGCAGGCCGGGCACGTCCACCTCGTGGTAGTGCAGGGCGTGCAGCACGGCGGCCGTGGGCGACGGCACCCAGGCGGTGTTGGCGCCGGCCTTGGGGTGGCCGACCTTGGTGGCCAGCATGTTCTGCATCTGGTCGGGGGCGGCCCACATGCCCTTGCCGATCTGCGCCTTGCCGGGGAAGCCGGTGGCCAGGCCGATCTCGACATTGCGCTTCTCATAGGCCGGCAGCCAGGGCTCGGCCTTGATCGCGTCCTTGCGGACCACGGGGCCGGCTTCCATGGCGGTGTGGATTTCGTCGCCGGTGCGGTCGAGGAAGCCGGTGTTGATGAACACGATCCGCTCGCGGGCGGCGTGGATGCAGGCCGCCAGGTTGGCGCTGGTGCGGCGCTCCTCGTCCATGATGCCCAGCTTGACGGTGTTGCGGTCCAGGCCGAGCGCGTCCTCCACCAAATCAAACAGGCGGACCGCCAGGGCGACCTCGTCGGGCCCGTGCATCTTGGGCTTCACGACATAGACCGAGCCCGCTGGGCTGTTGAGACGCTTGCCCTTCAGGTCGTGCAGGGCGGCAGTGACGGTGACCAGGGCGTCCACCACGGTCTCGAACACCGGCGCGCCGTTGAAGCGCACGGCGTCCAGCAGCATGTGGTGCCCGACATTGCGCACCAGCATCAGGCTGCGGCCGCGCAGGGTCAGGCCCCCGCCCTTGGCCGAGGCATAGGTGCGGTCGGCGTCGAGGCGCCGGGTCTCGGTCTGGCCGCCCTTCTGGAAGCTGGCCGACAGGTCGCCGCGCATCAGGCCCAGCCAGTTGCGGTAGACGCCCGCCTTGTCTTCGGCGTCCACCGCGGCGACGGAATCCTCGCAGTCCTGGATCGCCGTGAGCGCGGCCTCCACCAGCACGTCGGAGACGCCCGCAGCGTCGTCCTTGCCGATATTGTGGGCGCGGTCGATCTGGATCTCCAGGTGCAGGCTGTTGTGGGCCAGCAGCACGCCCTCCGGCGCGTCCGCCGATCCCCGCCAGCCGGCGAACTGGCCCGCGTCCTTCAGGCCGGTGGTGGCGCCGTCCTGCAGGCCGACCGCCAGGGCGCCGTCCTTCACCACATAACTCGTGGCGTCCGAATGCGAGCCCGTCGCGAGCGGCGCGACGCGGTCCAGTAGGCCGCGGGCGAAGGCCACCACCTTGGCCCCGCGCACCGGATCATAGCCCTTGCCGCCGGTCGGCGGCTCCAGGGCGTCGGTGCCGTAGAGGGCGTCATAGAGGCTGCCCCAGCGGGCGTTGGCGGCGTTGAGCGCAAACCGGCCGTTCGAAACCGGCACCACCAGCTGCGGCCCGGCGACCTTGGCGATCTCCGGATCGACGTTCACCGTGCTGATCTCGAAGGGGGCGGGCTCGGGCAGCAGGTAGCCGATCTCGCGCAGGAAGGCGATCTCCTCGGCGACGCTGAAATCCTTGCCCTTGCGCGCCTTCCACCAGGCGTCGATCTTTTCCTGCAAGGCGTCGCGGCGGGCCAGCAGTTCGGCGTTGCGCGGTGTGAAGTCGGCCAGGATCGACTCCAGGGCGCCCCAGAACTTGGCGGCGTCCACCCCGGTCCCGGTGAGCAGCTCCTGCTCCACGAAGGCGTGCAGGATGTCGTCGACGGTCAGGGTGCTGCTGATGTCCATGTGCGTACCGGGCTCTCGGATTGGGCGTTCAAGGGCCCGCCGCACCGGCGACGCACCCCACTCAACGGCCGCTTTACTGCACGGAAGCGCGCGGCTTTGAAGCCCCCAATTTCAGGGAGGGGCCAAGTTTCAGCTGTCGGAGAAGCCGAAGGGCAGGCTGGTGCGGCGGATGTCATCGGGCAGGATCTGACGGCCGATGGGGGGCGCCGAGCGGGCCGTGCATTCGGTGCGGTGGCACAGGCGGCAGGTCACCCCGATGGGGGTCGCGGCCTCCGGCGGCAGGTTCTGGGTATAGACCAGCTTGCCGGCGTGCTCGGCGGCGCAGCCGAGCGCGATGGCCCGCTCCACCCGGGGACTGCCGAAGGATCCGCCGCCGGCCGTCACCGTGCGGGCGATGGAGAAGAACCGCTGGCCGTCGGGCAGTTCCAGCCACTGGGTGACGATCTCGCGGGGCGTCTTGAACACCTGGTGCAGCGACCACAGCGGACACCCCCCGCCGTGCCGCGCGAAGGGGAAGCCCGCCCCGTCCAGCCGCTTGGAGACGTTGCCGGCCGGATCGACCCGGATGAAGAAGAACGGCACCCGCTCCTGTCCCGGCTTCTGCAGGGTGGTCAGCCGGTGGGCGGTCTGTTCGAAGCTGGCGCCGAACTGCCGAGCCAGGGCCTCGACGTCGTAGCGTCTCGCCTCCACCGCCCGGGCGAAGGCCGAATAGGGCATGATCACCGCGGCGGCCGCTTAGCTGGCCAGGGCGCGGCGGGTCAGGCGCTCGCCGCTTTCGGTGACGAAGGTCCCCTCGGCCAGGACGGCGTCCACCTCCTCGCGCATTTCCAGATAGGCCAGCTGCAGGGCCAGCTGGAACATCTGGCTGGCCGTATCCAGGCCGTCGTCCAGCAGGATCTCCTTGCGGTGCCAGTCCAGGCGGCGGATCGAGCCCACCATGACGGCCGAGGGCATGCGGCGAACCCGCAGGCCATGCCGCGCCTTGAGGTAGCCCACCAGGTTGTCCTGTCCGGCGACCCCCTGGGCGATGCGCTCGGCGGCGTCGTCCAGGCTGGGGAAGCTGTTGCGCCGGGCGGCCAGGAAGCGCCGGGATTCGGCGACGGGATCGGTGGCGTCGCTCCCCTCCCCGCCGGTCTCGTGGGTTTCGGCCCCCCGGTCAGCCAGGGCCAGCTGCTCCTCGCGATAGGTGGTGTAGAGCCGCAGCAGGGCCTCGGTGATGCCGGGGAAGTTGCCGGTGAGGTCGGAGGTTTCCAGGGCCGGCAGGTCGATGTCGGCGAACATCGGGTCCTTCAGCACCGCCTGCAGCCGCGCGGTCTCGTCGGCCCCGCTGGTCCCCGCCAGGGTCGACATGTCCAGCTTGTAGGTCTGGGCCAGGCGCAGCAGCATCTCGGCCGACAGCGGCCGGTGATTGCGCTCCAGCAGGGCGACGTAGGAGGCCGAGACCTCCAGGTCGCGGGCCATGTCGGCCTGGGTCAGGCCGAGGTCCCGGCGCAGGCGGCGCAGGCTGGGGCCCACGTAGAGGCGGCGTTCGGCGGCCATGTTAATTACAATTCCCGTTGTCGAAACATTACAACATGACAAAGAGCCCACGTAAAGTTCGACAACTAGACCTCGCAGGCTCTCCCCAAGGCGTGAACGGCTCTGCTATTGCCCCGCTCAACATCACTCCTGGCATCGAGGCCGACATGGCGTACCAAGATCATATCATTCAGATGGGCCAGCTCATCTCGTCGAAGAAGGGTCCGTGGGAGGCGATCGACGCCGAATCCGTGGCTCGCATGCGCGTCCAGAACCGCTTCAAGACCGGCCTGGAAATCGCCCGCTACACCGCCGGCATCATGCGCAAGGACATGGCGGCCTATGACGCCGACTCGTCGCAGTACACCCAGTCCCTGGGCTGCTGGCACGGCTTCATCGGCCAGCAGAAGCTGATCTCCATCAAGAAGCACTTCGGCACCACCGACCGCCGCTACCTCTACCTGTCGGGCTGGATGGTCGCCGCCCTGCGTTCGGAATTCGGCCCCCTGCCCGACCAGTCGATGCACGAGAAGACCTCGGTGCCGGCCCTGATCGAAGAGCTCTACACCTTCCTGCGCCAGGCCGACGCCCGTGAGCTGGGCGGCATGTTCCGCGACCTCGACGCCGCCCGCGCGGCCGGCGACAAGGCCAAGGAAAAGGCCATCATCGACGCCGTCGACAACTACCAGACCCACGTCGTCCCGGTCATCGCCGACATCGACGCGGGGTTCGGCAACGCTGAGGCCACCTACCTGCTGGCCAAGAAGATGATCGAAGCCGGCGCCTGCGCCCTGCAGATCGAAAACCAGGTCTCCGACGAAAAGCAGTGCGGTCACCAGGACGGCAAGGTCACCGTGCCGCACGAGGACTTCCTGCAGAAGGTTCGCGCCTGCCGCTACGCCTTCCTCGAGCTGGGCGTTGAAGACGGCGTCATCGTCACCCGCACCGACTCGCTCGGCGCCGGCCTGACCAAGCAGATCGCCGTCTCCACCACCCCGGGCGACCTGGGCGACCAGTACAACAGCTTCCTCGACTGCGAAGAAGTCGCCCCGGCCGACATGAAGAACGGCGACGTGGTCCTGAACCGCGACGGCAAGCTGCTGCGTCCGAAGCGTCTGCCTTCGAACCTGTTCCAGTTCCGCGAAGGCACCGGTGAAGACCGCTGCGTCCTGGACTCGATCACCTCGCTGCAGAACGGCGCCGACCTGCTATGGATCGAAACCGAAAAGCCCCACGTCGAGCAGATCGCCGGCATGATGGACCGCGTCCGCGCCGTCATCCCCAACGCCAAGCTGGTCTACAACAACAGCCCGTCCTTCAACTGGACCCTGAACTTCCGCCAGCAGGTCTATGACGCCTACAAGGCGGCCGGTAAGGACGTCTCGGCCTATGACCGCGACAAGCTGATGAGCGTGGACTACGACACCACCGACTTGGCCGTGGAAGCCGACGAACGCATCCGCACCTTCCAGGCCGATGGCGCCAAGCGCGCGGGCATCTTCCACCACCTGATCACCCTGCCGACCTACCACACCGCGGCCCTGTCCACGGACAACCTGGCCAAGGAATACTTCGGGTCGCAGGGCATGCTCGGCTACGTGAAGAACGTCCAGCGCAAGGAGATCCGCGAAGGGATCGCCTGCGTGAAGCACCAGAACATGTCGGGCTCCGACATCGGCGACGACCACAAGGAATACTTCGCCGGCGAAGCGGCCCTGAAGGCCGGCGGCGTCCACAACACCATGGGCCAGTTCGCCTAGGCGACCTGATCTACGGACGACAACAGGACGGCCCGGAGCTCACGCTCCGGGCCGTTTTGCTTTGGGATTTCGCGCTACTGGACTAACCTTAGCCTATGCGTTTGGCGAACATACTGACAGGTCTCGCAGGCCTCCTGTGGTTCGGCCTGTTTCTACTGGGCTGGGACCTAATCAAGGGCGTCGTCGCTCGGGGGGTGCTTGGGTACCCGAACGCCGGCCAGATCGAATTCTACGTCGTATGGCCCGCGCTAGTGGTCATGGCGCTGACCACGAGCGCATGGGTCTGCAACGGAACTCGTCGATGGCCGCGGCTCTTGTTGGCATCAACAGGCGTTTCTCTCGCCGCTCTCCTGCCGTTCATGTTCTTCTATACCGGCGGCGTCTAGGATCACGGACAATTCCGGGCCGCTTTTGTTTGGGCCGTCGGGCAGCGGCTCAGTTGGCCTGCGCGCAAGGCCGGCGCCAACTCAGCCGCTCCTGGAGAAGAGACCCAGCATGAACTTGCCCCATCGCCCAAGCGCCGTGATCTTCGACATGGACGGCCTGCTGTTCGATACCGAGGCGCTCTGGCAGGAGGGTCTGCTGGCCGCCGCCGCCGAGGCTGGGCGCACGATTCCGGACGAGGTCTACACCGGGTCGATCGGCGTGCGGCGGTCGCAATGCGGGCCCCTGTTCCGATCGCACTTCGGCGAGGACTTCCGGTTCGAGGACTTCCACGCCGAATGGCGGCGGCACTTCTGGCTGGTGGCCGAAAACAGGCCCGCCATGAAGCCGGGCGTGCTGGAACTGCTGGACGCCCTGGACCGGCTCGGGCTGCCGCGCGCCATCGCCACCTCGTCCTCCCGCGCGACGGTCGATCGTCACCTGGCCGCGCACGGCCTGACCGAGCGGTTCGACGCGATCGTTTGCCGTGGCGACTACGAGAACGGCAAGCCCGCCCCCGATCCCTTCCTCAAGTCCGCTGAACGGCTCGGCGTCGAATCCCGGTTCTGCCTGGCCCTCGAGGACTCCCACATCGGCGTCCGGTCGGCGGCGGCGGCCGGCATGATGACCGTCATGGTCCCCGATCTGATGGCGCCGACCGAGGACATTCGCGAGCTCTGCGTCCTTGTCGTGCTCGACCTCCATGAGGTCCGCGACCTGGTTGGTGAGCCTGGGCGGTAGTTGGTCGTCCAGGGTCACGCCACAACTCGCGTGACGCCGTTCGGCGACTGGTACATCCTGCCCTGGAGGCTTCCGGGGGGAAGGCATGGACGGCGAACGGAACCAACCGACGGTCAGCGGACCCGAGCCCTCGGGTTTGTCGACGCTGTGGGCTCGGCTCAAGGCGGCGCTGGCCGCCCTGGCCGCGCGGCGGCCGAGGTCCGCCGACCCGGCGCCTCGCCAGAAGGCCACCCGGCGAGCGACCAAGGCCCGTCAGGACCCGGCGGCGGCGGCCGAGGTGAAGGCCTGGCGCAAGGTCCATGGACGGCCGGCGTTCTGGATGGCCCCCTTCTTCCTGGTGTTCGCCGCCCTCTATGCGGTCCCGCATCTGGCGCTGATGCTCGAGCCGCAGGCGCCGCGCAGCCTGATCAACGACCTGGTCGCCGCCTTGCCGGACTGGGCCAAACCGCTTTCAGCGATGCTGGCCGGGTGGCTGTGGGCGCCGTGGTGGCTCGGGCTGATCGCCCTGCTCTTCCGGCTGCGGGCCGCCTGGACGGCCGGGAAGGCCGTGCTGGACGCCGTCGGCTGGGGCATGGCCGCCCTGGTGGTCGAGGGCGGGGCCTGGCTGTACTTCGGCCGCGAGGCGCTGGAGGCCTTCAGCGTGGCCGAACAGACCGGCGCCTGGCGGCTGCTGGCGGCGGAATTCATCTTCCTGTTCCTGACCGCCGTGCTGTTTGGGCCCAACACCTACCAGCGCGTCCGGTTCGAACACCGCTAGAGCGGGTTCTAGCTCGTCGCCAGGGCGTGGAACTCCAGGATCGCGCCGTAGCCGCCGAGGCCATAGCCGGCGGTCAGCTGCTCCAGCTCCAGCATGTTGTGCATGAGCAGGATGGCCACCGAGCCGTTGGTGGGATCGGCTTGCCACCAGCCGCCATAGGCGCCGGGCCAGCCCACCGTCCCCACCCCGCCCTTACCGCGGATCACCGGGCCGGTGGCCGGATCCATCGTCACCGCGACCCCCAGGCCAAAGCCGCAGCCGGGACCGAAGGTGGGCATGCCGAACATCTGGGTTTCCAGCCGCTGAGCCTCGGTCAGCCGGTTGGTGGTCATTAGCGCCAGCGTCTGCGGCGAGAGCAGGCCTCCGTCTACGAAGGTCCGCGCGAAGGCCAGGTAGTCGTCCACCGTCGACCACAGCCCCGCCCCGCCCGAGGCGAACGCCATGTCGTCTGGCCGCTCAGGCAGGGCCGCGCCCCCCGGCACGGCGGGGAGCTTCTTCAACTTGCCCTCCATGTCGAAGCCATAGAGCCCGGCGCGCCGATGGCGCTTCTCCGGCGGCACGGAGAAGCCGGTGTCGGTCATGCCCAGGGGCTCGAGCACCCGGTGGCGCAACACCTCCTCAAGCGGCGCGCCCTCCATGCGGGCCAGCAGCAAGCCCAGCAGATCGGTGGACCGGCCATAGGTGAAGGCCGCTCCCGGCTGGCCGATCAGCGGCAGGGTGGCGAGCGCCGCGATCCAGGCGTCGGGCGACAGCGGACTGTCGAGATCAGGACCCAACACCTCGCGGTGGACGGCGTCGATGGGGCCGGTGTGGAAGCCCGCCTGGGTCAGCCCCGCCCGGTGGGTCAGCAGGTCCTCGAAGGTGATCTGGCGGTCGGCGGGGGTGGTGTCGTCCAACGGCCCGTCCGGATCGCGCAGCACCCGCATCGCCAGGAACTCCGGCGCCACGCGGGAGATCGGGTCCTCCAGGGAAAAGCGGCCCTCCTGCAGCATCGTCAGGGCGGCCATCGAGACGATGGGCTTGGACATCGAGGCGATGCGGAAGATGGAGTCCCGCTGCATCGGCAGGCCCGCCTCGATGTCGCGCCAGCCGACGGCGGCGACCCTGGCCTCCCCGCCGCGCCAGACCAGGCCGACGACGCCTGCGAGGTCCCCGGCCGCCACCACCGCCCCCAGCGCCTGTTCGATCGCGTCCATGCCCGACTCCATAAAATAGGATGCCTATAAAATAGACTTCCTATTAATTGGCAATCGCCTAGATTCCTCCCATGAACCAGGAGACCCGTCGCAAGCCCAAGGGTGACAAGCGCGCCCGCACCCGCGCCGCCCTGATGGAGGCCGCGCGCCAGCTGATCCGCGAGAAGGGCTTCGAGGCGGTCACTCTGGAGGATGTCGCGCGCCGCGCCGGCATGACCAGCGGGGCGATCTACGGCAACTTCAGGAACCGCCAGGATCTGTTCCTGGCCATCGCCCAGACCGACTGGGCGCCCATCAAGCCGGTGATCGCGCCGGGCTCCAGCTTCGCCGAGATCATGCGCGCCTTCGCCCAGGCGACCCTGGCCGCCGCCCCCGACCTACGGCTCGCAGCCCCGGCCCGGCTCAATGGCATGGCCCACACCCTCAACCACGAAGAGGTCCGCGCCCGGGTTCGCGAGATCACCGCCGAGAGCTATGCCGGCGGCGCGGCCTGGCTGGCCGACATCATGGCGGCCGGAGACAGCCCCATGCCGCCCGAGGTCCTGGTGGTGGTGATCCACGCCCTGACCGAGGGCCTGCTGTTCCAGCGGTTCATGACCCCGGACCTGGTCCCCGACGAGGTGTTCTACGCAGCCTTCGCGGCGCTCGCGCCCAAGCCGCGCTAGGCGCCCCCCAGCCGGACGGCCGCCGTCTTTATTCTTCGGCCCCCTGTCGGCTGAGGGCATACTCGTTCGTCCTAGCCTCGATCAGGGACGCCGAAATGCTTTACGCCATCCTCTGCTACAACTCCGAAGAGATCGTCTATTCCTGGAGCCAGGAAGAGGACGACAAGGTCATGGCCGACCTTGATGTCGTCCACCAGAAGCTGCACGCCCAGGGCCGACTGGGCCCCTCCCTGCGCCTGCTGCCCACCACCGCGGCCACCAGCCTGCACCGCGAGGGCGGCCTGATCACCGACGGCCCCTTCGTGGAGACCAAGGAGCAGCTGCTCGGCTTCTACGTCCTGGAGTGCAAGGACCTCGAGGAGGCCATCGAGACCGCCAAGGAGCTCACCAAGGCCAACCCCGGCTCGGGCGGCGGCTATGAGATCCGTCCGATCCGCCTCTTCCTGCCGGGGGGCGACGTGGCATGAGCGACCTGGCCTGGATCGAGCAGGCGATCACCGCCGCCCGGCCCCAGGCCGTCGGCGCCTTGCTGCGCTATTTCCGCGACCTCGACACCGCCGAGGAGGCCTTCCAGAACGCCTGCCTGCGGGCGCTGAAGTCTTGGCCCGAGAACGGCCCGCCCCGCGACGCCGCCGCCTGGCTGATCATGGTGGGCCGCAACGCCGCCATCGACCAGGTCCGCCGCCAGGCCAAGCAGACCGCCCTTCCGCCCGAGGACCAGCTCTCCGACCTTGATGACGTGGAAACCCCGATGGCCGACCGGCTGGACGGGGCCCACTACCGCGACGACATCCTGCGACTGCTGTTCATCTGCTGCCATCCCGACCTGCAGCCCACCCAGCAGATCGCCGTCGCGCTGCGGATCGTCTCGGGGCTTTCCGTCAAGCAGATCGCCCGCGCCTTCCTGGTGGGCGAGAGCGCCATGGAGCAGCGGATCACCCGGGCTAAGGCCAAGATCGCCCGCGCCGACGTGCCCTTTGAGACCCCCGGCGCTGCGGAGCGCTCCGAGCGCCTCGGCGCGGTGGCGGCCATGGTCTACCTGCTGTTCAACGAGGGCTATTCGGCGGGCGGGGCGGAGATCGCAGCTCGCAGTCCGCTCTGCGAGGAGGCCATCCGGCTTTCCCGCCTGCTGCTGCGCCTGTTCCAGGCCGAGCCGGAGATCATGGGCCTGACCGCCCTGCTGCTCCTGCAGCACGCCCGTGCGGCGGCCCGCTTCGATGCCGCAGGCGACGTGATCCTCCTGGAGGATCAGGACCGCTCGCTGTGGAGCGCGCGCAACATCGCCGAGGGCCTGGCCTTGATCGACAAGGCCATGCGCCACCGCCGACCGGGCGCCTATCAGGTCCAGGCCGCCATCGCCGCCCTGCATGCCCGGGCGGCCCGGTACGAGGACACCGACTGGGCCCAGATCGACCACCTCTATGCGACCCTGGAGATCATGACCCCCTCCCCGGTCATCACCCTGAACCGCGCGGTGGCGGTATCGAAGGTGCGCGGGGCCCAGGCGGCGCTGGACATGATCGAGCCCCTGGCCAATCGCCTGGGCGGCTACTTCCACTATTTCGGCGCCCGCGGCGCCCTGCTCCTGCAGCTTGGCCGGGCCGACGACGCCCGCGAGGCCTTCAACCGAGCCATCGCCCTGGCCAACACACCCGCCGAAGCCGCCCACATCCGCATGCACCTCGACCGGCTTCAGGAGGATAGCGCCAGGAGCGCGTGAGCCAGACGCAGTGAAAACGCTCGTCGATGTCGGACCGCGGCCGCGCTGTTCGTCCTGAGACCGGAGCGCCGCCGGGGCGCGAACTTGGAGCCTTGATATGACCCAGACCCTCGACCCCGTCTTCACGGGCGTCATCCCCTATCTCAGTGTCGAAGGCGCGGGCGCGGCCACCGAGTTCTACCAGAAGGCCTTCGGCGCCCGGGAGCTGCGCCGCATGCCCGCCGAGGACGGCAAGCGCTTCATGCACATCCACCTGGAGATCAACGGCGGCTCCCTGATGCTCAGCGACGCCTTCCCGGAGAGCGGTTACCCCCACCAGCCCTCGCACAGCTTCACCATGCAGCTGGTGGTCGCCGACCTCGACAGCTGGTGGAAGCGCGCCGTGGACGCGGGCGGCACGCCGACCTCCGAGCCGCAGGTGATGTTCTGGGGCGACTATTACGGCGCAATGGTCGACCCGTTCGGCGTCCACTGGGCCTTCAACCAGCCGGCCGAACAGCCGGCCTGAGCCAGCTACGTTCCTCCCCCGTTTACGGGGGAGGAAAAGGCCGGACGTTGTCGAGTTCGGCTCATCTCGTTCGTCGAGTCTGCAGGGCCGCGCCGGCCCAGCGCCAGGAGACACCGCCATGCCCCGCTACCTGCTCAGCATCATCCAGCCTGACGGCCCCGCCCCGTCACCGGAATTCCTGGCGCCCATCATGGCGGACCTGGCCAAGGTCAACGCCGACCTCAGCGCCGCCGGCGCCCGGGTGTTCTCCGCGGCCCTGACGCCACCCTCGGGCGCCAAGGTGCTGACCCCGCAGGACGGCGAGGTACAGGTCACCGATGGCCCCTTCGTCGAGGCCAAGCAGCAGATCGGCGGCTTCACGATCATCGAGGTCGCCGACGAGACCGCCGCCCTGGCCTGGGGCGCCCGCTTCGCCAAGGCCATCACCCTGCCGATCGAGGTCCGCGCCCTGCAGGCCGATCACTCGGCCTGAGGATCAGTGGGCCGAGCCGCCCCGGACCTTGTGCACCAGGTGGACGATGCCGACGATCACCGCCCCGGCCACCAGGCCCACCACCGCCGAGCCCACCGCGAAGCCAAGCCAGCCGGTGACGGCCCCGACGCCAGGGGCTCCGGCCGCCCAGTGGGACAGGCCTTCCACCAGGTGCGGGATCTCCATCCAGCCGTAGTGTTCCAGGCCGTGGACCAGAATGCCGCCGCCGACCCAAAGCATCGCCGCCGTGCCGATGGTCGCCAGGCCCGACAGCAGGAACGGCATGGCCTTCACCATGCCCCGCCCCAGGGCCTGGCCGGTACGCGTGCCGCCCTTCGACAGGTGCAGGCCGATGTCGTCCATCTTCACCAGCAGGCCCACCACGCCATAGACCACCACGGTGATCCCCAGGCCCACCACCGCCAGGGCGACGGCCTGGATCGGGAAGGGCCTGTCGGCGAGATCGGCCAGGGCGATGAACATGATCTCGGCTGACAGGATCAGGTCGGTGCGGATGGCGCCGGCCACCTTCTGGTCCTCCAGCTCGGTGGAGCTGAGCGCCAGCTCCTCCAGCTCCTCGCCCGCCTCGTGAGGCACGAAGACCTCCAGAATCTTCTCGCTGGCCTCGAAGGCCAGATAGGTCCCGCCTATCATCAGCAGCGGCGTCACTAGCCAGGGAGCGAAGACGCTGAGCGCCAGGGCGCCGGGAAGCAGGAAGATGAACTTGTTGCGCAGGGAGCCCAGCGCGATCTTCCAGACGATGGGCAGCTCACGGTCGGGCGTGAACCCCATGGCGTAGCCGGGGGTCACGGCGGCGTCGTCCACCACCACGCCCACGGCCTTCGACCCGGCCTTGCCGGCCGCACCGGCGATGTCGTCCACCGAGGCGGCCGCGATCTTGGCGATCGCCGCCACGTCGTCCAGCAGCGCGGCAAGGCCGGAAGCCATCGGTCAGTCCCTCAAAGAATGGTCAGCCTCCAATCGGTGAAAACAGCCGAGGTTCCAAGCGGAAACCCCACGGCCATGACCTGGCGGGTAATGGCGCCGCTTCCGCCCGGCCCCTAGTCTGATCCCAGGTGAAACGGGAGGCGAAGCGATGTCGAGGTTCTGGCGCAACTGGTTGACGGTCTGGGGTTGGGCGGTCGCCCTGTTCGGTCTGGTCCTGGCCGGGGCCGGGTTCGAGGTCACGAGCGGTCCGACCCGCCTGCTCTTCGGCGTGCTCAGTGGACCGCAGGACCTCGTCCTCGACGCCCAGATGCGGTTCGCCGTGGGGCTGATGGGGGCGGTCACCCTCGGCTGGGCGCTCACCTTGCTCGTGACCTTCGACGCGGCTCACAGGCTGGGCGCGGCAGGCGGCCCGACCTGGCGCGGCGTGCTCGCCAGCGCGGCGGTCTGGTACGTGATCGATTCAGGCCTCTCCATCGCCACCGGCTTTGGCCTCAACGCGGTCTCCAACACCCTGCTGATGGCGGGCCTGCTCACGCCCATCCTGGCCAGCGGCGTGCTGCGCAGGTCTTAGCCGTCCTTCCAGCCGCGCGGCCCCTGTCCGGTCCACCGCTTGAAGGCCCGCGAAAAGGCGCTGCGGTCGGAGAAGCCCAGCAGGTAGGCGGTCTCGTTCACCGACAGCCGCGCCAGATAGGTCTTGGCCAGATCCTGGCGCAGGTCGTCCAGCACCTGGTCGAAACTCACCCCTTCGGCCTTCAGCCGGCGGTACAGGGTCGGGCGGCTGAGGTTCATGGCCCTGGCCGTCGCCGCCATGCCGGCCGCCCCCAGGTGGAGGCGCGGCAACAGCAGGCGCTCCACCTCGCCGCGCACGGTGCGGGTGGCCTCCAGCCGCGCCATCAGGGCTTGGGCCCGGTCGTTGAAGATGCCGAACACATACTGGTTGGCGCCGTGGGTCTTCAGAGACAGCCAGGACGGTTCGATCCGCAGGGCGTTGCGCGCGGCACCGAATACGACCGGCGCCCTGAGCACCGCGTCATAGGCCGCGGCATGGGCGGGCCTGGCATGGGTCACCTCCACCGCCGTCACGAAGGGGACGTCGCCGTGGCTGCGCGCCACCTCGCAAACAAACCGGGCGAAGGTCTCCTCGGTCAGCTCCGGGAAGGCGTTCGGGTCGGGCCGGCGGTCCTCCAGCCACAGCTCTGCGCCCTGGGGGACCAGTTCGAACCGCTCGCCACCCCCCAGGTCCACCTCGGCGATCAGCCGCCGGTAGCGGTTCAGCTGCTGCAGGGCCTCGCCCATGGTCCCGGCGGCGCGGCAGATCAGCCCCACCAGTGACACCTCCTCGAAGTTCGTCCCCGCCCCGAACCGCAGGCCCAGGTCCGGGGCGTCGCAGATCGCCTTGGCGGACCGCATCAGGGCCACATAGCTCGCCAGCGGCACGCGATCGTCCCGGTCGGTCAGGGAGTCGGGCGCGATCCCCGACCGCGCCAGCAGCTCGGCCCGCCCCGCCCCCTGCGACACCGCGAAGTCCAGCAGCGCCTGGGCGTAGCCCGCCGAGACGGTGGGCCGGTCGGTGCGGTTGATCCCTGGGGTCACAAGTCTGGGTCCTGCGGTCATCGACGCTCCGGCGCGCACCGCTAGGGTCGCACGAGGAAGCTTCACCGGCAGGAAAGTAGAGTCATGTCCACCGCGCCGAAAGCCGAACGGCTGCTGCGGGCCTCGGCGGTCCTCTGGTACGCGGTCGCGGTCGCAGGCCTCGGGGCCTTTGGCGTCTACATCGCCGCCCTCTATGGCGCGGGCCTCGCGGGAGGCGATCTCAGCCGTTGGAACCGGGTCCTGCCCGACGGCCACGGCTATGTCGCGGGCGACATGAGGGGCAACCTGGCGCTGGGCGCCCACCTGGCCACGGCCTTCATCGTCACCCTCAGCGGGGGGCTGCAGCTGGTCCCGCAGATTCGCGCCCGCGCGCCCTGGCTGCACCGGTGGAACGGACGTCTGTTCATCGCCGTCGCGGGCGTGGCGGCGACGAGCGGACTCTTCATCGCCCTGACCCGCGGCGCGGTGGCGGGGACCTACATGACCGTCGGCAACGCCCTCAACGCCGCCCTGGTCCTGACCTTCGCCGCCCAGGCCTGGCGCACGGCGCGGGCGCGGGCTTTCGTCAGCCACCGGCGCTGGGCCCTGCGCCTCTTCGTGGTGATCAACGCCGTCTGGTTCTACCGCCTGGGCATGATGCTGTGGTTCGCCGCCAACCGGGGACCGGTGGGGCACACGGCCGCCTTCGACGGCCCCTTCGACATCTTCCTGGCCTTCGCCCACGTGCTCCTGCCCTTGGCGGTCCTGGAGCTCTACCTGGCGGCTGGAGCGCGGGGCGGCGCGTGGGCCAAGGGCGCCATGGCCGCGCTTCTGTTGGTGCTCAGCGTTGCGACGGCCGCGGGGGTCCTGCTGGTGGCGATGGGGATGTGGCTGCCGCGCCTCTAAGGCAGCCTCTCTGTCGCGACGGCTTCCCGTATGGCGGCTAGCCAGTGATCCGGGCGGAGGCCAGGATCGACTCCACCTCTGGGAGGCTGGCCTGGAAGTAGTGCTCGGCCGGCGCGAGATAGACTGTCAGGTAGAGCTTTCCCGAAACCTCGGCGACAATGCCGGTGCCCTTGATCTCCAGGCCCTCGCTGGTGCTGGCGTTCAGGTCGAAGCGCACGCCGGGCGCCCCGCCCAACAGCGCGGCGCGGGGGCGGACCAGTTCCACCCGCTGATAGCCCATGGCCGCCACGCTGTCGGAGACGAATTCCAGCCTCTCGCTGGCCGACATCCCGGCGCGCATCAGCGGAGTCGGGCGCTCCTTCACATACGACCTGACGATGTTGTCGCCGGGGACCAGACCACTGCCTACATAAAGGGCGTTCAGCAGGGGCCCGTCGATGGACAGCACCCGCACCTTCTTGCCCCTGTTGAGCATGATCGGCGTGATATCCGACCACATGCGGCCCAGGGTCACCTCTTGGCCGTCGCCCGCCTGGAAGCGGCCGGCCGGGGCGGCCGTCACGGTGGCGCAGCCCGCCAAGGCGAGCGCGACGAGTGCGGCGGCCAGGGGCCGAGTTACAAAACGCATGGTCATTTTCCCGATGTCAGGCTGTTCAGGCTGTCTTGCACGATCCAAGCGTCCTCCGCGGCGGGCGCCTTGGTCAGGTAGCTGTCATAGGCGGCCTTGGCGCTTGCCGGGTCGCCTTCCTTGCGCCGCAGATCGCCGAGCTCGCGCCACACGGCGACGGGGGCGTCTGGATAGGCCGACGCGGCCAGATAGGCCTCCCGCGCCAGGGTGAGATCCCCATCGCCCCGCCGCTGGCGGTAGGCCTCGCCGCGATAGAAGTTGAGCACGCCCAGATCCTCGCCGTCTCTGGCCAGCCGGCCGATGAGATGCAGGGTCTGGCCGAAGTCGCGCCGTCTCAGGTCATCCCGCAGCCATGCGGCGAGGTGCGGTCGAATCGCCGCTCGATGCCGGGCGCGGCCGGGTGCTCCGGCGTCAGGCAGAGCCTTCAGGTCGGCCTGCAGCGCCTGTATTCGCTCGGCGTCCACCGGATGGCTGGCGAAGATGTTGGTGCGGGCGCCTGAATTGCGCACCCGCTTGAAGTCCGACGCCTGGACCTCGTCCATCTGCGCACGCCAGATCTCGGTCGCCGCCGCCGGCCTATAGCCGGCCTGCGCGGCGCGACCGAGGCCAAGGCGGTCGGCCTCCAACTCGTTAGTCCGGTCAAATCCGAACAACGAGGCCATGCCGGCCAGATAGACCACGTCGATCAGGCCCCGGGTCGCATCCATAATCGAGCTTGCCCCGTCGTAGGTGTGGGCGCTGCTCGCCGCGGCCGCACCCGCCACCGCCACTCCAACGGAGAGCACCATCATGGCGTTCGCCGTCGACTTCCTCCGCCGCCAGGAGGTCAGCGAGTGGTTGCGGTCGAAATGACTGATCTCATGACCCAGGATGAAGGCGAGCTGCGCCTCGTCGGCGGCCCGCAGCAGCGTTCCCGACCACACCTCGGTGTAGCCGTTGGGCGCCATGGAGGCGTTGAAGAACGGGCGGTCCATCACATAGACCCGGATGTCGTCGCAGTGGTCCCGCGCCACCTTGCAGGCCACGTCGCGTACATAGGCGTTTAGCGCCGGGTCGCGGTCCAGTTCAGCTGACTGCCGGGCGCCGATCTCCGCCTTGTCCGACACCGACCACAGTCCGCCTTCGTCGCTGGTTAGGTCAGGGCGCGCGCCGGCCAGCCGCTGCGCCTGGGCGGCGGAGCCGACGGCCAGGCTGGCGACCGCGACGGCCGCCAGTAACCCGCCACGCAATGAAGCCCTCAGAGCGGCGCATCCTTGAGCATCGCCGTAACCAGCAGCTTGGCCCCGTCCAGCTGGCGCATGTCGGCGTTGGGGCCCGCAAGCGCAGTATTGTACCAGACGATCCGGCCGGTCTTGAGGTCCACGAGGGACGCCATGGCGTACTGGTTTCCCAGGGGAACGCTCACCCCCAAGGCCGCCAATCCGATCATGGCCACGACGCGACCGCCGCTGGCATAGGTTCCGCGCGCGGTGACGAATAGGGCGTAGTCCGCCTCATAGGCGCTCCCAAGCGCCCGGGCGCCCTCCCCCAGTGTCCAGTCGAACGCACCCTTTTTGGTGGGGATGTAACCATAGGGGATGGATCGGGTGACGGCCTCGTTGAGCCGCAGTAACTGGCCGGTCCGCCCTTCCATCGCGCCTTCCGGATCGATCATATTGAACTGATGGGCGCGCCCCCTCAGCGAGGCCGACATCTCGGCCGCCAGGTTGTCCTCGCCCTGCTGGCTCCAGTCGGCGCGCGCCTCCTGGAGGCCCGACGCGGTCAAGACCGCCAGGTGCACCTCCGGCTGCAACAGGATGATGCGCGCTCCGGCCGGGGGCTTTGGCGCGTCCTTGAAGGCCAGCTGGGTGCTGGTGGTCGTGCAGGCGGCCAGCAGCAAGCACGCGGCCACCGCCGCAACGATGCGTTTCATCTGGAAAGGCCCCCGGCTCTAAGCGCGGCCTACGCACCGCAGGTACAACCTAGGCGTTTCCTGGTGGCCCTGTCGACCCTGATTCCGGGCCAACCCCTGGCCCTAGCGAAGGCCACAGCCCTAAGATAGCGGCGCGTCTGGGGAGCGGCGGCAGGATGAACGGTTCAAAAGCTCGCGACGTCTTCCGCCTTCCCGGCTTCCTGGCCTTCTGGAGCGCCGAGACCGTCTCGGAGTTCGGGACCTACATCACCACCCTGGCCCTGCAGGTTATGGTGGTGGTGACCCTGCAGGGCGGCGCCACCGATGTCGGCCTGATGAACGCCTCGAGGTGGCTGCCCTATCTGGCGCTCGGCCTGATCATCGGCGCCCTGGTGGATCGCTGGCGGCGCAAGCCTCTGCTGGTGGGGACCGACCTTGGCCGCGCCGTGCTGTTGGGCGCGATCCCGGCCCTCTGGTGGCTGGGCTGGCTCAGCCTGCCGCTGCTGATGGTGTTCGTGGCCCTGTTCGGGGTGCTGACCCTGCTCAATGACGCGGCGTCCCAGTCCTTCGTGCCGCGCCTGGTCCCCGCCCCCTTCCTGTTGGCCGCAAACGCCCGCCTGGACCAGGGCGCCTCTGCGGCCCAGACCTCCGGCCCGGCGGTGGCCGGCGCCCTGGTCACCGCGGTGAGCGCGCCCCTGGCCGTGCTGTTGGACGCCGCCTCCTACCTGGTCTCCGCCCTGATGGTCTGGCGCATTCCGGTGGAGGAGCCGCGCCGCGCCGCCGCCGGCCCCCGCCCGCATCTGGGCCGAGAGATCGGCGAGGGTCTGGCCTTCGTCTACCGCCACCGTGTGCTCAGCCCCTTCGCGGTCGGCACCCACGGCTGGTTCCTGTTCAACGCCATGCTGACCACCGTCTTCGTGCCCTTCGTCCTGCTGGAGTTGAGGCTAAGCGCTTTTCAGCTCGGCCTCGCCCTGGCCGCCGCCGGGGTGACCGGCCTGGTGGGCAGCCTGCTGGCGACCCGGATCGGCCGCGCCTGGGGGGCCGGCGGGGCGGTGATCGCCTGCCGCGCCCTGATGCCCGTCGCGTGGGCGGTCATCGCGCTGGCGCCCGCCGCGGGCGGCACCTGGACCCTGGTGGCGCTGGCGGTCGGCCAAGGTCTTTACGGCCTGGCCATGGGCGCCTCCAACGCCAACGAGATGGGTTACCGACAGTCGGTCACGCCCGACGCCCTGCAGGCCCGCATGAACACCACCATGCGCTCCCTGAACCGGGCCATGATCGTGGTCGGCGCGCCCCTGGGCGGCTGGCTGGCCGACACCCTGGGCTATCGCCCCACCTTCTGGATCGCCATAGCGGGCTTCGTGGCCGTAACCCTCTTCCTCGCCGCCAGCCCCTTCCGCCGCGCGCGGCATGGGGACTGAGCCTGGGACAGCGCGGGCCGCTCCCTAGCGCCAGTCGTCAGGCCCCGGCGAGTCCATTGGGGGCTGGCCGCCCTTCCGGATCGGGGCGTCTGGCCGGGTCCAGAAGGCGCCGGTATGGGCGTTGTCGCTCCGGTGGATGGTCACGCTGGCGGGGTCGAAGTTCACGAACATGCGGGCGTTGACCGCGCGGATCGTCTCGGGCTGGTCCAGGGCGGTGTGGTGGGTGACACAGCCGCAGGTCTTGCAGCGCCAGAAGCCGATCCACCGGTTGCCCCAGATATAGGCCTCAACCGCGTCCTCCCCCTGGACGAGCTCCACGCTGAGCTCGGTCTTGCCGATAGGATCGGAGCGGTAGGCCCAGAGCACGCCGTAGCGTCGGCAGATCGAACAGTTGCAATCCAGCACCCAGGCCGGCGCCGGCTCCAGGGTGATCCGAACGGCTCCACAGTGACAGGCGGCCCTCACCATCGGCGGCTCCTTCTCCAGGCGAGACTCAGCCCCATCGCGCGGCCGCCTCGTCCCGCAGTTGCCGCTTCAGGATCTTGCCAGAGGCGATCCGTGGCAAGGGTTCGATGGCGAAGTGGACGTATCGGGGGATTTCGAAGCGGGCCAGGCGAGGCTCCAGGAAGGCCCGCAGCTCGGCCTCATCTAGGGCTGAGCGGGCGTAGATCGTCGCCCCCACCTCCTCGCCCAGGCGTTCGTCGGGCACGCCGTAGACGCTGGCTTCGATCACCTCGGGATGCTCCAGCAGCGCCGCCTCCACCGACCCGCAGCCGATGTTCTCCCCGCCGCGGATCACCAGGTCCTTGATGCGGTCGACGATGTAGACGAACCCGTCCTCGTCCACATAAGCCACGTCCCCGGTGCGCATCCAGCCGTCGACGAAGGTCTCGGCGTTGGCGTCGGGCCGGTTCCAGTAGCCGCGCATGATCGAGGCGCCGCGGATCTGCAGCTCGCCGCGCGTGTTGGCCGGCTGGGCCACGCCCGCCTCGTCGACGATGCGGATGTCGAGCACCCCTGACACCCGGCCCGAGCTGGCCGGATGGGCCAGGTAGTCGGCGCCGGCGATGGACGTGCCGATGGCGTTGGTCTCGGTCATGCCCCAGCCGGTATTGGGGGCGGCGTTGGGGAAGGCCTTGTCAATGGCGCGGACCTGCTCCGGCGCGCGGCTCGCCCCGCCGCCGCCCACGGCGATCAGCGAACTGAGGTCGCGGCCCTCCCGCCTCGCGATCTCCACCAGGTCGCCGGTCACCGCCGGCGGGCCGTTGAAACCGGTGATCTTCTCGCGCTCGATGATCTCGACGGCGCGGGCCGGGTCCCACTTGTACATGCAGACCAGCCGTCGCTGGGCGCGGAAGCTCTGCAGCAGACTGACGTGCAGGCCCGAGACGTGGAACAGCGGGATCGACAGCAGCGCCGCCGGCTGGGGTCCGCCGACCACCGGCGCGAACCCGGCCAGCATGCCGGCCTGGGCGTCCAGCTCCCAGGACAGCAGGGCCGACATGATGTTGCGGTGGGTCGAGACCGCCCCCTTGGGATGCCCGGTCGAGCCTGAGGTGTAGAGCATGATGGCGTCGTCGTCGGGGCCGACTTCACGCTCGGGGGGCGCCTCGCCCGCGCCGGCCATCACCGCGTCATAGCTCCGCACGCCGGCCGCCAGCGCCTGCGTCGCCCGCACCGCGATCACCGACAGCCCCTCGGGGTGCGCCTCACAGGCGGCCAGCCGGTCCAGCCGCTCCTGGTCGGCCAGCAGCAGCTTGGCGCCGGAGTCCTTCAGCCCGTATTCCATCTCGTGCGGCTGCCAGAGCGCGTTCATCGCCACCGCGATCGCCCCGATCGAGGTGGCCGCCATGAAGCCCAGGATCCATTCCGGATAGTTGCGCATGGAGATGGCGACCCGGTCGCCCTTGGCCACGCCATAGTCGGCGACCATCGCCGCCGCCAGCCGCTGCGACTGCGCCCACGCCTGCTCGAACGTCAGCCGCTCATCCTCATAGACGGTAAACGGCAGGTCGCTCCGCCCGGCTTCGAACAGGGCTCTCAGGTTGACCGGCGCATTGGCGAACGCCCGCACCCGGCGCCCGAGGGCCTCGATCTCCGTCAGCTCATAGGGCAACCCCTGGCCGGTCAGCTGCGCCAGCGCCTCGATCCTGTTCACGGTCTCACATCCCTGAAGTCGCCCGAACTGACGCCGAGCCAAGTGCGCGCTAGGCGCCAGAGTTCGAGAGCGATGTCCAGTCGGCGTGGCCCTTGGGCGCCCGCCGGGTGACCGTGAGGCCGCGATAGCGGGCCCTATGGGCGGCGAAGCGCTGCGATGAGTCGATCACAGCGTCAGCATAGCCTATGACGGGGTGTTCAACGCGCCACCGGAGATCCAATGGGCCACGTCAAACGGTATCTCCCCCTGTTGCTGCTGCTGGTCGCCGTCGGCGCCATGTTGGCCAGCGGGGTCACGCGCTACATCAGCCTCGAAGCGCTCCAGGCCAATGAGGCCGCCCTGCGTCAGCTGGTGACGGAGCGGTTACCCTTGGCCCTGGCGGCCTTCGTGGTGATCTATGCCGTGGCCACGGCGGTCAGCCTGCCGGGCGCCACCATCCTGACCCTGACGGGCGGATACCTGTTCGGAACCTGGCTGGGCGGAGCCGCCACGGTCATCGGGGCCACCATCGGTGCGGTGCTGGTCTTCTATGCGGTGAGGACCTCCCTCGGCCAGACGCTTCGGGATCGCGCGGAAGCTTCCGGGGGCCGCCTGAAGGCGGTGATCGACGGTGTTCAGGCGGGCGCCTTCGGCTACATCCTGACCCTGCGTCTGATCCCTCTTGCCCCGTTCTGGCTGGTCAACGTGGCCGCCGCCCTGGCCCATGCGCCGTTGCGAGCCTACGCCCTGGCGACGTTCTTCGGCATCATGCCCGCCACCTTCATCTACAGCGGCATAGGCGCCGGCATCGGAGAACTGTTGGCCCGGGGAGAGACCCCCGATCTGGGCGTGATCTTCGAGCCGAAGATCCTGCTGCCGCTGGTCGCCCTCGGTCTCCTCTCCCTCGGGACGACCCTGTTCCAGCGCCATCGCGCCAGATCGGGCCCGGCGCTATGAGCAAGATCGCAAAGATGCGGGCCGATATCGTGGTCATCGGCGCCGGCTCTGGCGGGCTTTCCGTCGCCGCCGGCGCGGCCCAGCTCGGCCTGAAGGTCGTGCTGTTCGAAAGGGGCGAGATGGGTGGGGACTGCCTCAACTATGGCTGCGTCCCCTCCAAAGCCCTGATCGCCGCCGCCAGCGCCGCCCACGACGCCCGCCCAGGTGGCCGGCTTGGTGTGACGACGGAAGGCGTGACGGTCGATTTCACCCGCGTGATGGCCCACGTGCACGCCACCATCGCCACCATCGCCCCGGTCGACAGCCAGTCTCGGTTTGAAGGCTTGGGGGTCACCGTGGTGCGCGAATCCGCCCGGTTCGTGGACGCCCGCACCGTGGCCAGCGAAAGCGTCCGGGTCGTCGGTCGCAAGATCGTCGTGGCCACCGGGTCGCGGGCCGCGGTTCCGCCGATCCCGGGACTCGATCAGGTCCCTTACCTGACCAACGAGACAGTGTTCGACCTGAAGGCGCTGCCGGAACGGCTGATCGTGCTTGGCGGCGGGCCTATCGGGATCGAGCTGGGCCAGGCCTTCCGCAGGCTGGGCGCCGAGGTGGTCATCATCGAGGCCGGCGAAGTCCTCGGCCGCGAGGACCGCGGCGCGGCCCAGGTCGTCATCGACCAGCTCGAGGCCGACGGGATCGAGCTGCTGGGCGGACACAAGGCCGTGCGGGTGGAGGCGGGGCCGACGGTCATCGTGCAGTCGGAGGCGGGCGAACGCGCCATTACAGGCTCCCACCTGCTGGTGGCGGTGGGCCGCCAGCCGGCCTTGGAAACGCTCGACCTCGATCGTGCGGGGGTGGCCTACGACCGCGACGGCATTCGAACCGACAAGTCCCTGCGCAGCAGCAACCGTCGGGTCTACGCCGTCGGGGACGCCGCCGGCCGCGGCCAGTTCACCCACCTGGCCGGCGCTCATGCGGGCCTGGTGGTCCGCCGCGCGATCTTCGCCCTGCCCGTCGACGCCGACGACCTACAGGTCCCAAGGGTGACCTATGCGGACCCTGAACTCGCAGCCATCGGGATCAATGAGGCCGAGGCGCGCAAGGCCCACGGCGACAGCATTCGGGTCGAGACGTTTGAATTCACCGACAACGACCGCGCCCAGGCGGAGGGCGACACCCGCGGTTTTGGCAAGCTGGTCACCACCGGCAAGGGCAAGGTGCTGGGCGTCACCATCGTGGGGCGACATGCCGGCGATCACATTCACATCTGGGCGTTGATGTTGTCGTCGCGGCTGAAACTCAGTCAGATGACCTCCGCCATCGCGCCCTATCCGGTCCGCAGCGAGATCGGCAAGCGGCTGGCCGGCCAGTGGTACACACCGGCCCTGTTTTCCGACCGGACACGGATGCTGGTGTCGATCCTCAAGCGGTTCGCCTGACCCGCGCGACAAACCCGACGTCCAGGCGGCGCTTGAGCCACAGGGCGCTGCGCCCCTGCCACCAGCATCGTCCGCGCAGCGCCAGGCCCGAGCCGTCGCCAAGGTCCATGATCGAAAGCCAGCGCCGCTGCGGAAGGTAGGGCTCGAGGCCGCCGGCCGCTGTCGCCGCGAGGTTGCGCAACAGGGTCGGCGCGGCCCGCACGCCGAAGACGCCGGCCATCGGCCTCGGCTCAGGGTCGATCACGCCGCAGTCGCCGGCGGCGAAGACACCCTCGTCGTTGATCGACCGCAATTCGGGTGTGACCCGCAGGCGTCCGCGGCCGTCCAGCGGCAATCCCAGGGCCGCGACGATCGGCGCAGCCTTCAGGCCGGTGGCCAGCACCAACATGTCGCAGGGCCGCTGCGCGCCCTCTGACAGCATGCAGTGGTCACCCGCCCGCGCCAGGACCTCGCCCGGCAGGATCACCACGCCGCGCCGAGCCAAGGAGCGCGTCAGCCGGGTGATCGCCGCCGCCGGCGCCCAGCCGGACGCCGCGCCCACCAGGCTCACATCTGGAACCATGCTGTGACGCTCCAGAAGTCCGGCCAGCGCGGCGGCGATCTCAAATCCCGACGGTCCGCCCCCGGCCACGACGACGCTGGGGGAGCGGCCCCTGGCCCGCAGGAACCTTTCGATCGCGCTCCGGAGGTCAAGCAGCCTGTCCAGGGGCTTGGCGGTCCAGACGCCCGGATCCGCCGCCAGGCCCCGGCGGTCTCGGGTGACGCTCCCCACATTGAGGGAGAGCCGGTCAAATTCGTGTTCTGTCCCGTCGTCCAGGATCAGGCGCCGCCGGGCCAGGTCGATGTCCGACGCCTCACAGGCCAAGTAAGCCACCCCCAGTCGCGCCGCCAGCGCCCCCACGTCGATGCGCGCCGCCGCCACCTCGAGGGCGCCCGAGAGCACGCCGGTGGCCAGGCCCGAATAGTGGAACTGAGGCGGCGCGATCAGGGTCGGCTCGACACCTGCCGCCCGCAGTCGATCGAGGTGGTGGATGACGTGCAGATGCGCATGGCCCGCGCCCACCAGGGCCAGCCTGCGGACACCCGTCACCGCCGGTCGGACCTCACCCCTTCGGCAACCGCTTCGACAGCCCCGCCAGATAGGCCTCGATACGGGCGGCGTTGGCCCCAAGATCGCTCAGCCCCACCCGCGAGGTAGAGCGCACATCGACGAGCGAACCCTCGCCGTCGGGGGCGCGCCGAATACGCACGGCCACGTCGTCCTTGAAGCCGAACCAGAAGGTCTCCGCCGTCGCCTCGATCACCCCCGAGCTCGGCGCACCGGCCGCGAGCGTCCAGCCCTCGGCGCGGGCCTGCGCCTGCGCGGCGTCATAGGTTGCGGCGGGGGTCGCCGACACCGCCAGGGTCTTGACGGTCGGATAGGCCGCCTGCCCCACCTCGCCCAGGGTCCGTGGGCCCAGGGCCGCGAACTGCGGCGCCTGATAGGGCTTCAGCGTCGACATCTTCGCACTCAGCGCGTTAACCGGATTGGCCCCCTGCGCCTGGCGGTCCGCCAGCACCCTCGCCGAGTGGATCGGCGGGTCGACCACGTTGGTGGCGATGTCGTGGATCGGCGGAATGGCCGCACCCCGCGCCCGCACCGTGGCCAGGTAGCCGACCCCCAGCGCCGGGATCAGCAACGCCGCCAGGGCGATGACCCAGCCCCGCCGGGGCGCGCGGACCAGGCAGGCGATCAGGGCGATCAACGCCAGGGCCAGGCCGATCCCCAAAACCGGCAGGGCGAACTTCGCGATCAGCACCCCCAGTCCGAATTGCCAGGGCCACAGGCCGAACTTCACCCCCAGGGCCGCGGCCATGAAATAGACGGGGATCAGCAGAGAAACGGCCAGCGACAGCCGCGCAAGGTTAAGTCTCATGATCTCGGCCCCGGGTTTCCATAGTGCAGTTGGAAGGGCGACAGGGTCTGCCGTCAACCAGGCAAGCGAGTCGGTACGATCTAGCGATCTTGCCGGAACTCGGCCCGGGCGATCAGACTCCTCTGAACCACGGTGAGCAGGCACAGGACCGTGAACAGACTGGCGATCACCGGGAACGCGGCGGGAAACAGGCACATCAGCGTGAAGGCCGCGATGGTCTCGGCGCCCTCGGCCAGGCCTGTGCTGTAGAAGAAGCTCTTGGCGCCGTGGCTCACGCTCTCCAGCCCGCGCTTGGCCGCCAAGGTCGCGTAGGCCAGGAAGCTCACGGCGGTCAGGGTGAAGCTGGCCACCAGGGCCAGGGCGTAGGGCAGATGCGCCGGCTCGGCGAACCCGAACCCCAGGGGTACGGCCAGGTAGAAGACGTAGTCGCACAGGATGTCGAGATAGCCGCCGAAGTCCGTGGGCCGGGTGGCCCTCGCGATCGCCCCGTCCAGGCCGTCCAGAAGCCGGCTCAGCGCGATCAGCGCCAGCCCCACCAGCGGATGCTGCAATCCGATGGCCAGACCCGCCAGCCCACCCGCCACCGCGCCGGCCACCGTCACCTGGTCGGCCGTGATCCCCCGCCGCGCCAGGGCCAGCCCCAGGCGGTTCAGCGGCGGATCGATCAACGGTCGCAGCTTTGAATCGAACACCGCAGAGGCCCTATCCTGAGAGGTGCGCGACGGGCGACGCACGTATGGCAAGTATAATACCCCCGCTGGCCTCGTGAGGCCCGGCCTTGGCAGGCCCCGTCAGGTTCCCCCGCTTCGCCGCCCGCGGCAGGCCTCCGAGCAGTAGCGCACCTCGTCCCACACCTTCGCCCACTTCTTCCGCCAGGTGAACGGTCGGTTGCAGACCAGGCAGGTCTTGGTGGGTAGGTCGCCCTTGGCGACGCCCTTCACAGGGTCCCCTCGCGCATGGCGGTCAGGTGCCGCTGGGCCTGGTCGCGCAGTCCCGCCTGCCGCGCCGGCCCCATCCTGTCCCAGGTGGCGTAGACGAAGGGCATGCGGACGTTGCGGCTGAACCGCTCGCGATGACGCGCCATGAAGTCCCAATAGAGCGCGTTGAACGGGCACGCCCGCTCCCCTACCGCCACGGTGGGGTCATAGGCGCAGCCCTGGCAGTAGTTACTCATCTTGCGGATATAGGCGCCGCTGGCGGCATAGGGCTTGGAGGCCAGCACCCCGCCATCGGCGTGCAGGGCCATGCCCAGCGTATTGGGCGCCTCGACCCACTCATAGGCGTCGGCATAGACCGCCAGGTACCACTCGTGCACCGCCTTGGGCGCCAGGCCCGCCAACAGGGCGAAGTTTCCGGTGATCATCAGCCGCTGGATGTGGTGCGAATAGGCGTGGTCATGGGTATGGGCCAGGGCCTCGCGCACACAGGCCATGCGCGTCTCGCCGCTCCAGTAGAACCAGGGCAGCGACTCGTGGGCCGCGAGCGCGTTCTGCTCCAGATAGCCCGGCATGAACCGCCAGTAGACCCCGCGCACAAACTCCCGCCAGCCGAGGATCTGGCGGATGAACCCCTCGGCGGCGTTCAGCGGCGCATGGCCCTCGCGCCAGGCGGCCTCGGCCTTGCGGCACACCTCCAGCGGATAGAGCAGGCCCGCATTGATATAGGCCGCCAGCAGGGAGTGGCGCAGCCACGGCTCGCCCCGGAGCATGGCGTCCTGATAGTCGCCGAACCCCGGCAGAATGTGGGCGATGAAGTGGTCCAGCTCCCGCAAGGCCTGGCGCCGGGTCACCGCGAAGTGGAAAGGCTCCAGCCGGCCGTAGCCCTCCGGGAACCGCCGCCGCACCAGCTCCAACACCTCGCGGGTGATGGCGTCCTTCTTGAAACTCAGGCGCCGCGGGGACGTAAGCCCCGCCTTGGGCGGCTTGCGGTTCTCCGCATCAAAGTTCCAGCGGCCCCCGGCCGGCTTGCCGTCCGGCTCCATCAGCACATCGTGGCGCCTGCGCATGTCGCGGTAGAAGTACTCCATCCGCAGCTCACGCCGGTCCCCGGCCCAGGCGTTGAACGCATCGTGCGAGCACAGGAACCGCGTGTCGGGCAGGATCTCCAGCTCCACCGGCAGGGCCAGCCGCAACGCCTCAAACCCCTCCCGCAGCCGCCACTCCCCCGGCTCGGTGACCGCCACCCGCTCAGGCACCAGCTCCGCCACCGCCCGCAGAATCTCGCCCTCCAGGCTCTGGCTGTTGCCGTCGTCCTCCAGCGCCACATACCGCACCTGGTACCCCGCCGCCCGCAGCGCCGCCGCGTAGTGGCGCATGGCCGAAAACAGGAAGGCGATCTTCTTGACGTGGTGGTTCACATAGGACGCCTCGGCCATCACCTCGGCCATCAGGAAAACGTCGCGCGCCTTGTCGGCGCCGGCGACGACCTCCAAGCGGGTGGAGAGCTGGTCGCCGAGGATGACGCGCAGAACGGTCACGGGACGCTAGGTGGCTTGGCCGGTCAGGGCGCGCGGGAGCGGCGGCGCCTCGTGGGCGAAATCAGGGACCATGGCGGCTCGCGGGGAAGGAAAACGAAACGCCTACCTACCGGGGAACGGTGCGCCTGTCCCCTATCTCGAACAGCCCGCCAACCCGGTCCTGACGCCCCCAAGTTGAACGGGTTGTCAGGGGCGCAGTTCAAGCTTTTCCAGGCCTCGGAAGAAGGGCAGCGAGCGCCACGCCGGCTTCGCGTCCGGCTCCGCGAAACGCAGGTTCGGGAAGCGTTCGAACAGGCGCAGCAGCGCCACCTGCGCCTCCAACCGCGCAAGCGGCGCGCCGATGCAGATGTGCGCACCGCCGCCGAACGCGACATGCGGCACGTGCTTGCGCGTGATATCGAAGCGGTGCGGATCGTCGAATGCGGCGGGATCGCGGTTGGCGCCGCGCAGCGACATGATCAGCGACTGGTGCGCCTTTACGGGACAGACGCCCACGGCCATGTCGCGCGACGCGATGCGGGCGGTGATGTCCACCGGCGGCTCGTAGCGCAGAACTTCTTCGACGGCGGCGTTGATCAGGCTCGGATCGGCGCGCAGCTTGGCCAGCTCGCCGGGGTTGAGCAGGAACAGGCGCACGGCGTTGCCGATAAGATCGGTGGTGGTGAGATTGCCGCCGACCAGCAGCGCGGTCAGGTTAATGCGCAGCTCCTCGTCGGAGAGGTTCGCGCCCTGCGCCTGCAGCCGCGTCATGTCGGAGATCAGATCGTCCTGCGGCGCCTTGCGGCGGGCCTGCAGCATCTCCGTGAAATAGCCGTTCAGCGCCTCGCTGGCCTTTTCCATCCGCACCGTGGCTTCCGGCGTGCGCATCGGGTTCAGCGACTGGATCACGTCTTCGGACCACGTGCGGAAATCACCGAGGCGGGAATGATCGACACCCAGGATGGCGGCGATGACGTCGATCGGGATCGGCACGCAGAAGGTGTCCATCAGGTCGAAGCTGTCGCGGCCGTCGAGCCGGTCGAGCGATTCCTTCACGATGCGCTCGATCTCCGGCCGGAATTTCGCAACCCGCGCGTAGAGCGCCTGCGTCAGCGGCCCGCGCACGCGGGCGTGGTCGGGATCGTCGAGCATCAGGATGCTGGTGGAGTGCGAGCGCGGCGTGGCGGGATCGTAGTTCTCGAGCAACCGCCTCTGCATCATGGAGGCTTCCTCGGCGTGCAGCGGATCGCGCCACAGCGTGCGGTCAGACACCAGCGCCCGGACATCGGCGTGGCGGGAGACCATGAAGACGCCGGCCATGTCGTCGCGATGCACAGGGCTCTGCGTGCGTAGCGCGTCAAGCAGCACGTGCGGATCGTCACGGAAGGCCGGGTTAAGCGGTGTCAGCTGCAGCAGGCTCGGCGGCGGCGTTTCGGCCATGGTCGTCCCTCTTCATCGTCTGGCATGTTCCCGGAATCTTACCACACGAAAGGCCCGCATCGGCGTGTCGTCCGAGACAGAGATCGTGGGCGTTGCGGTGACACTGCAGGATACACATCGCGCCCAACGCCTGCGAAATTGCGGTGCATTTAACGCCGTCGGGAGCTGGGAGCGGGCACAAACGCACTGTCCTAGGCCAAGGCTAGGATGAAGGACGTGGCGGTGGTGTGTCTTGAACCCACGCCTCAGCTGCCGTATATACTCGTGATCACGGAGACCATCGCCATGACCATCGCCGACAGCCGGACCTTCCGAAGCGGCAATAGCGAGGCGGTTCGTCTACCCAAGGGCGTGGCCTTCGGGCGCGAGGTCGAGCTGACCATCATCCGTTCCGGCGACGTGCTGACCATCTTTCCGAGCCGGCCGCCCATCGGCGATCTGGTCAAGACCCTAGCGGCGCTCCCCGCGCCCCGCGAGATCGAGGTCCGCGATGTCGAGGAGCTGCCCGAGCGGCCCGGCCTCTGAGCCGTGGCCGCCTTCCTGCTCGACACCAATGTCCTGATCGGCCTGCGCGACGGCGACCCGACCGTCACCAACCGGGTCTCGGCCCTGGACGGCGCCATCCTTATGTCGATCGTCAGCCGCGTGGAGCTCGAGGGCGGGGTGTATCGCGATCCATCCCAGGCGGGCCTGCGCCGCCCGCGCCTGGACGCGATCCTGGCGGCGCTTCCGGTCCTGGCCTTCGACGACGCGGCGGCCGACGCCTACCGGGTCATTGTCGAGAGCGCCGGCTATTCGCGGCGCAAGCTATTGGACCGGATGATCGCGGCCCAGGCCCTGGTCCACCGCGCCACCCTGGTCACCCAGAACCCGGCGGACTTCCAGGACGTGCCAGGGCTCGACCTGCTGGCCTGGTGAGCCGCGGCCCATCCCCTCCCCCGTCATCCTAGGCCTTGTGCCTAGGACCCCTCTGTCGACGGGCATCGCGATGCAGGTCAAAGCCTCAACCGCGCCACTACACCCTGCGGCGCCCATGGATCGGAGACAGGGGTCCTAGGCACAAGGCCTAGGATGACGGGCTTGGGATGTTCGGCGCCAAGTCCCCCTACCCCACCTTCCCCGTAGACTCCCGCACCACCAGCTGCGGCTGCACCTCGTGCGCGTCGGCCCGCTTCTCGCGCAGGGCGTTGGGCACCAGCATTTCGCCGGCCATCCGGCCCATGTCCCGCAGGGGCAGGCGCACCGAGGTCATGGGGGGCCAGAGGCGCACGGCGATGGGGGCGTCGTCGTAGCCCACCACCGAGACGTCCTCGGGAATGCGCAGGCCAGCTTCCCGGGCGGCGGTGTAGACGCCGGTGGCCATCTCGTCGTTGAGGCAGAAGATGGCCGTGGGGCGGGCCTCCAGGGCGAACAGCTCCAGGGCGGCGTTGACGCCGCTCTCATAGGTGTAGGCGCCGATCTTGGCGAGGTCTGGGGAGAGCGTCAGGCCGGCCTCGGCCAAACCTTCCTCGAAGCCCTTCTTGCGCTCAATCGAAGAGCGGAAGGTGGGGGGGCCGGAGATCAGCGCGATGCGGGTGTGGCCGAGGTCGGCCAGGTGGCGCGCAGCCTGGGCCGCGCCGCGGCCGTCGTGGCTGACCAGCATGCGGTCGGGCTCGTCGAGGGCCACCGAGCCGATCCTCACATAGGGGACGTCCAGCTCGCGCAGCAGGGCGGCCAGTTTCTCGTCCTCCGAGACCGGCGAGGGCAGGACCACGGCGAACAGTTTCTGGCGCTCCACGAAGTCGCGCATGTCGGCCAGCAGGCGGGGCGAATTGCGGTCCACCGGGCGGACCACCAGTTCGAAGCCCGAGCCGGCCATGGCGTCCAGCAGGCCCTGCTGGTGGCTGATGGTGTGCTGGGGGTTGGGGTTGTCGTAGATCAGCCCCACCAGGAAGGCGCGGCGGAAGGCCAGGCCGCGGGCCTGCGGGTCGGGGACGTAGCCCGTCTCGCGCATGATCTCCAGAACCGCCTTGCGGGTCTCCTCCTTGACGAAGGGGCTCTCGTTGATGACCCGGCTGACGGTCTTCTTCGACACCCCGGCCAGGCGGGCGACGTCATTGATGGTGTGCCGCTTGGTCTTGTCGGAGCCTGGGTCGCGTGCCGCCACGGGGGAAATGTCCTCATTCCTGTCCCGGTGTCATAACCTGCGCCGCGCCGTCGCGCCAAGCGGACCTGTCGGGGGTGGGATCGGGCCGACAAGCTGACCTCTAGGTGCCCCGCGCCTTGGTCCCGGAGTCCAGCACCTCGGGCCGCCTGGAGGTCATGTCCTCCAGGTTCCAGTCGCCCTCATTGAAGGGCCGCCGGGTGGGGGTCTGGGTGGGATAGCCGTGCAGGTCGTTCTCGGAATCGATGATCCGGCCCCGCCCCTCGGCCACGTCGGCGATCAGGCGGACGTCGTCATAGTCCCGGTCCCAAGGCCGGGCGCCGGCGGTCATCAGCACGCTCTGCTGCACGGCGGCGGCGGCCATGGGCTTGAGGCCCGGCGGCCAGACCGGCGCGGTCTTCACCTCGATGATCCTGGCCGGCGAGGTGGTGTAGCGCCCGAGCATGGGCAGCGGCCGTCCGATGCGGTCCACGGCGATGTTGTCGCGGGCGTAGTACTCCACGTCGCCATAGCCGCCGAGTTGGAAGAAGGCGATCTGGTCGACCGGGGTGTCGATGCCGGCCCGCAGGGCGTTGCCCACCGCCACGATCTTGCCGACCTGGAAGGGACGGTTGCCCCACTCCTCGGCCTGCAGGTTGTAGTGCACCGCGCGCTGGCCGGGGTCGTAGATCAGGTTGTTGGCCATCACGGCGTGGACCCCGCCCTTGAACAGCGCGCTGCGCTCGTAATTGTGGGCGTACAGATTACCCACGATCAGCAGGTCGGTGACGTTGTCGTGGACCAGGGTGCCCTTGGAATGCTCGATCTTGTCGTGGGTCGAGTGGGCCAGGCTCTCGGCGATGATGTTGTTGGAGAAGGTGATGCGTCGGCTGGTGCCCGCGCGCCATTCCTGGGGCGTGTTTCCGGTGAAGCGGGGACCTGAGACCGAGAGGTTCTCGTCGCTGGCCCAGGTCAGGGTGCAGTGGTCGATGATGATGTTCCAGGCCGCGCCGGCGGTGGAGATGGCGTCCTCGTTCCAGCCGCTCTTCTTGGCCTGACCGGCCTCGCCGGGGCGCACGCGGATGTGCTGGATCACCACGTCGTGGCCGCCGATGTCCATGCCGCCGCGGATCAGGGTGACGCCCGGCGAGGGCGCCGTCTGGCCCGCGATGGTCAGGAAGGGCTCGGTGACCTTGATGGTCTTGCGATCCAGGTCGATCACCCCGCCCACCTCGAAGACCACGATGCGCGGTCCCTTGGCTTCCACGGCCTCGCGCAAGGAGCCGGGGCCGGCGCCGGCCAGGCTCATGACCTTGATGATCCGCCCGCCGCGCCCGCCGGGCGTTGTCGCCGCCCAGCCCTGCGCGCCCGGAAAGGCCAGGGGCTCTGCGGCTTGGCCGGCGCCGGCGGCCAGCAGGATGAAAAGCGCCGCGGCGATGGCGAGACGGATGCCCATGAGGTTCTCCCTGACGCCCGAAAATTGCGAATTTGGGACTTGATTTGAAAATGACACCGGTTTCCTCTAGAGACAACAGCGCCTTTCGAGGGCGAGGGAGTGGGGAGGCGATTCCGCGTGAGCGTTCCGGCGGCAAGCACGGCCGATGGCTTTCCCACGGACGACGTGGCGGCGCGGTTCGTGCGCGCGCGCCTGTCGGCCGCCGCCCTTCCAGACTTCCCCGGCCCCGTGCCCAGCGACCTCGCCACCGGTTACCGCGTGCAGGAGGCGGCGCTCGCGCTCTGGCCTGACGAGGTGGCCGGCTGGAAGGTCGGACGGGTGCCTCCCGAACACGAGCAACGCCTGAACAGCAACCGCATCTGCGGCCCGATCTTCGCCAAATCGCTGTGGCATGTGAGGCCCGGCGAGGTGACCCCCTTCCCGGTCTTCGAAGGTGGGTTCGCGGCCGTGGAGGCTGAGTATGTGGCGCGCATCGCCTTCGACGCCCCGGCCGACAAGCTGACCTGGACCCTGCAGGAGGCCGCCGACCTGATCGGCGCCCTGCACATGGGCATGGAGCCCGCCGGCAGCCCGCTGGCCAGCATCAACCTCCTGGGCCCCACCGTGGTGGTCTCCGACTTCGGCAACAACGCCGGCCTGATGGTGGGGGCGGAGATCGCCGACTGGCGCGAGCGCCGGCTGGAGGACCTGCGCTGCGAGACCGTGATCGAGGGCAAGATCGTGGGCCAGGGCGGCGCCTTCATCCTGCCGGGCGGGCCCGTGGAATCCATCCGCTTCCTGGCCGAACACGTCGCCCGGCGCGGACGTCCGCTGAAGGCCGGCATGTACATCTGCACCGGCGCGGCGGCCGGCATCCATGACATCGCCGCGGGCCAGAAGGGCGCCGTGCGCTTCGAGCGCTCCGGCGAGATCGCGTGCGCGGCCTATCCGGCCAAGCCCGCGACCTGACGCGACAATCTCCCGCGCTAGGCGACGGCGCGGGGGTTCAAGAGATGTCGCCAAGGCGAAGAAACAGAAGGGCGTCCTGTCCATGACCACCACCACCGACACCGGCCCCGCCGCCACGGCGGACGGCAAGATGACGCGCCGCCGCTGGGTGATCTGCGCCCTGCTCTTCACCGCCGTGGTGATCAACTATGTCGACCGGCAGATGCTGGGGGTGCTCAAGCCCTTCATGTCCGACGAGATGGGCTGGAGCGAGACCGACTACGCCGACATCGTCTTCTACTTCCAGGCGGCCTATGCCGCCTCCTACCTGCTGTTCGGGGCCTTCGTGGACCGGGTGGGCGCCAAGATCGGCTACGCCACGGCCTTCATCATCTGGCAGCTGGCCCATATCGCCCACGCCGGCGCCAGCACGCTCAACCAGTTCTTCCTGGTCCGGGTCCTGCTGGGTGTGGGTGAAGGCGGCAACTTCCCCGGCGGGGTCAAGGCCGTCACCGAGTGGTTCCCCAAGAAGGAGCGCGCCTTCGCCACCGGCATCTTCAACGCCGGCGCCAATATCGGGGCGGTGATCACCCCCCTGGTGGCCCCCATGATCATGCTGGCCTACGGCTGGCGCGCGGCCTTCATCATCACCGGCGTCATCGGCATGCTGTGGATCGTGGCCTGGCTGGTCATGTACCGGTCGCCGGAAAAGGAGCCCAAGGTCAACGCCGCCGAGCTCGCCCACATCCGTTCCGACCCCGAGGATTCCGACCAGAAGGTCAGCTGGCTGAAGGTGGCCACCAAGCGCGAGACCTGGGCCTACGCGCTCGGCAAGTTCCTGATCGATCCGGTCTGGTGGATGCTGCTGTTCTGGCTGCCCGACTATTTCAAGAAGACCTTCGACCTCAACGTCACCACATTCGGCCTGATGCTGGCGGCGGTCTATCTGATCTCCGACGTTGGCAGCGTCGGCGGCGGCTGGATGTCTTCACGGCTGATGAAGGCCGGGCGCAGCCTGAACGTCTCGCGCAAGATGACCATGCTGGTCTGCGCCTTCGCCACCCTTCCCTACTTCTTCATCACCCAGATAGACGACCTGTGGACGGCGACCGCCGTGGTCGGCCTCGTGGCCGCCGCGCATCAGGCGTTCTCGGCCAATCTCTACACCTTGCCCGGCGACGTCTTCCCCCGAAGCGCCGTGGGCTCGGTCATCGGCATCGGCGGCATGCTGGGCGGCATCGGCGGCATGGTGATGGCCAAGTCGGTGGGCCAGGTGCTGGAGTCGGCCGGGGGCTATGGCCCGATCTTCGCGGTCTGCGGCTGCATCTACTTCCTGGCCCTGCTGGCCGTGCACCTGCTCTCGCCGAAGATGGCCCCGGCCAAGGTCTAGGCGGGGGCGGCGCCATCTCAAGTTGACGCAGGCGTCATTTTCCTCCAATGCCAGGGCAACCGGAGGAACGGAAATGAGCGACGGATCGATCGACCTCAACAGCGACGTGCGCGCGAAGGTCTACGCCACCCCCCTGGAACTGCTGAATCCGGCGCAGCCGGAACTGTTCCGGCAGGACGCGCACTGGGCGATCTTCGAGCGCCTGCGCAAGGAAGACCCGGTCCACTACACCGCCGAGCACGAGTTCGGCCCGTATTGGTCGATCACCAAGTACAACGACATCATGACCGTGGACACCAACCACGAGGCCTTCTCCTCCGAGGGCGGCATCACCATCGCCAACCAGACGGCCGGCGAAGGCCCCCTGCCGATGTTCATCGCCATGGACCCGCCCAAGCACGACGTGCAGCGCAAGACCGTCAGCCCGGCGGTCTCGCCGATGAATCTGGCGATCCTGGAGCCGCTGATCCGCGAGCGCGCCTGCAAGATCCTCGACAGCCTGCCGATCGGCGAGGAGTTCGACTGGGTCGACAAGGTCTCCATGGAACTGACCGCCATGACCCTGGCGACCCTGTTCGACATGCCGCAGGAAGACCGCCGCAAGCTGACCTACTGGTCTGACGTGGTGACCGCGGCGCCGGGCCAGGGCCTGATCGACACCATCGAGCAGAAGATGGAGATCTTCGTCGAGTACCACGGCTATTTCACCAAGCTGTGGAACGAGCGGGTCAACGCGCCGCCGGCCGGCGACCTGATCTCCATGCTGGCCCACGGCGAGGCCACCCGGAACATGGAGCCCCGCGAGTACTTCGGAAACATCGTGCTGCTGACCGTCGGCGGCAACGACACCACCCGCAACACCATCACCGGCTCGGTCCTGGCCCTGAACCAGAACCCCGACCAGTACAAGAAGCTGCGGGAGAACCCGGGCCTGATCCCCTCGATGGTCTCCGAGACCATCCGCTGGCAGACCCCGCTCGCCCACATGCGCCGCATCGCCACCCGCGACTTCGAGATCGGCGGCAAGACCATCAAGGCCGGCGACAAGGTCGTCATGTGGTACGTCTCGGGCAACCGCGACGACGAGGTGATCGTGAACCCGAACGCCTACATCATCGACCGCGAGCGTCCCCGTCAGCACATCTCCTTCGGCTTCGGCATCCACCGCTGCGTGGGCAACCGTCTGGCCGAACTTCAGCTGAAGATCATCTGGGAAGAAATCCTGGCCCGTTTCCCCGACATCCAGGTCGTCAGCGAACCGAAGCGGGTCTATTCCAGCTTCGTGAAGGGGTATGAGAGCATGAAGGTGATCATCCCCACCCGTTATTGATCAGTGCCGATTTCTGACAGTATCGCGCAATAATCACGCCGCCCCTCGAGATGGGGGCGGCGTTTTGCTGTCACGCCTGCCCGCTGGCTTAAATCCCTTTCGCGGTCGGGCTTGCACGCGATCAGGTTCGAATAACATCGTTCCGTCATTTCCCAGCCGCATTAAGATGAGGATTGTTAGAACGTTGTTTTATTGGCGTGGCCGCACAATAATATGGTGAATTTTCAACTGTCACCGGGTGAGATGGTTACCCAAGGTCAAGTGCAACATTGAATTTACACATAAATTCGTCTCTATCCGAACGTCGTTCGAGTCTGCTATCTCCAAGTATTGCCGCCGAGAGCCGTACAAGAGCTCCGGACGCGTTGGGAGGTACTAGGATGAGGAATTCTCTGCTTATGCGGAGCGCGCTGGTAGCCGGCGTCTCCGCCGTCGCTCTGGCTTCGGCCGGCTCGGCCATGGCGCAAGCGGGCGCCGGCACCATGATCGAGGAACTGGTGGTCACCGCTGAAAAGCGTGAGGCCAGCCTGCAGGACGTGCCGGTGGCGATCACCGCCTACACCAGCGAAAAGCGCGACCTCCTGGGTGTCGCCACCGTCGAGGACCTGGCGCGCGTCAGCCCCAGCATGGCCTACACCAACAACGACCGGATTTCGATCCGCGGCTTCGGCCGCCTGACCAACGCCATCGGCACCGATCCCTCGGTCGCACTCTATTCGGACGGCATTTTCTCGAACTCGATGTCTGATGCCTCGACGCCGTCGCTGTTTATCGAGCGGACGGAAATTCTGCGGGGTCCCCAGGGCACGCTCTATGGGCGCAACTCCATCGGCGGGGCGATGAACATCATCTCCAAGCGCCCCACGGACACCTTTAACGGCGAAGTTCGCGCCTCGGTCGGCAACTATGGCGCCTGGACGACCCAGGCCCTGCTGCGCGGTCCGATCACCGACGGCCTGCGATACTCGATCGGCGGTTCGCTGGAACGCCGTGACGAAGGCTATATCCACAACAACGGCCCCGGCGGCGACACCAGCGCCGTGAAGCGCTACTTGATCGACGCCCAGATCGAAGCGGACCTCGGCGAGAATATCACCGCCCGCCTCAGCTACCGAAAGATCGACTGGGACGACAGCTACGGCGTGGGCAACATCCACGAGGCCGTGGTGAACCCCTTCGACACCACTTCCATCACGGGGCTGGGCAACTCGGCGCTCTACTACAACCCGACTCTGGGCTTCGCCGGCGTCAATCCCTCGATCGCCGACCGCTACACCATCGCGATGAACGACACGATGGAGGGCAAGCTCTCCGATCACCACCGCCTGAACTTCGACATGACCTGGGATATGGGCTGGGCGACCCTGAAGTACATCGCCGGCTACCAAGCCTACGTCTACAATACCAACGGCGACGAGGATCGCTCCTCAAGGGCGGGTCTGTTCAACGTTTCAGCGGCCACGCCGTTTGGCGCTTATACCGCCAGCAACGTCTCGCCTCGCGAGCGCTTCTTCTACCAGGAGAAGCAGAAGTGGTGGTCGAATGAAATCAACCTCTCGTCCAACAGCGATGGCCCGCTGTCCTGGATCGGCGGCATCTATCAGTATCACCAGGAATACTCCCAGCCGCAGGGCCTGCGCGTCCTCGGAGATCCGACGGTTCAGAACCCGATCAACCTGGCGACCGGCGGCCCAGCAGCGCCCAACCCGAACGGCAACTACCTGTTGGTTGACGGCACCCTACAGGTCGACTCCTACGCCGCCTTCGCACAGATCGAATACAAGCTGACGGAGAGCCTCACCCTCCAGGCCGGCCTGCGCTACACCACCGATGACAAGACCGGCACCGACTTCGCCCGGTATGTTTCCCGCAGCCCGACCACCACGACCGTGCTTCGGTCCGGCGGCGTGCCGCTGGCTGCGGCCGGTGACCTCGCTGTCGACTTCACCACCTTCGTGGTCTGCGGCGGCCCGACCATCGCCACCTGCCTCGCCAATCCGCTTTATGCGAACCTGACCCAGGTGGCGACTGGCGGCCTAAGCCGCAAGATGGCGGCCGACTATCAGGCCTGGTCCGGGACGATCGGTCTGCAGTGGCAGCCCGACTCCGACACCAACGGCTACGCCCGCTACAGCCGCGGTTACAAGTCGGGAGGCTGGATCGCCTCCAATGGCCTGTCGCCGTTCCCCTATGCCGAGCCGGAATACGTGGACAACTATGAGGTGGGCTTGAAGAAGACCTTCGGCGGCCGCGTCCAGTTGAACTCGTCGATCTTCTACGCCGACTATAAGGGCTTCCAGACACCGCTCACCGTGGTCTTGAACTCGACGACCGGCTCGACGGGCACGCAGTTCCTGAACCTCGACTCCATCAACTGGGGCGTGGAAATTGAAGCGCAGTGGGCGCCGATCGAAAATCTCTCGATCTTCGGCAGCTACGCCTATCTGAACACCGAACTGCAGACCGGTTGCTGCTTCGTCGACACCGCTGATCCGAAGGCTTTGAAGGCCGGCGCACGTCCGACTGGCGTCGTCCTGCCCAATGGCAGCCGTCCGCAGACCCTCGTGGGCAATCACTTGCCCCTGACGCCTGAGCACAAGTTCAACCTCGGCGCCAACTACACCTTCGTCTTTGAGCCGGGCAGCCTGACGCTCGGCGCGACGGCCACCTATACGGGGGACCAGCAGAGCACGATCTTCGCACAGGACGGCTATCTCTCGCCCTCCAACACGGTGGCCGACCTTCGGGCTCTTTGGAAGGACTCCGAAGATCGCTTCACCATCATCGGCTATGTCAAGAACGTGACAGACGAGGTGGCCATCCAGAGCTCGGCCATCGGCTCGCCGGCCTCGAGCGGCGTTCAACGGCAGACGCTGAAGCTGAACTTCCCGCGCACCTACGGCGTGGAAATCCAGTACCGCTTCTAAGCTGCAGACTGAGAACGACAATTTGGGCGGCGCTAGAAATAGCGCCGCCCTTTTTCGTGGCATAAAGACAATTCGAGCTAACCCGCTCGGTATGGCCGCGTCGCTTCTATCAGAGACGCTCTAGCCCAGATTGCGCTTGAACAGCGCCAGCAGGCGCTCCCAGTGGCGTTCGGCGGCGGTCTTGTCGTAGGCGGGCCGCTGGGGGAAGGCGAAGCCGTGGTGGACTCCGGCATAGAGCTCGACCTCGCCGTTGACCCCGTTGGCGGTCACCGACTGGGCCAGGGCCTCCACCATCTCCAGCGGCGCATAGGCGTCGATCTCGGCGCAGGCGAAATAGACCTCGCCCTGGACCTTCTGGGCGGCCAGGTGGGGACTGTCGTGGTCGTCGGTGACGAGGGAGACGCCATAGATGGAGGCCGCCGCCTTGACCTTGTCGGGATAGTAGGCCGCCGCGTTGATGGCGTACTGGCCGCTCATGCAGTAGCCCACCGCCCCCATGGGGCCCTTCCGGGCCGCCGGGTCGCTGTCGATATAGGTCAACAGGGCGGCGGTGTCGGACATGATCAGCGGGATGTTGATGGAGGCCATCAACTCGAACATGCGGGCACGATCGGCCTCGGTGGCGAAGCCGCCCAGCTCCAGCACGCCAGCCCGATAATAGAGGTTGGGCAGGACCACGTAGTAGCCGGCGCTCGCCAACCGCCGGGCCATGTCGCGCAGCTCCTCGCGGATCGCCGGGGCGTCCATGTAGAACAGGATGACAGGGTGCGGTCCGTCCCGCTCCGGGTGGACGATGAAGGTGGTGGTCGCCCCGTGCGGGGTGACGATCTCGACGGTCTGTTCGATCATGGCGTCCTCAGGGGATGAGCTGGCAGGCGCGGGCGAGCGACACCCGGGTCAATTGGCGGCGTCGGGCGAAGACCTGCATCGCCGCCGAGCTCGGGTCGCGGGAGGTCTGCCACTCGCCGAGATCCCGGTAGCGGGTGATCAGCAGCAGACGGCGCGCGCCGCTGACCCGGTCGGCGGCGCTCTCGGCGGCCAGGAACAGGCCGAAGATTTTCGTCTCGAAGCGGGCCTCGAAGTCGGGCCAGGCCTCGCCCGACAGGCGCACGAACTCGTCCACCGCGTCGGCGTCGATCGTGAACCAGTTGTGCACATAGATGCCGCCGGCCATGGGCGGGACATCGTCCGTCGGCCGAAGGGTGGACGTCAGGCTGTGGTGCTCGGAGGCGACCACGCCCGGTGCCGAGGCGATGGCGGCGCCAGCATCCTTCACCAGCACCAGGGCTGTGTCAGAGGCGAAGCCCAGGACCGGCGCGAACACCGCCACCAGTTCTGCGCCCATAGCCCCGCGCAGGTGATCGGAGAGCGCCTTCTGGGCCGTGCGCTCACGGCCCAGGGTCAGGGAATAGTAGTCGTAGGCCATGGCCTTGGTCCTAGTAGTTCACACGGGCGCTGATGGCGCCGTCCACCAGCATGTTGATGCCGGTGGTGAAGGCCGAGCGCGGGCTGGCCAGGAACACGGTGGCCGCGGCCACCTCCTCCGGGGTCGCCATGCGGCCGGTCGGGTTGCGCTTGATCATCTGCTCGAAGAAGGCCGGCATGCCCGCCTTCACATTGCCCCAGACCCCGCCCTCGAAGAACACCGTGCCCGGCGAGACCACGTTGCAGCGCACATGCTTGGCGGCGCCCTCCTTGGCGAGACCCTTGGCGTAGTGGATCTGGGCGGCCTTCATGGCGCCATAGGCCGAGGCGCTGGAGGCCTCGGCGGCGGAGACCGAGGAGGTGATGACCATGCAGGCGTCGCCCTTCTCCTCGGCCGCCTTCTCCAGGAAGGGCTTGGCCGCCTCATAGGCGTTGACCGCCCCCATCAGGTCGATGTCGAACATCGCCTTCCAGTCGGACTCCCGCGCGCCCTGGACCAGGGCGCTGGCGTTAGAGACCAGGATGTCGATGCCGCCCAGGGCTTCGCCGGCCTTGGTGACGAAGGCCTTGAGGGCCGGGCCGTCGGCGATGTCGACCACCTCGCCCCAGGCGTTGACGCCCTTGGCCTTCAGGGCCGCGACCGTCTCGGCCACCTGGTCGGCGTTGCGGGCGCAGATGGCGACATTGGCGCCCTCCTCGGCGAACAGGTCGGCGATCGCCCGGCCGATGCCCCGCGTCGCGCCGGTGACCACCGCCGTCTTGCCCTTGAGTTGCAGATCCATGGCCTATCTCCCGGTTTGTTTGTTGCGACCTTTCTAGCGCGGGCAGGGCCCGCCGCGAGGTCTTTCTGACCTGGGCGTTCCAAGTGATTGACGCCCGTGCGGCGCCCGGACCAAGAAGGGTGATGCTCGATCAGTTCGACGCCCGCCTCGACGCCGATTTCCCGCCCGTCGATCCCGCGCGCCTGATCGCGGCGCTCAGCCCGCTGTTGCCGCCGGAGAACCTCAAGACCAAGCTCGAGGCCCTGCGGCCCTACGAGACAGACGGCCTGGCCGCCTACCGCTCTCTGCCGGCCGTCGTCGCCCTGCCCGAGAGCGTGGAACAGGTGCAGGCGATCCTGCGGGTCTGTTCGGCGCTTGGCGTCCCGGTGGTGGCGCGTGGGGCGGGCACCGGCCTGTCGGGCGGGGCCCTGCCCTATCCCGGTTGCGTGCTGCTGAGCCTGGCCAAGTTCAGCCGCATACTGGAGGTGGACGCCCAGGCGCGGACCGCACGCGTGCAGCCCGGCGTGCGCAACCTGGCGATCTCCGAGGCCGTCGCACACCTCGGCCTGTTCTATGCCCCCGACCCCTCCTCCCAGATCGCCTGCTCCATCGGCGGCAATGTCGCCGAGAACGCCGGCGGGGTGCACTGCCTGAAGTACGGCCTGACGGTGCACAACCTGCTGAAGCTGCAGATGGTGACCCTGGAGGGCGAGGTGCTGCACCTGGGCTCCGACGCCTATGACGCGCCGGGCTTCGACCTGATGGCCCTGATGACCGGGTCCGAGGGGCTGCTGGGCGTGGTCACCGAGATCACCGTCAAGCTGACCCCCCTGCCCGAGACCACCCAGGTGCTGCTGGCGGCCTTCGACGATGTGGCGGTCGCCGCCCAGGCGGTCGCCGAGATCATCGCTGAGGGGGTCATTCCGGCGGGGCTGGAGATGATGGACGGCCCGGCCCTGCGGGCCGCCGAGGACTTCGCTCTCGCGGGCTATCCCAAGGACGCCGCCGCCATCCTGCTCTGCGAACTGGACGGCGCGGGACCCGACGTGGCCGAGGAGATCGCCCGGGTCTCGGCCTTGCTCTCCGGCTGCGGGGCCACCGAGGTCCGCCACGCCCGGGACGAGGACGAACGCCGGCGGTTCTGGGCCGGGCGCAAGGGCGCCTTCGCCGCCGTGGGGCGGATCGCGCCCGACTACTACTGCATGGACGGCACCATCCCCCGGCGGTCCCTGCCCCAGGTGTTGACCGAGATCAGCCGGCTGTCGGAGGTCCATGGCCTGGCGGTGGCCAATGTCTTCCACGCCGGCGACGGCAACCTGCACCCGTTGATCCTCTATGACGCGGCCAAGGAGGGCGACCAGGACGCCGCCGAGGCTCTGGGCGGCGCGATCCTGGAGCTCTGCGTCTCGGTGGGCGGCACCATCACCGGCGAGCACGGGGTGGGCCGCGAGAAGATCAACCAGATGTGCGTCCAGTTCAGCAGCGCCGAGATCGACGCCTTCCACGCCTTGAAGGCCGCCTTCGATCCCAAGGGCCTGCTCAATCCCGGCAAGGCCATCCCGACGCTCGCCCGCTGCGCCGAGTTCGGCGGCATGCACATCCACCATGGGGAACTGCCGTTTGCGCACCTCCCCCGGTTCTGACCTGACCGAGGCCATCGCCGAGCGCGTCCGCGCCGGCGGCCCATTCCGCCTCCAGGGCGGCGGGACGCGCGCCTTCTACGGTCGTCCCGTCGAGGCTGAGCTGTTGTCGCTGGCCGGGCACAGCGGCGTCGTGGACTATGACCCCAGCGAGTTGGTGATCACCGCGCGGGCCGGGACACCGATGTCGGAGATCGAGGCCCTGCTGGCCGGCGAGCACCAGATGCTGGCCTTCGAACCCCCGGTGTTCGGCCCCGCCGGCACGCTCGGCGGCGCGGTGGCGACAGGCCTCTCAGGCCCCCGCCGGCCCTTCGTGGGTCCGCTGCGCGACTATGTGCTGGGCGCCCGGCTGATGAACGCTCAGGGTGAGGTCCTGCGGTTCGGCGGCACGGTGTTCAAGAACGTGGCTGGCTTTGACGCCTTTCGGCTGATGGCCGGCTCCCTCGGC